>CAZIQY010000193.1:0-1504 GCA_964541605.1 uncultured Syntrophaceae bacterium | reverse complement strand
CCCTCTGTGCCAATGTAAGTGAGACACTTCCCCCCTAATAATTTAGTGTAGGGCGGGAAGGAGAAACATAAATGAAAAAGAAAGAAGTCAATGTTGTTCCCGATCCCGAGGTTCCGGAGAAGGCAGCCCGCCGGAGTTACACGGCGGAATATAAACGCCGTATCCTCAGGGAGGCCGAAGCTTGTAAAGAGCAGGGACAAATTGGCGCTCTTCTGCGTAGGGAAGGTCTGTATTCCTCCAATTTGACCGCTTGGCGTCGTCAAGCGGAGCGAGGCACCTTGGATGCCCTTTCATCCAAGAAGAGAGGCCCCAAAGCCCGGAGGCCTGATCCCTCTATTCGCCGTATGGCAGAACAGGAAAAGGAGATTCATAAGCTGCGGGCAAGGCTGAGAAAAGCCGAACTCATCATCGAGGCTCAAAAAAAAATTGCCGAGATATTCCATCTCCCCCTGGATCAAACGGAAGGGGAGAACTTATGAGAACGACCGATTCCCTGGCAAAGGACGTGGGTGTCAGACCGGCTTGCAATGCCCTGGCAGTTTCTCGCGCCGGTTTCTATCGTTGGAAAAATCCAGGGGAAGACTCAGGAAAAGAATGTATCCGTCCGGTGCCGCCGTTGGCCCTGTCCCCGGAAGAACAACAGCGGGTTCTTGATACGCTGCATGAGGGACGGTTCGTCGACAAGGCGCCGCAGGAGGTTTATGCCGCCCTTCTGGATGATGGCAGTTATCTTTGTTCCGTGAGGACCATGTACCGGATTCTGGAGGCTCACAAGGAAGTGAAGGAAAGAAGGAACCAACTCCGGCACCCTGTATACACCAAACCGGAACTGCTTGCAGAAGGACCCAACCAAGTTTGGTCCTGGGATATTACGAAACTTAAAGGGCCGGCAACGTGGACGTATTATTACCTCTATGTCATCCTCGATATCTTCAGCCGATACGTCGTGGGCTGGATGGTAGCGGGCAGGGAATCGTCATCTCTGGCAAAGAAACTGATCGAACAGTCCTGCGAGAAGCAGGAAATTCAATCAAGTCAACTGAGCATCCATTCTGATCGGGGACCCAGTATGACCTCAAAAACGGTTGCTTTCCTGCTTGCTGATCTGGGGATTACCAAAAGCCTTTCCCGGCCTTATGTGAGCAATGACAACCCCTATTCGGAAGCCCAGTTCAAGACCCTGAAATACCGGCCGGAGTTTCCGGAGCGCTTCGGGTGTGCCGAGGACAGCAGGTCCTTCTGCCAGGGATTTTTCGGTTGGTACAATACCGGGCATTACCATTCCGGGATCGGATTCCTCACCCCGGAAAATGTCCATTACGGACGGACTGAACAAATTATCAGGGAGCGTCAAGTAGTTCTAAATGATGCTTTTGCAAAACATCCGGAGCGATTCAAGGGGAAGATGCCAAAACCGATGGCCTTGCCCGAGGCGGTCTGGATCAATAAACCGGCGTCAGAAAATAGTGATCCATTGCGACACTAAATTCTTTATGGAGGTGTC
>CAZIQY010000192.1:0-1642 GCA_964541605.1 uncultured Syntrophaceae bacterium | reverse complement strand
TTTGCAGCACCAAACGAAACCCGACCTCCTGTCATGGAGATAAAACCGTATCCTGATCCAGTATAACCCATTTTCATCGTTTGAGGGTGCCGCCCCGGCATGAAAATTTATGGGAAATAATAAATGTGTCGTCTTCAATAAGGATTTCCCTAACTCCGAAATGATCCGCCAGATCCTTGAAGATGCTGATCGCATAAGCAGGGCTGTAGGAGCGGACCTTGTTCCCGAAAACGGAACGGTCACAGAATTGACACTGATTGGGGCATCCCCTTGTGAGAACAACCGAGGCACAGGGAAACCGGTTCATCCTTGCCGGCGAGGGCAGAAAAGAATCCGGAAAACCGCGCAAAAGCCCCCATGCCGGCAATGGCAGCACATCCAGATCGTGAATCAGGGGGCGGCGAGCGTTCAGCGAAAAAGAACCGTTGAGTCTGTGCGCCGTTCCGGGTAGTGTCCTGGGTATGCTCCCTGTTTCATCAATGGCCCTGAGAATTTCAGCAAATGTCAGTTCCCCCTCACCGATGACTGCGAGGTCGAAACCATTGAACTCCGACAATGTCTCCTCCGGGAGTGAGGTGACATGGCATCCGCCGATGATGGTAACAAGGCCCTTATCCAAATCTTTAAGGCAGGCCGCCAACTTCCCGGATGCAACGATACCTGCGGTTGTTGAACTGATTCCGGCTACATGGGGCTTGTATTCTCTGATTTCGGTTACGGTTTGTTCGATGGAAAGATTTTCAGCGGCCGCATCGATGATCCGAACATCCATACCTTCCCGTTTAGCAACCGCAGCAAGACACACCAAGGCATACGAGGGCTGGGTGTTTCCCGCTCCCGAGAAATCGCCATACCTCTCAGTTAAAGAAAGCGGTGACGTAATGAGGGCAACGCGGAGCACTGTTATTTCTGTTCCGTCCGCATGGCGATCTGCTGCGTCAGTCTTTTAATCTGTCTGCGCTGCAGGGAAATGACCAGGGAGAATTGCAGGCACATCAGGAACAATATCAGTATGGAAAAAAGGAAAAGAGTCGTAACGGGCGACACCGCTCCTATAAGATTTGAAAACCAGAGCAGCCAGTCATACTTGATAACAATCATCGGAGCCGTAATGCCGACAGCCAGCCAGAGCCAGCAATAGGAAATCTCAAGCCTTCCTTTCTGAATCAATCTCACGACCAGAAAGAATAATATCAGGCTGATCACCAGTGAAACATAAAATTGTTTAGGGTACATGCTGTTTCCACCTCCTCTGACTTAAAAAGACCATTGTGATGGCAAGGATCATTTTGACGACATAATACAGCGGCTTCAATCCGTCATGCATGGACACGCCTCCGGAACGCTCCTGCATAACCACGGGGATCTCCATCACACGAAAACCCGCATAATGGGCCATCAGGATGACATCGGCATCCGGAAAATCATGAGGGAACTGACCGCGCGAAAACAGCTCAAATGCCTTCCTGTTGAGGCACTGAAAGCCCGATGTCGGATCGGTCATTTTGTATCCCGTAAACATGAATAATATCATGCCAAAGAATTTCTGCCCTGCCTTGCGGGCAAAGGATGTCTTGTAGTTATTTTTGGAAGACAGATATCTGCTTCCTATGACGATGTCGGCTTTTCCGTTTAAAACAGG
>CAZIQY010000191.1:0-1646 GCA_964541605.1 uncultured Syntrophaceae bacterium | reverse complement strand
GAAAGACTGGGAGAGCGAAAAACTCTACGATTTAATACGGAAATTGCAGCCCGGGTGTTGAACTTCAGCAAGCATTGGACACTTAAGGTAAAAAGAGACGGAGACTTTTGAGGTTGTGCTGACTCCTTAACTGGGGGTAAAATGAACCCGGAAAGGAGGAATAAATGGAAGGCGCGACTCAGGTAAAAGAGGAACAAAAAGCAGGCAGACCCGGAGGAGCCGCCCGGCTCATCCGGAGAGTAAGGAAAGCCACGCAGCGAAAGTTCACAGCCGAAGATAAGATCAGGATAGTCCTTGAAGGATTCCGAAAGGAAATACCAATTGCGGAACTATGCCGTCGGGAGCGGCTTTCTCCGGCTATGTATTATGCGTGGCTGAAGATTTTCATGGAAGGCGGGAAATCGCGGTTACGCGGGGACAGTCTGCGCGAAGCGACGCGGGATGAAGTGGATAAACTGAAACAGGAAAACGGGCAGTTGAAGGAATTGGCCGGGGAACTGGCGCTGGAAGTATCGCTGTTTAAAAAAAGGCTACTCTGGTGAGCGGGCAGTGGTATCAGCGTATGGACGAGACAACCCGGCAGGCATTTCTGGAAGAAATGGGAAGGCTGAAAAAGAAGCGGAGACAGCGACTGCGTGAGTTGGGCGTTCCCAGGTCCACCTACTATTACTGGAAAAATCAGGAACAGCAAGGAACAGTGATTATGAAGAAAGAGCCGCGGCGGATGTGGAACGAGGTCAGGGAAGAGGAACTCGAAGTGATTCTTCGTGAAGCACGAAACCATCCCGAATTAAGCTGCCGGTTATTGGCGGTGAAGATTACGGATGAAATGCCGTTCAGCCTCTCGGAATCCACTGTGTACAGGGTTCTCAAAGCCAATAATCTCATTGTACCGAGGCCGTTACCGGAGATGCCTGCGTCAGACCAATGGCGCCACAAAACCACACACCCCGATGAGATATGGCAATGTGATGCCACACATTACTTTATTGTCGGCTGGGGATTTTACAAACAAATCAGCGTGATGGACGATTACAGCCGCAGGATCCTTGCATGGGTGCTGAAACCTGATGAAACCGCATTCAGTATCAGCGAAGCCGTGGAAGACGCTTTGGAGAATGCCCGTTTTCTGGGCCATCTCAATGGCGAAGAACGACCAACGTTCCTTTCCGATAACGGATCAGGTTTTGTGGCAACTATGCTCGGCGATTACCTGGCGGCGCACGGAATTAAACATATCTTCGGAAAACCGTATCATCCGCAGACCCAGGGCAAAATCGAGCGGTTCCATCGCAAGATAAAGGAACGCGTATGCTTGATGGTATATTGCGCGCCCGGCGAACTGGAACGGGCTTTAAACGACGCTATACCCCTCCATAACAGAACGCCCCATAAATCCCTTAACAACGTCAACCCTGACGATGTATACGCCGGGAGAAAAGAGAAAATATTACAGAAACGAAGAGAGAAAAAACAATTGACTTTGGAAGCCAGAAAAAGGTATAACTATCAACGAAACCATAGGGGGCAGCTAACCCTTAGGTCTATGTCCAAAAATGACCAAAGTGTCTAATTTTGCTGAATGCCAACATCCTCAAAATTCAGATACGGACAGGCACCGATTCTCTCACAGGGAAACACATCAG
>CAZIQY010000190.1:0-1674 GCA_964541605.1 uncultured Syntrophaceae bacterium | reverse complement strand
GACCAGTCTCCCAAAAATTTACTCGGCGCGAGTATATACCCATCGCCGCCGGTACCAGGAGTATCGTCAAATCGAATAAATCCTCCGGGATTACCACCTGTTGGTGAGTATGAAAAACCCCCCGACCCTTCACCCGTCCAGCCCTCTAAATTAACATTAAAATTACTTTTTGCATATAACACCTGTCCAGTCGAAACTTGGACACAAATAGCGAAGATAAATAATATTATAAGCATTTTTGATGTAATTGTTTGCTTTTTTGCCTTTTCCATTCTTCCCTATCCTCATATAGTAAAGTCATTGATCTTGCCGACTGAACCCCGTTGGCTCAGTCTGGATTTCCTTCGCTCTGCAAGAGCGAAATCGCTGGATTTTGATCCACTTTTACTTCCGGCTGAAAGCCGGTGTGGATTTGCTTTTTTGGAAGATGCTCAGGAATGAAGATAGCCGCCCTTGAAAAAAGTGTCCCGATTTGTGATATTTTCTTTTTTTTCTTTAAAGTCCATCAAGTGGGCGGGACGATGGGGGCGGCTATAGATAAAAATATCACGGAGATTGAGTCTATGGCAAAATATCATATCCCGCAACCCAAAAATATTCGGGCGATCAAGGGGTCATTCGCGTGGATTGACCATCGCCTGATGAAAACCGGCTTTCTGGAAACGATGACCCATGACGATCTGGTCTTGTACCTGTTTCTGGTTTTGGCCGCCGATAAGAACGGGGTCAGTTTTTACCGCAAAGAGAAGATCTGTCAGATCGTTTCACTGGACTATCGTCAGTTTGAGATTGCCCGAGATCGGCTGATCGACAAAAAACTGATTGCATTTGAAGCGTATTCGGCGCTGACGCCCAACGGATACTATCAAGTGCTGCCGATTGAGCGGCCGGTGTCGGACGATGCAAAACAGACGATTCAATCATTAACCGAAAACATGTTCAGGGTCTAAGCAGCGTTAATATCCTTGAGGGTTTCGCCTCGCACGAAAGACCGCTGTTCCCTGGCCTTCTTGGACGGCCGCGTATGAGCTGGTTGGAATCCCGCCGAGGCGGGAACGCTCCGTATCACGCATGAGGTCGCGGGCCAACAGGTCGCAGGGATACTTCTGAACACAACACTGAAAGGGTTCTGTATGGCCATGACAACGCGTTTTATCCGATTCTGCGGCATTGACATTGCCAAAGACAAGCATGTGCTGTGTGTGCTGGATCGTGACGGCACGCAGATCATCCGTCCTGCCTCATTTAAGAACAACGCTGACGGATATCAGCACCTGCTGACACGCCTGAAGGAAACCGGAAAAACGGGATCCATGCTGACCGGCATGGAAGCGACCGGACATTACTGGTACAGCCTGCATGACTTTCTGCAGCGAAACGGCTATACCGTGGCAGTTTTGAACCCCATTCAGACGGCCCGACAGGCCAAACAGATGGTACGCAAATGCAAGACGGACAAATACGACGCCTATCACATCGCCCAGATCCTTCGCAGCGGAAACTATAAGCCGGCGGCGATTCCGGGCGAACAGGGCATGGCCTGTCGGCAATTGACGCGGCTGCGCTATGCCATGATGAACCAGCAAATGCGCATCAAACAATTGATCTGGTCGCGTATGCATCCGGTCTGGCCGGAATACGAATCGCTGTTTACCAACCCGTTCGGAAGCACCG
>CAZIQY010000189.1:0-1704 GCA_964541605.1 uncultured Syntrophaceae bacterium | reverse complement strand
AATATGTTAAAGTGTTACAAAATTTAGTTCCCCATTATTCCGGACAGTAGTGATCCCGTGTATTTGAAGAACAGAGAACTTGCGGGCGCAGTAAGTCTCCTTGTCAGGCCCGATGTACTTCTTGCATCCATCATCGTTCCCGCCCTGGAGGGCCTTCCCCGGGAGGCGTGGCTGATGCAGAAAGACGGACGGATTCTTTATGACAAGGATGCAAAACAGATCGGCCTCATGCTCTTCAAAGATCCCCTGTACAGACCTTATGAAAACCTTCTGGCGGCGGGAAGAAAGATTGCCTCGGACAGAAAAGGCAAGGGCTCCTATGAATTCCTCTCAGTCGGAAAACAGGGCCCTGTCAGGAAAGACATTGTCTGGGATACGTTGGAGCTTTACGGAACGGAATGGCGGCTGGTCGTTGTTTATAACTCAAGTCCGGCCACAACGAAAAGACCCCCGATCGGAGGCGACAGGGACAGCCATGGATGCATCGGCTCTGCAGGATACTCCTGGTGCGAATCAAAACAGAAATGCTTAAGAATATGGGAGGAACCCTGCCCGTAAAGCATAACCATGACGGAATTCGCTGCATTATGTCTCAAAACCTGATCGGCTCTCTATTGTCGATTCAACCGTCTTGCGTTCGAATTCCGCGATAACCTGAGCCCCCAGAAGGAGAATTAACGCTGCGGCCTCTATACTGAGAAGAAATACCACCACTGTGGCAAACGAACCATAAATTAAATTAACCAGGGAGATGGTTGAGTAATACCAGACAAGGATTCGACGGGTGATTTCCCATAAAATAGTTGCCGTAACCCCGCCGATCAGTGCATGGTGAAAGGCAATGCGCCCCACGGGCATAACCAGATACAGCGATGTGAGCATCAGAACTTCCCCGATCATTCCCAGCATGTATAGCACAATGCCGGGAGTGTTCTCAAGACTGATACTCCAACCCAGAACGAACAATTTCCTGTCTGCAAGTGTCTCCAATGCACCGGCAACAAATGACACAAGCAATATACCAAGAGTCATCAAAAAGATATACACATAAGGGATAATAGCGGATACTAGAAAATGGCGACGCATGATCTTGACACGACGGAAAAATATCACCGACATGGCGTTTTCAAGCACCGTAAAGGCTATCGAGCTGAAAAACAGCATGACCATGAATCCAATCATTCCAATCACCTTACGGTGTTCAAGAAACATCCTCGCCTGTTCGGTCAGCGTTGCGGCATAGCCGGGCATGACCATTTCCAGATACGTTGATAAGGTGTAAAATAGTTGTTCCGGATCTATGAAGTGCGACAGCACAATCAGGATGAGGATGGTCATAGGAACGATGGACAGCAAGGCATAGTAGGCGATAGCGCCGGACAACAGCAAGCCCTGATTCCGCCTGAATCCGCGCAATACCCGGAGCAGAAAGCTGACGAGTCGATCCGTTTCTCGAATTACACGTATGAACCTTGGCAAAATTTGTTCTCCGTCACCACTCAATACCTTACAAACTGCCAATCACATATTCTTGAATGAAATCAGTGTCAAGGGAATTATCGCACTTTTGGCTTTTAAAAACATGGCATTCAGAAACCTAATCATTTATAAAAATTGTAATTATATAAAACTAAGGGTGAATGGTAAACAGAGAATTTGTAAGGTATCGCAAAAAATTGAAAGGGGTTAAGCCATCAGCTTAAC
>CAZIQY010000188.1:0-1790 GCA_964541605.1 uncultured Syntrophaceae bacterium | reverse complement strand
CGATTTAACAGGTTCCTTGCCGCCGAAAACAGTCGTGAACCTTCTTTTTTCGCCCGGCAATAATGTTCCGACGGGATAATTCATTCCCGAATTTTCGGATAAGAAGTTATATGGGTATATTTTTTGGCGTTTTTCTCATTTAGCAGTCTTTCGGTTAGATTTTTTTCTGAAATTTCAAATTTTTAATCAATCCTGCATTTAAATTTGACATCAATTACGACACAAAGACAGAGCTCTGCCTTGAAATAGCAATGTGAAGTTTTTATATTACTTTTTAGACTCTACGTTCGACATATTCGAAAAGGCTGTTTGAGTATTGCACGGAAAAGATCGACCTTTGCCGCTGAAGTAACGAGTTTGAGAATGTATTCTCTTGCATGCCTAATCCATGAGCCCGCAATGTTAATTAGCCTGAACCTCAGAGTTTTTATAGTGCATGAACGATATTCCTCAGGAAGACTTATAACCTTCAGTGCATTGACGAGATTATAGGCAAGTATGACTATCTGCATATACGCTGAGTTGCTGAGGAACTTGTTTGATGGAATATCTCCGAGCCCAAATCCGCTCTTAAGCTCTTTTATCCAGTTCTCGCTTGTCGCACGTTCCCTATACCACCTCACTAAAGACTTCTTGTCCCAATCCATGTTCGTGATAATGGTGCGGTAATCATAATTGCTGGGGAAAAGAGAATACTGCCTCGGTTCTTTGCGAACCACAATAACTCTGCAAGCCTTTTTGCCGAACTCGAAACAATACACGCTCTCAGCCACTTTCTCATCCACATCATCACCCAGAACCTCCCATTCGCTCGATTGGATAGCATTAACAACTGCCGCCATGTGTTGATTCATGTCGCCGCCAATGGCAAATTTTATCCCGTTCTCATCACACCAGTCAGTTACATTGTGATTGAACCATGCGCTGTCTGACCGGACTCTTATTTGCTTAATGCTTTCGGGAAGACGTTCGACCATCTCCTTGAGGAAATCAAGAGCGCCGCCTGCGGGGGAGGCGTTGCCGTCGCGAAATTCTCCGAGCAGGCATCCCTGAGTCTCGGCTATGAATCCGAGCATTGGGTAATAACCTGTCGTTTTGTGATAACTCATAAGCGCATTCTGCTTCTCAGCCTCTATGAACGAGGCATCAGCATCAAGCGTCGCTATTGCTCTATTACTGATATGGAGTGTGTCTGAAGCTACGGCGCTTACAATCTTTGATAGAACCTCTATGTCCTTTTCGGACAACTGCGAAAGAAACTCGCATGCAGTGGAGCATGCCATGATGGAATCCCTGTTGAGCGTCCCCATCAGCGCTTCATCTTGACGTAATTCTTCGATGTCAGAAATTGCCGATCCTCCTGACACAAACAAGTTGACCATGTCCATGAACTTCTGGTCGATCTTATAACCCCTGTTGCGCACTTTCAGATGACCAAGACATTCCTGCAATGATTTCATGACACCAAGATGTTTTGCCATCTTATCTACGAGAACAAGCCCTGCGCGAGGGGTTATTTTTGCTTCTGATTTTTCTACCTTGAATCCGAAGTCCACTTGATGCATTATATATCTACCTCCTGATTGTTAGCTTCACCCAACGGGTGAAAGAGTGTTTTTTTTATGTTGTCAGCATTATATGCTGAAACTCAGACAATTAGGAGGTTTTTCTTTGGGAAAATAAAAATTTATCCGAAAATTCGGGATATGAGCAGATCTTGCTTAGGGTAAAACACAGCCAAATGCCTTATGAAAAAAAGAAAAGATTTTCGATGGAAGAAATTCCTGAGG
>CAZIQY010000187.1:0-1874 GCA_964541605.1 uncultured Syntrophaceae bacterium | reverse complement strand
ATCACTACCAACGACAACGAGAGAAGAAACCCCGGCCAATAAATCAACGCCTCTCTCCCGATGATGGCCCAGCGAAATCCATCGATGACGCCGACCATCGGGTTGATTGAATAGAGCAGGCGCCACTTTTCAGGGACGATGCTACTGCTAAATCCCACCGGTGAAACGAAGAGGCCGAATTGAACGATGAACGGGATAATATAACGGAAATCTCTGTATTTTACATTCAGCGCTGCCAGCCAGAGACCACATCCGGTAGAGGCAGCAAAAGCAATGACAACAAAAAAAGGCAGAGTGATGATTCTCCACCCGGGTAAAAACTGATACCAGATCATAAGGCCTATGAGAATCGCTCCGGAAATCAAAAAATCGACAAAGCTCGTAATCACTGAACTTGCAGGAATAATCAACCTGGGGAAATAGATCTTTGAAATCAGGTTTGCATTGCCAATGAGGCTGTTACTCGTTTCCGACAAAGCATTGGCAAAGAACTGCCACGGAAGGACTGCAGAAAAGACCAGGATGGCGTATGGTGCTCCTTCGGATGGGAGCTTTGCCAGTTTTCCAAAGACAATGGTAAACACAACCATCGTGAGAAAAGGTCTTAAGACCGCCCATGCAACACCGATGACCGTCTGTTTGTAGCGCACCAGAATATCGCGCCAGGACAGGAAATAAAACAGCTCCCTATACCGGTACAGGTCCTTCCAGTACTGGGCCTCCGTGCGCCCAGCTTCGATTATTAATTCTTCCTGGGTTGAATCACTCATGTTCCAAAACTCACGTGAGCAAGGTCTCCACTATCCTGCCCGCTGCCTTTCCATCTCCATAAGGGTTCACCGCCTTGCACATCGCCAAACATGCATCTCTGTTGAAAAGCAATTGCTCAGTTCCAAAAATGATTTTCTTTTGATCAGTTCCCACAAGTCTTGCGGTTCCCGCTTCCACTGCTTCGGGTCTTTCCGTAGTCTCACGCATGACCAAAACCGGTTTTCCAAGCGATGGCGCTTCTTCCTGGATCCCCCCGGAGTCCGTTAGTATGAGGTACGATTTCGACATCAAGTAAACGAATGGTTCGTAATCAAGCGGTGGAATAATATGGATTCTTTCCGTGTCGTTCAGGATCCGTTTCACTGGTTTCTGAACATTTGGGTTCAGGTGAAGAGGATAAATGATTTCTACGCTCTCATGTGAATGAACAATCTCTCTTAAGGCATTGCAGATATTTTCGAATCCTTTGCCGAAACTTTCTCGCCTGTGACCTGTGACGAGAATCTGTCTCTTACCGCTGTCAAAGGAGATGCCGAACTTATCAGCAAAATAGCGACTCCATTTCTTCTGAGCTTCGGGCTTGGATTGTTTCTCAACGATCATCAATAGTGCATCAATGACTGTATTCCCCGTCACAAAGATCCCTTTTGAATCAACCCCCTCTTTCAGAAGATTCTGTCTTGCTTGCTCAGTGGGTGCAAAATGAAGATCGGCAATCACTGAAGTCATACGGCGGTTGATTTCTTCAGGAAAAGGGGCATTCTTATTGTACGTCCTCAGACCAGCTTCAATATGTCCAATATGAATCCCCTGGTAAAACGCTGCCAGACTTGCAGCCATGGTGGTTGTTGTATCGCCTTGCACCAGAACCCAGTCCGGTTTAACCTTGCCCAACAACTGATCAAGGGAAAGCAGAAGATCAGCGGTTAGTTTTGGGAGTTTTTGGTTTTCCTGCATCAGGTTCAAATCGAAATCGGCTTTGATCTCAAATGCATCAAGAACTTGATCCAGCATTTCACGATGTTGGGCCGTTACGCAGACCAAGCTCTCAAATTGTTCGGGATAGGATGCCAGCGCTTTAATCACAGGCGCCATTTTAATGG
>CAZIQY010000186.1:0-1891 GCA_964541605.1 uncultured Syntrophaceae bacterium | reverse complement strand
GAATAGAGGTGAGTATGACCCGTCCGAATATGAAATAAGCATCATAAGGAAAAATGGTGAAGTCCGCCATCTCCAGGTCTTCCGCAAGGAGGTCTTATGGAACGGCGAAAGGCAGTTTCAGGTAATATACCGTGACATCACCGAGCGCAAGAAAGCAGAAGAAAAGATCGCCGCCTCTCTCAGGGAAAAAGAAGTCCTGCTCCG
Source organism: uncultured Syntrophaceae bacterium (assembly GCA_964541605.1). GTDB lineage: Bacteria > Desulfobacterota > Syntrophia > Syntrophales > UBA2185 > CAZIQY01. The sequence continues at coordinate 1,687 of CAZIQY010000186.1, read as the reverse complement.
GGAAATCCACCACCGGGTCAAAAACAACCTGCAGATCGTCTCCAGCCTGCTGAGGCTTCAATCCCGGTTTATCGAAGATGAAAAAATGCGGGAGATTTTCAACGAAAGCCAGAGCCGTATCCGCTCCATGTCCCTCATTCATGAAAAATTGTACGAGTCGAAGGATTTCTCAAGGATTGATTTCTCTGATTATATCGGGAAGATGGTCACTCATCTCTTTGTTGTTTACAGGGTGAACACAGGGGATGTCCGTTTCAAGGTCGAAGCGAAAGGTATCCATCTTGACATTACCAAAGCCATTCCCTGTGGGTTGATCATCAATGAGCTTGTTTCGAATGCCCTGAAATATGCCTTTGCTGAGGGGAAAAAGGGAGACCTGATTATCCGGATGAATAAGGACAAAAGCGGCAAGTATCACCTCTCTGTCAAGAATACCGGCACCGGCGTGCCCCCGGATTTTGATATCCGTAAAACGGAAACCCTAGGATTTCAGATCGTCAACGACCTGGTCCGGCAGATCAGCGGGACGATTGAATTGAAAATGGATAAAGGAACGGAGTTCAGGATCGTCTTTTAATCCGTCTCCGCCGATTCCCTCATCATCAGCCTTCCTCCTGCTTCACCTGTTAAGGTGAGAACAAGGGCAGGAAATTCCCCCCTAAAATAATCTCCAGCGGCGATTGCCGGGGTTCGCCATTCTGTCATCATATCAGAGGGCCTCTGATAAAGCGCTGTTTTTACCGCACACAATAAAGGGCGTTAACCTTTGGAATCTTAGATGGACAAACTGAGGATTCTTGTCGTCGAGGATGAGACGCTCGTCGCCCGGGACATCGAAAACATGATGCTCAGCCTGGGCTATGAAGTCGTCGATATCGTCGGGACAGGAGTAGAAGCCGTCTCAAAAGCCGGAGAGCTTCAGCTTGATCTAATTCTTATAGATATCATCCTCCCGGGGGAAATTGACGGCATCGAAGCAGCAAAAAGAATACTTCAATATTATCGCCGGTGATCTTCCCCTTGGATCAAAGCCAGTCGATTTCGATGATGTCCTTGACCTTCTTGAATTCAGGGTCTCCGGTGATCAAGGGCGCTCTCTCCCGATAAGAAGTGGCTGCAGCAAAGCAATCAGCATAGGACAGAGAATACTTTGCCTTAATCCGTGCTGCTTCGATCACCTCCTTAAGCGCGTTGGCCACGCGGGTAATCGGCATACTCGGCATCATAATGTCTGCGAAATAATCGGCCTGGTCGAGTCCCCTCTCTCTGGCAATGATGGAATATGTCTCTCCCAAATTAATCTCGTTGATAAGGGCATGAACATCGTTATCCGCCAGAAGCCTCTTAACCTTCTCAAAGCCAGCCTCTTTCTTTAAATAGGCCAGAAGGGCAAATGAATCAAGGACGATTTTTTTCTTCACGAGCGACTTCCTTTCTCCTCTCCCTCAACAATGCTTTTGTCAGCGAGGAGCCTTTTTTAAAAACCCCGCAGTAGGATTCAACCGGGTTATCGGGCAACGGCCTGATTTCGATATGATCCTTGACAGCCTTGGCAATGACTTTTGTCCCGGGCTTGATCCCGACCTTGTCCCTTTCTTTTTTGGGAATGACGACCTGCCCCTTAGCTGAGGTTGTAAGTATTGCCATTTGTTCTACCTCTTAAGAATAGTTTAACATTTCATATTTA
>CAZIQY010000185.1:0-1942 GCA_964541605.1 uncultured Syntrophaceae bacterium | reverse complement strand
GCTTGTAAGGTTCCCGGAGAAGGGCTGGGCTGAAATCAATCCACTCTTCCGGGTAGCCGCAAAGGCAAAGGAAATGATGCTGAAGGATCTGGTTGAACTCGGCATGACACCATCAAGCAGGGGACGGGTGAAGACGATTGAGAAGCCAAAAGAAAAAGATGAAAGAGAACGATTCTTTAAGTAAGGATCGATGTACGGCTTACGCGGAAGCGGTTGTCAGGGGTGATATAGCTGCGGGGCCTTATGTCCGCGCCTCGTGCCAGCGGCACCTTGATGACCTGGAACGAATGAAAAATGATCCGGCCTATCCGTATTGGTATGATCCATCAAATAAGCCCGTCGATCAATCAAACAATGACCCCGGCGGCTCAGCGGGGGCGATAGCGTTTTTTGAAGAAATACTTTTTCTCAGCGGGGGGCAATATGAAGGAAAACCGTTTATTCTCTTCCCCTGGGAATGCTTTATTATTGGTTCGCTTTTTGGCTGGAAACGTAAGTCGGACAATATGCGGCGTTTTCGGGTCTCTTATATTGAGGGCCCCAAAGGTTGCGGGAAATCACCAATCGCCGGGGGCATTGGATTAAAGGGGCTTCTGGCAGACAAAGAGCCTCGCGCAGAAATCTACGCCGCAGCAACACAGACCGACCAGGCCATGATCCTCTTTCGGGACGCGGTGGCAATATATCAGCAATCAGAGTTGATCAACAAACGCCTTGTTCCCTCCGGGGTCGGCGAAAAAATATGGAACCTGTCGCATCTTGAAAGTGGGTCATTCTTCCGCGTTATCTCATCAGATAAAAGGCAGTCAGGGCCCCGTCCTCATATGGCTTTGCTTGATGAAATCCATGAGCATAAGGACGGGAGCGCAATTGAGATGCTACGGGCGGGATTCAAGTTTCGCCGGCAACCACTGAGCTTTCTCATCACCAATTCCGGCCACGACAAATCAACGGTGTGCTGGGAGTACCACGATCTCGGCGTCAAAGTCGCACAGCAGATTTTGCAGAACGATGAATTTTTCTCTTATATCTGTTCCCTGGACGATGAGGACTTGGTTGATGATAAATATCTTGACGATGAATCGCTGTGGCCGAAAGTAAATCCGTCGTTGGAGTATGGACTGCCGGGCTATGACTATATCCGGGGCCAGATCCGGGAAGCGCGGGGTTTGCCCTCAAAGATGGCGACCGTAAAGCGGCTATGCTTCTGCATCTGGACGGAGGCAGAAAATCCGGCAATCGATCTCAGTGCATGGAGTGCCTGCGAAGACAAAGATTATCCGGTTGAGATTTTGAAAGGGCGGCCATGTTGGGGCGGCCTGGATCTCTCAGCCGTGAACGATCTGACCTCTTTCGCGCTTATGTTTCAGCCGTCAGTTGACGATCCCTTCTGGCGTCTCAAGGCATTTTTCTGGATTCCCGGAATCGGACTCATCAAGAAGTCTGATCAAGACCATGTGCCATATATTGCCTGGCGTGATGCTGGTTACGTCCGGGCGATAGATCGGAAGACTATCGAATATGAATTCGTTATTTACGGTCTGGTAGAGCTTTGCGGCCAATTCGATGTTCAGAAAATTGCTTTTGACCGTTGGAAAAAGAAGGATTTCGACAAGGAGATAACGCGGCTGGGCGTGACATTGCCGGAAATGGTTGACTTCGGCCAGGGTTTTCAATCCATGTCACCGGCCATAAAGATTTTTGAAACAAAGATGATTGAGGGGACTATGCGGCATGACGGAAACCCTTGCCTGACATGGTGCGCCTCGAATGTGGTTGCAATCCAGGACGCGGCTGAAAACAAAAAATATGACAAATCGCGTTCGACAGGCCGCATCGATGGCATTATCGCCACCGTCATGGCCTGCGGAATTCTGGAAGATGAGAAGGGGTCGGTTTATGATGGCCTTACGTTGGAACAAATTAAGGAAAGGATGACGAT
>CAZIQY010000184.1:0-1980 GCA_964541605.1 uncultured Syntrophaceae bacterium | reverse complement strand
TGCTGCCGGAGATATAAACCATGTCAATTTACCCACTCACTTGGGAGATGATCCACTTTAAAAAAGGTAATGTCACCATGGGCACGGAAGGAATTGCGGAATGGCGCTTACTGGATGCAATGGGTATAACCCAAACGGTAACCATAACACCCGCAGCTGGCGGTCATTGGAAAATATACGACAGCAACTTCACGCAGATGGAAATGGGAGAAGGAACCAAAAGCGTAACGCTTTCCGGCGGCAAGAAATACTTGCTTTTCCACAACACCACAAACGTGAATATGATGTGACGGAAACACTTTTGACGCGTGACATGGCGCCAAACCCCCAAACTTTCCATTTGACAAGAGACATCCGTTACGTTATATCCTCAGATAAGAATCATTCTTAATAAAGAGGTACGACAGGCATGGGTGACGACAAAACCGGAAGACAGCTCCGCCTCTTCGAGGGCGCCTGCCGCAAAGCAGGTTTAAGGATGACCTATCAGCGACAGGAAATCTATCGAGAATTGGTCAATTCCGATGATCATCCCTCGGCGGAAACCCTGCATATGCGGCTGGCCAAAAAGATGCCGATGCTTGCCCTGGACACGGTTTACCGTGCCCTCGCGACCTTCACCAGGCATGGTTTGATACAGAAAGTGGAGACGGTGGAAAGTCAGGCGCGATTCGATGCAAAACATGAGCGACATCATCATGCGATCTGCAGTCAATGCCATGAAATTATCGACTTTCACTGTCCGTCCGTTGAGGAGGTCAGACTTCCGGGGATGCTCAAGTCCTGGGGCAAAATCGACAGCAGAAATTTGGTGATCTATGGCCTCTGCAGGAAATGTTTAAAAAAGGATGGTTCTTCAACGATTTAATATACAACACTTTTGGAGGTGCATCATGGTCAAATTGTGGAGATGTGTGATTTGCGGTGATCCTTATGTGGGCGTGAATCCCCCGTCCAACTGCCCCTTTTGCGGCGCCCATCAGGAATTCATCAAAGAGGCCAAGGAGGCGGTGGTGAACTTTGAGGTTCCGCTCACGGAAAAAGACCGGGCCAATGCGGAGCACGCTATTGAGGTCGAGGTGAGCAATGCGACTTTTTATTCCTGCGCTGCGGGAAAAACCGATGATGCGGAAGGCAAGTTGCTCTTCAAGGCCCTCGGGAAAATTGAGGCGGAGCATGCCGCCATCTGGAGAAAGGTATTGCGTCTTCCCAAGGCGCCTCCAGGAAACGAAACATGCCATACGGAAAATGTAAAAAATCTCAACGAGTCACATGAACGGGAAACCCGGGCCATTGCCTTCTATCAAAAGGCCGCCGAAGAATCCGATCATGATCGGTTGAAGCAGATATTTAAAGCGCTCGTGGAGATTGAAACGGACCATCTGCATCTTTCGGAAGCGCGGCTGAGCTGATCTTTACACGAAAGAACGCGAAAAACCCTTCCGGGATCACAGGGAACGGAGGCGACCAATATCGCGGCTCGGGAATAGTGCAATCTCCATGGCCTCCGGAAACTCTAAATAGATCGAGTCATCGTGAAGATATGGAAGAAAGGAGTAAAGATTATGGCTGAAGACAGCAAGTGCCCGGTCACGGGCAGAGCAAGCAAACCCATTTCCGGCGGCGGCACGTCGAACCGCGACTGGTGGCCGAACCAGTTGAACCTCAGGATCCTCCATCAGCAAGACAGGAAGAGCAACCCGATGGGCGAGTCGTTCAGCTACGCCGAGGAGTTCAAGAAACTCGACCTGGCGGCCGTTAAGAAGGACCTCTATGCCCTGATGACCGACTCGCGGGACTGGTGGCCGGCTGACTGGGGTCACTACGGGGGGCTCTTCATCAGGATGGCCTGGCACAGCGCCGGCACCTACCGAATGGGCGACGGCCGCGGCGGCGCAGGGACCGGCAATCAGCGTCTGGCGCCCCTCAACAGCTGGCCCGACAACGTGAACCTCGACAAGGCGCGCCGCCTGCTCTGGC
>CAZIQY010000183.1:0-1984 GCA_964541605.1 uncultured Syntrophaceae bacterium | reverse complement strand
TCCAGAATGACGCCTATTATATCATAGATACTTATTTATGCAAGTAGATACTAGCTACGTGCCATGCCTGGCACACACGCCCGAATTAAGCCGCGCCGCGAAGCGGCGTCGGCTTGAATGAATTGATACTCATCAAGGCCTCCTCCTTAAGGTATAATGAATGCCTTCTGGAGAAGAACACTTTTAACCCAAGGAGGAAACCTTATGAGATTCTACACCCAGCAACATCAATACTATTGCGGCATCGATCTGCACGCCCGATCCATGTACATCTGCATCCTGGATCAGGAGGGTAACACCCGGCTTCACAAAAATGTCAGATCGAATCCGGAGTCCTTTCTCCGAGCCATCCAACCATACAGGGAAGACATCGTTATAGCCGTCGAATGCATGTTCGTCTGGTACTGGCTTGCCGATCTCTGTTCCCGGGAATCGATTCCGTTTGTGCTTGGACATACACTCTACATGAAAGCCATTCATGGCGGCAAGAGCAAAAACGACAAAATCGACTCCAAAAAGATCGCCGTTCTGCTTCGAGGTGGCACCCTCCCGACTGCTTATGTCTATCCCGAAGCCATGCGCTCAACGAGAGATCTCCTTCGACGTCGAAATCACCTCGTGCACAAACGAACTGAACTGCTGGCTCATATCTATAACACGAACAGCCAATATAACCTCCCTGAGTTCGGGAAAAAATTGTCCATCAAGTCCCATCGGGTGGGAATCGCCGATCATTTTCCCGATCCCTCCGTTCAGAAAAGCATGGAGGTCAATCTCCAACTCTCCGAACTCTATGACCGCCTGTTGACTGATCTGGAACTCTATATCGTCAAACAGGCCAAAGGGCACGATGTCCGAAGCTTCTATCTGCTTCGCAGCATCCCCGGCATCGGAAAGATCTTAAGCCTGGTCATCCTTTATGAAGTCCATGACATTAACCGCTTTGAACGGGTTCAGGACTTCGTCTCCTATTGCCGTCTGGTCAAATGTCCCCGAGAATCAGGCGGAAAGAAATCTGGTCCCAAAAACAGCAAAATCGGCAACGCCCATCTCAAATGGGCCTTCTCTGAAGCAGCCTGTCTCTTCCTCAGGGGCAATGAACAAGCTCAAACCTATCACGATCGGCTGGTTAACAAACACGGCAAGGGAAAAGCGCTTTCCATCCTTGCCCATAAAATCGGACGAGCCGTCTACTTCATGCTCAAAAGAAAGGAACCGTTCAATATGGATACCTTCTTTGCTCGGGCCTAACGGGGCGGGGTGGGTGAAACCCGAAGCCTAACTGGAATACATTTCAGGGATACCCTCACGAGGGCGCTTGAAATCATCCATCCGATTGCATCTTTGAATGCAGAAAAGCGCCATAGGGACACATACCCCTGAAGTCCGCTGCTTTGATTGGACGCCCATCCCGGTCCCTCTGTGATATTTATATACGGTGGTGCAATAACAACGGTCTTACGTGTGCTGCCCCGCCCCCGAGCCTCCCTCGTAACTGGACTCCTTATAACTTAAGGAGAGCCCGTCTTTTGATCAGCCGGTATGCGGGCACGAATGTTCTTCTAGTTGTGGGCAAAAGCCCCTGGCGCGAAAAGCGCTGTATCCTCAATAGGTGTTTGGTGCAGACACATTTCTGCAAACCTGTTCCTTGGAAACCAAGTCGGCATCGCTGACCCTGTTACGGCAACTCCGTGCCTTGTGGCGAAAAAGTTCTTGCAATCATCTTTTTCCGTCAAGGGGATATTTTTGCTCTTGACAAGAAGAGGCCTTATAGGTGTTAGGCCTGCCTGAGACAGACCTTTCTGTTGATTGCACGGATAACTAGACCATAAGAAATGAATTCAGGCGCAATCACATCTCGGCGAGCCACCAGCTGTTGCGCGGCACAGCCATTGGCAATCCGCCGGATGCCCCAACTCATCACCGCCTCATCAGCGCGAACACACCCCAGCCCAGGTATTCACGCGTGTAAGCGGCGTAGCGC
>CAZIQY010000182.1:0-1985 GCA_964541605.1 uncultured Syntrophaceae bacterium | reverse complement strand
TTGCAAGACGGATAATGCCCTGAAAGGGGAGCCTGTAGCTAAACCAGGGGATGGCCGCCGTTGAGCCTTTCGTAGACTTTTACATATTCATCCACCATGGTGTTCAAATCATATTTCTGTCGGGTTTCTCTCATGATCCTCTTGATTTGTTTTTCCTGAATATTCAACGGCATTCGGTAAAACTGCACACTTTTGGATAGTCCGTACCATAATCCGCCGGTATCGTAATCCCGGAAGAGAAATCCGTTGCCTTCGTCTCGGGGGGCGCCGTCTATCATCAATTGTAAGTCTTTAACCTTGTCATGATAGCCGCCGGTGTCACGGTTTACCGCGATTGCACCGAAAAGATTCCCGACTTGATCAATCTGGCCGCACGGCTCGTACAGGGAGGCGCCAAAGACGACGTTTGCAGCGGCGTATCCGAGCATGGAAAGCGCCTCGGAGAAGCGCTGGTACGCGATCTTTCCACCGGATGCGCAGGCAATGCGTCCCAGGATTTCCTCGTGTGTCTGATCGTGACCGACGCCGTTCCCGACGACGGCAATCTGAACGTCTCCGTGTTCGGTGACAAAGTGATGGGCGATATGCTCTATCAGCTCGACTCCTTTTTGTGACGTATCCAACCGGGACGGCCAATAGAGAAGAATCGCCTCCGGGTTGACAATAAGCCCCGTCCTCTTCTGGAATTCCACGAGATTTTCTCTCTTTGCAACTATAACGTCATCGTCGGGACCGTATTTCCTTACTAAAAATTCGCATCGTTCGGGGTACATCCTCAGAGACGGCGCGTTCGTGATCGCCAGAGCCGCACCTTGGTGATATTTCGCCTTCACTTCCTGTCTGACGCTGGACGGAATAATCGGTCTGTCTAAAAAGTGATCTTCGATGATTTCCCTGAGAAATCTGTCCCCGACGAAATTGACCATCGTGGCGCTCTTGATGGCTGTGGCTTGGGAATCGAGGCATGGTTTTCCGTGATCTTCCGAAAAAAAGATATTCCAGGCTATGTTGTCAATGTCGATGCCGAACAGCATATCCAGCGGAATATGTCCGGTGTGGACATTGTGAATCGTATGCAGGGTCGGACAGCCTCTCGATTTCGCGTAGGCCGTGATCGCGCCTCCCGCCATCCAGTCGTGGCTGTGAAGGATCAGCCTGCCCCCGTACTTGGCGCGTATGTTTTTGATGATGTTGTTGACGACCTGTTTTTGAAATTCTGCGGCGTTCAAGAGGGGATTCCCTGAATAGGCGCTGGCCAGGTTGGAGAATATGGACGAACTGACCAGGTGGATTTTGTCCGGATCGATCTTGTACCTTATTTCCCGCCAATTTTCCTCATCGAGATCGCATTCCTGCCGGAATCTTTTCTTCAGATTGATGGTCGCCACATGACAATCGATTCCCCTCGCACTGATCCCCTCGCACAGCGCTGCAGCGACTTCTCCAAGGCCTCCGGTTTTGCCAGAGATGTATCTGGCAAGGCTCCCCATCTCCTCAGGCAACCTGCCTGTCTCCGGGGAAATCAGCAGCACAGCCGTTTTTCCCGTCTTTTTTACGATTTCAGGTCCGTTCACAGCCTTTTCCTCCTTAAACGGATCAGTCATTACGTTGACGGACGCATTTATCTCTAAATCATCAACGGCAGTTTTTTAACGGACAGGATACTGTGTTACCTGTTGTTCGTGCAGTCTTTCTTCCACAGGCAATCGTTTTCACAGGTTTCCTTCGTTCCAAAGCACGGTGAGTATCCCTCCGTTATTTGAATATCCCGGATGATGTCCTGTTTAGAACGGCCAACCCTGGCGTCGATACCCCATGATTTTGCAATTTGACGGATCTCTTGAATCTTCACTCTTCAATCCTCCTCGATGTATTAATGTTATAAAAAAACGATGTTATTCCACCCACGAGATATCAATAAACGAAGACATTGTCAATGGTAATTTAAAACTGTACCAATTCTGGTCATTGAAAAGTGTACCACC
>CAZIQY010000181.1:0-2047 GCA_964541605.1 uncultured Syntrophaceae bacterium | reverse complement strand
CCTCTCTTTTACAGTTTGAAAGAGCACGAAGCCCTGCAAACATAGTGTTAGCAGGGCTCACGCAACTTTTAAGCAGAGAAAAATCTGTTGTGCTATGGCCGAAAAGATATTTTCTGCAGAAAGCGATTGAATGTTTCCTGCTTGGCTTCTGCTTCGTAAAAATCGGTGCCGAAGCTTTTCTGAATCAGCTGGTAGTCCTGAGCGATTTCGTCCTCGTCGGAAAACATCAGGGTATCGACCATTTCACCACGCTTGTTTTTCCGTTTCACAAACGCCCGGCTGCCGCCGACATCGTCCAGATCGACCCGACCGCCCCGTTTTATTTTACAGGTGGCGGTATTCAATGCTCGAGCCAGACGCTCGACAGAAAGTGCCTGACTGCCCATGGCATGCTGAATCAGACGAACAATCAGCAGGGCGACAAAGCAAATCAGGAAGTGGGCCCGGATATGTTCTTGGGTACTGACAAAGATCGGGCGAGCCTCAAGATCAGACTTCATAATCCGGAAGGACTCCTCAATTTTCCACAACCCGCCGTAGACTTCGCGAATCTTGGCGGCATCGTAGTTCATTTCACTGGTGATCAGGCAAAAATAGCCGTCGAAGCGCGCATCGTTTTCCGCCTTCTCCAGATTCACCGAGCGAATGGCTTTTTTGCTGACCGCTTCCAGTTCTCCAGTCTCCGAATCCATAACTTCTTCCAGAATATATTCCTGCGAGCCATGCGCAATGCCATATGCATTGTTTTTGCAGGCTTGAGCCGCCTTTTTAAGCTTCTCATCCCGCTTTTTTCGGGCCATATCGGCATCGGCCTTGTCCCAGTAGATCAGAACCTGGCGTTGCCGCGTTTCATCTTTCCCGTCCTTGTCTTTTCCCTCGTACGCTTCGGTGTAGAGCTTGTATTTGTAAGTGCTGTCTTTGTTCCAGAGATAACCCGTTTCATCGAACAGCGATTCGTGGTAGCGTTTACCCTTCTTTCCGCGCAGAATCTGCGAAACCACGTAACCATCCTGGTTATTGCAGATGAAATCAATATTCTTCGAGGAATTCAGGCCTTTGTCCGCCACCACAATCAGGCGCTGCAGCTGGTAAGCCTTTTTGACATCGAGCATCACCGGCTGTAAGGTCAGGGTATCGCTGGTATTGCCAGGGAACAGGGTCATGCTGACCGGCAGCCCATTGACGTCGATGAACAGACCCATCTGTACAATCGGATCGACCCGGTGCTCTTTGGAAACGCCACGCTTGCGCAGTTCTCCTTCCGCATCCGGGAAATCAATCTCAAAAAAGTAATTGGTGACGTCATAGAAGGCATATTTCAGATCCCGGCCGATCAGAGACTTGATCTGTACATCCAGATACTGCTGCAGGTCGACTCCGAATGCGGCCATGTGATCCATCGCCCGATAAATATTGGGCAACTCGATTTGCGGATCCCAGCCATAGAACGCACCCTGCTGCTGGGCGCTGGCCCGCTTGGAATCTGGCGCCAGAATCCGCAGCAGGACCAGAAGCTTGAAAATGTCGTTCAGGGAATAGTCTCCACGGAATTTCGAACTGGCCTCATATTGCCGGATGAAATCAGTGGTCCCCAGTTGGTTGTACACCACTTCCAGGAATTTGTAACCATAGTTGTATTTGCGGTTCCGGCCACTGTACATTTTGATCGAACTGCTCTGTTCCCGGTTATCCGGATTGGCGTCATACGCCTCGACTTCACGCATGAACGCTTCCGGATCGGTCTGATCCTCCAGGTAGCCGAAACTCTTGAGCGTGCGATGTCTGGTCTGCTTGCCTGGTGCTGGTCGGTATCCCTCGGTCACCCGGATATAGGTCTTGACTGTTCCATCCTTCTTCTTGATCATATCGCGCTTAATCATGCTATCACCGTCCCTTTCTATATTATATAGCTCTTCTTAGCTCATTGATATACCTTTAACACAAATGTAACATTAAAAAACCCGGTAAGTGCTCGTATTGCTACTTCCCGGGTTATTTGCATTCGCTTGTTCTTTAACCTATTAGGGGCTAAACTGTAAAAGTCAGG
>CAZIQY010000180.1:0-2081 GCA_964541605.1 uncultured Syntrophaceae bacterium | reverse complement strand
TCCGAACGGCTGGCCGCATAATACGTAACCGAATTTATGAACCGATGTACTAAGGTTTTAATATCCCGGTCTGACAAAAAAGCTGGATAGGCTTATCATCAAACCGGCGTGAATTCGGATATGCATTATGGAAAATCATATAGAAAGAGCAGCTTCTGCTGAAGAACCCGATCAGACATTCGTGAAGACAGAGCCTGATTTAAAATCCCTCAGAGAATCCAGAGGGCTGACGCTGAAAGACGTATTCGAACGTACACGGATAAGTGCGATCAATTTGGAGGCCATCGAAAAAGGAGATTTTCACTTGCTACCGCCCCCGGTTTTTACGAAGGCATTCATTAAAACCTATGCAAGGACGCTGGGAGTTGAAAGCACCGACATACTTGCCCGATACGAACAATACCTTGAAACACTTAATGAACCTTCTCCCAAGAAGGGGGATGTCAAAACACACTCAACCGCGGCAGGAAAGCATTACAAGTATGTTTTATGGGGTTTATCCTTTCTTGTAGCTGTGGGCATCATCGTTTTTTCCATATCTTCGAATAAATCCGATGTAGCTGTTCTAAAAAGTCAAATCGTTGAACCTATCAAACCGACGCCTGAGCAAAAACCTCCTGAGTCCGCAGTTGTGACCGCCGAGGTTAAAGGTAATTCCGTCAATCAGGTTAATCCGGTTCCCAAACCCGAAGAAAAAGACCTGCAATCTAAGGCTACACTACAAATCCCTCCATCCAGTCAAAAATCGGCGGATAGAGTACATGCCCAACAGGAAGTGACCAGTCAGAAAACAATCGCACAGCAACAGGCAACCGGTGAAACATACCGATTATCCATGGAAGCGAACGAACTGACCTGGATTAGAATGACGGCCGGTAAAAATCCCCCTCAGGAAATGTTGCTAAGGCCGGGTGAGAGAATTGAACAATCGGCATCAAACTTTGTCCTCCATATAGGGAATGCCGGCGGAATCGCCATTGATTTTCAAGGTAAATCCCTGGGAAATCTGGGGAGGCACGGCCAGGTGATCCATATGAAGCTTCCTTGAATGCATTCGTTAAAAAAAGATGTATTTGACAAAGAAGACGTAATATTCTAGCATAAAGAATCTTTTTGAATAAGACAATCTACCTTTGAAGAGGTCATGGAAACATGTTTGGTATAGGCATGCCCGAACTGATTATCATCCTGGTGATCATATTGATTATCTTTGGCGCCGGCAAGTTGCCGGAAATCGGTGGAGCTATCGGAAAGGGAATCAAGAACTTTAAGAAAGCATCCCGAGAACCGGATGAAATTGACGTAACGCCTGACAACAAGAAAATCGAACCGAAATAAATATCGGGCGGCGCCTGCAATAAATTTGAAGCCATCCCCCCGTATTCAGGACTGAAGCATATGGGAGGCATTTTCGGTCAGAAAGGAACATCGTCTTCGGGCAATGAATCCCCGCCGTGGTAGGACGGTGTCGCATCAGTATTTGCATCCTGAGCTTTTCCCGTTCCCTTTGAATCAAGCATTCGCATATCTGTGGCGATGATCTCTGTCGTATAGCGCTTATTGCCCTCTTTATCTTCCCAGGATCGGGTCTGAATTCGGCCTTCGACAAACACCATCTTGCCCTTGGACAGATAATTCCCGCATATTTCCGCTAGTTTTCCAAAGGTCACAATGCGATGCCATTCCGTCTTCTGAACCTTTTCACCCGCCTTGTCTTTCCACTGTTCGTCCGTGGCCAGCCTGAAACTGGTGACCATCGCCCCGTCCGGGGTGTACCTGACTTCCGGATCAGCTCCGAGTCTGCCGATCAATAAAGCTCTATTCACCATCTTACCAGTCCTTTCGCAAATAGCATTATGAAATTTCTATGATCTTAACACACAGGGCGTCTTAACGACATCCGCGGCCGGGGAACCCCTTAAACAGACAAAGGATTGCTGTAAATCATACATGACTTTCACGAGCTTCGCAATTCATAAATAATGACCTCGCAAATTTCCCCTTGATTTTATAAAATAATTAAAGTAACAGTGAACTACCCCGCCCACAGGGCGGGGCATCAAAATCATTAAAACAATTCT
>CAZIQY010000179.1:0-2104 GCA_964541605.1 uncultured Syntrophaceae bacterium | reverse complement strand
TCCAGGAATATCTTCTTTTTTTCGTTTCCCCGGCTCGTAATGTGATACAAAGCACTAAGATATTCTATCCGAATCGGCCTACTCATGGAGCATGGAGAGACCATATCAAAAGATAAAAATTGTCAAATTTCAAGGCCTGACACCAATTGCTCTCTATCATTTCCCGTTAACCAATGTTTCGCTACGTCTTCGGATAACATCATTAGAGCAAATCGCTGATGAAGTGCTAATAGGAACAGAAGAAAATACTGGTCCAATAAGTGACCGGTTAGGGTTTCCCGGAAGAAAGGGGTTGACGGAGCGTTGCAAGCCACAAATCCTCCTCCATCGAGAGAAAAGACAAACCACTGCCACTTTGCATACGGCAACATTCCGGTATTGTTAGGAAGGAGATCCTCAGGAGTTGGATGAATTTCTTGATGAGCATGAAAGAAGTTGCGAACCTTATAAACTAATGGATAAATCTCCTGTTCGGGTAGCCCATCCACAAACAACCCAGTAAATGGGACGAGTTGTCCGGGAACGAAAACCTCGCTCCACCAGGCTTTAGATTCCTTTTCTATCTTTCCTGTTTCCAAGAGAGCGTCAATTATTTCTCCGAGGACCCCTTTGCCCTCTGGATGCCTTGCTATGCCTCCCGTAATTTCAGGAAAGTAGGCACTTAGTATCGGCCCGCGTGTCTGCGGATCAATGCCAGTACGACGTTTTGCTTGTACTGCAACTTTTCGTTTCCCCCAGGAAAATCGGAAATAGTGCAAAAGGTCTAACCAACTGTTAAGCTCCACTTTAGTTAGCTTTGCGCAGATGGTGATGAATCCAACGCCCACACGAAATAGAGTCAAACGAACATCCTCTATGCCAAATGCAATCTCCCCATGTGGTGTAATCAAGCTCCATTCTGCCTGGCTTCCCAGACCATAGGGTGATTGTAAAACATCGCTCTCAAGTTTCCACAGCCGGGCAGTAGGTTCGGTAACCTCTCTTGGATTCAAGTAATTGGCTACATGGGATAAGAGGTCATCTTCCGGAAACGACTGGTGCTTCCAGACAGTAAATGGACGATCTTTCCCCTTCCACTGAGCATGCTCAATTGCCTCTATTCGCATAAAAGACTCTTCTGCTTTAAACAGAAACGGATAGACAAAATTTGCAAAGGATGCCTTCTGATCCACCTTGATTCCTTCAAGGTTCATTCTAGTCCCCCCTTGTACTTTATCTCAATTTGTGACAAACGTGCCCCTTGGCAGAGCAAATCGAAAGCAAATTGTCCTTATGGTTTGCCAAGCTCACGTATGATCTAGCCTTTCCTCACAAACTGAAATTTATCAGTAATTCATTGAAAGTCAAAACACCAAGATTCCTCCTGCGCTTCTCGAAAGCCAAGGAAGAAGATGGATTACGCATGATCCTTGAATTTCTCCATAGGAATGGAAAAAATGTCCGGTATGCTAACAAAATTTTTCAATTTCTTGTTTTTTTGCCCCTTTGGCGCTTCAAATTCTACCAGAAAGATCAACTGATTTCCATTCGCCTCTTTTCAAATTCTGCAGTCTTTTCGCATGAATCCACACAAGCAATGATAAACCGTAGCCGAGGCGGAGATCCCTCTTCCTTTGTGAACATATGGAATGAGAAATGCATGAAGTGTATAGGAAGAGAATGCAGATTTGTAGGCACACAAATTGGAAAGGTGTGGTGAGATGACATTGAGGGGCCAACGGGCACCGGTTGTTATTTTCAACGTTGGCCATTCGAGGGAGGGGTAACCACACGATTACCCAGTGGGGAGGTGTCCCATGTCGTACGAAAAAACGGTAGAAGACCGGCTCGCGGCATGTGCATCGCAGCTCTATTTTCTCCGAGACTGTTGTGCTCAATGTAATAAAGGACAACTCATATTCGAGCTGACCCCGGAGGGCTCTCGGGGTCTTTGCTGGACTCTGGATTTTCTAGCACAAGAAATCGAAAATATCGCAAACGAACTCAATTCAGACAATGACAGCAATGACAACAAGGGGTCTGTTTATTCGATGCCTGCAAAAAGGGGGTGAAAAAAACGGCGGGCCGGGTTCTCAATAACTTCTCCTTGAGTCCGGCCCACCCC
>CAZIQY010000178.1:0-2199 GCA_964541605.1 uncultured Syntrophaceae bacterium | reverse complement strand
AATAGGGGGACAGCGCCCCTATTTTCTTGATTTTGCTTTCCGATAGGCAACATCATGAACGCCGATGGCAAAAATTCTCACCATAGGTTCTTCCAACTCGTATAATATACGATAAGTGACATCGCGAAAATTGAAATCCCAGGAGCGGATATTCTTCAAGTCACCCTGTTTCGGGCGGCCATGGAGGGGATTCTTTATTAACGCGGGAAGGTGTTCATCGATGATGATCTTGCCCAGATCTGCATTTTTTTTCGTTAATTTATAGAGATCCCTCGCGGCGGCGGCTTTGAATTTCAGGCTGTATTTCATTTCAGATGTCAAATTCCGTCTTGAGAGAATTCAGAAAACTTTGTCCGTCGATGTCCGGCGCTTTATCGGCCATTCTCTGTCGCAATAAGACGTCTTCATCTTCGCCATCCAACAGATCCACAAGACCGATATTGACGACCTTTCTGATCACTTCCGCCTCTGACAGATGATGTCGAAGGGCGGCATATTTGATGCGTTCCAGTTCTGCATCATCAAATCTGACGGTCTTTACTCTCTTGGCTCCTCCTTGTTTCATGTTCTTTTACCTCCAGTAGCGAATACGAACGTATTCTACTCGTGCCTGCGTTATCTGTCAAGATAAAAATCGGAAATAGGGGGACAGCGCCCTCCGTATTTATTTCTTGACAGATCGAACATTATGCTGTATTTCTTACGATCATGAGCGACAATATATATCTATATCGTTTTTTGACGGGGCGTATGCCCGACCCTTCACGGAGACGCCTGGTTATCCTCACCGGCGCCCGGCAGACCGGCAAGACGACCCTGGCTAAGGTTGTCTATCCTGACCTGCATTATGTGAATCTCGATGCGCCGGAAAACCGGGAGGCGGTGCGATCCATCGCCTCTGCGTCTTGGGCGCGCGACATGGGTGCCGCCATCCTGGATGAGGCACAGAAGGAACCCATTGTCTTCGAAAAGGTGAAATACGCCTATGACGACGGCGCCCTCGCGTTCAGCGTCCTTTTGGGTTCGAGTCAAATCCTGCTGTTGAAGAAGATCCGGGAAACTCTGGCCGGCCGGGTGTCCCTTTTCGAGCTCTGGCCCCTGATGATGAGTGAAATTGCTGTGACGGG
The DNA here is from genome assembly GCA_964541605.1 of uncultured Syntrophaceae bacterium. Lineage (GTDB taxonomy): Bacteria > Desulfobacterota > Syntrophia > Syntrophales > UBA2185 > CAZIQY01. The sequence goes on along the minus strand of CAZIQY010000178.1, from coordinate 1,072 downwards.
AAACGCTCCATCCCCGCCCCTGGTGGACCGGCTCTTCAGCGAAGCATCGATCAAAGACATTCTGGGAAGCATCCCCGGAATCCTGTTGGACCGCGAAGATGAAGCGGCGCGGCGCGCGGAGGCTTATCTCCTCCAATGGGGAGGAATGCCCGGACTCCTGCCCCTGAACGATGACGAGCGCCGTCAATGGCTGAAGGATTACGGATATACCTATCTTGAACGGGACCTGGGCGATCTGGCCCGCCTGGATGATTTGTCGCCGTTCCGCAAATTCCAGCGCCTGACGGCCCTTCGTTCCGGCTGTCTGCTGAATTATTCCGAACTTGCCCGGGACGCCGCCGTCAGTGTGGACACCGCCCGCCGCTACCTCGAATATCTCCGTCTCTCCTACCAGACCTTGCTGTTGCCCCCCTTCCGCATCAATCTCACCAGCGCTGTGGTCAAAACCCCCAAGGTCTATTGGCTGGATGTCGGCCTTCTCCGCTCGCTTTCCGGAATGAGTGGCGCCGTCACCGGCGTGATCTACGAAACGATGGTCGTAGGGGAGTTGATGAAGTGGATGAAGACGGCGGGGAGGGACGGCGAAATCTACTTTTACCGCACGCGTTCCGGCCTGGAGGTCGATATTCTGCTGGAAACGCCGGCAGGGGTGGTCGGCATGGAGATCAAGAACCGCCGGGTCATCGCCTCCAAGGACGTCACCGCGCTCAGGGAAGTGGCCCGCGGGCTGGGCGACCGCTGGCGGGGCGGGCTCGTGATCTATTCGGGTGACGTGATCAAGCCGCTGGCCGATCCGGAAATCTGGGCCGTCCCCTCCCGCCGCCTTTTTAAATAAATTGATCAGTCCATCAGTCATGTGCGAATCTTGGGACGCGTTCCCGATTTCGTTTACGAAATCGGGTCATGAGACCTTTGAGAATCTGTCCTTTCTGTCATTCCCTCGAAAGAGGGAATCCAGGAAGCCATTGAAAACACTGGATTCCCGCCTACGCGGGAATGACAAGGAACGTAATTTTCACTAAAATTCAAAGGTCTCGTCATGTCCCGCGATTCATGTCCCCTTTTTTTCCTT
>CAZIQY010000177.1:0-2256 GCA_964541605.1 uncultured Syntrophaceae bacterium | reverse complement strand
CCCGTGTATAGTGTAACTTTTTCATCATCTTTCATCGGATACACGATGCCGGTAAGGTTGATTTCCCGGGAGAGCTTGGCAAATCCTTCCGGTTCAAGCTCAATCCCGTTGACATTGTACCGCAGGGAAAGATCATCCGCCGTCGTTTTGAGATCTTCATCCCTAACATGCTGAAATACGCTTAAATTAAACATCCTCTCTGGATCCTTGAAACGCTTGCGTAACTGCTTGTCGCAACCGGACAGTCGATCAGCAAGATTGATGGCGCGTGAAATCATGATCCTGGAATCACCGTCGAACAGAAAGGACGGAGGGCTCTGCTTGTAACAGATGCCGATTCCCAATTCGAGAACCGGCAGATCATGCTGCTGGTTCTTCACGTTGTATTGCCGCACGATATCGAGCATGTTGACCGCCAGCCCGCATGCCCTGGCCACGCTGTACCAGCCCTTCACCGTATCTTCATTTTCGAAGATAGACAGGATAATTGCATCCCCTTCGATGAATACCTTTGATGCATCATAGTCGCCTAGAATTTCTGAGATCGGGTCAAAAAAATTGAGGCTGAAATAAGATGCCGGGTTGAGTCCCCTGGTTACCATCGTTTGTATGATATCCATCGAACCGCGAATGTCAGCCTTGAGAATGACGTGGCTGATGATGGGCTTTTCTTCCTTGACCCGTTCCTCCGGAAGCGGATACTCGTAAAGCAGTCGATTTTTCTTTGACAGCATTAAGATTTTTTCATCCGTCAACAGATTGACCGCTTCCATAGCCTGCTTCAGCAACCGCCCATTTTCCCGGTCCCTGTGATATCGAAGAAAATCCTTGAGAAAACTGAGCAGATGCTCCTTTTTCCCTCGAGCGGAACAACCCTTGATCCGGCGCATCGTCTCCTTAAGCGGTGCAAGGGTATTCATATTCATTTTCCGGCGTTTCATTTCCCGAATGATCTGTTTTCGTGATCCGCGTCTGACCAGATATTCCCTGACCTGAAGCGGACGCAGAGGGGGACAGTAGCTGCGGTATACAGATCGCATTTCATATGCCGCCACAATCAGTTTCAGCAACCGGGCCTTTTTGAATTTCCTATAAAATATATTTAACAGCTTCTGCTGGATCTCCATCCATGATTTCAGCTCGAGAATAATAACCTTCGGCTTTTTACTCTTTTTAGCCTCTTTATACTGATCCCTGGTATGAAAACAGTTGAACATCAGGTCGATATTGTCGATCTCCATCAGCCAGGGGTCCAATGCCTTGCCGTCCACGGGCGGAATTTCCGCTTCCCCTGTCTCGCGGTTTTCAAGTGCCGCGTCAGAGGCGCTCCCCCTCCCTAAATCCGTTTTGCCGAAAAGGTCATTGATGATCGCTTTGAGGCTGTTAAAATTATCGGGTTCGTCGGATCGCTGGCTCAGGAGCACATAGGCATCCATGAGAAGAAAATCGTCGGCTACGTCATCGGCATGAAGCGTCGGGTTGATGAAAAAGTTATCCGGGAGAATGTACTCGGCGGGAAAATTCGACTCCCTGATATTTCTCAGATTCTTGGCCTGGACATCGGCGAGCACGTGAAACAATTCTTCGCCCACATATCGGACAATCCGCCGCTGATTCTGTTTGACATCGGTCAGCTTCTCTTTCATTTTCATCCATTCAAGCTGGTCGATATTCCGGGACAATTCCTCCTTCCTGACCAGATTTTCCAGTTGCGTCATCAATTTACGATATCCGCTTTGGATTTCATCGAGAAACATTTTTGCAAGAGCAGCCTGCCCCAGGAAATCGATTTGAGACTCGGATGAGGCCTTGGCCGTGTTTATTCCTTCAAGCAGAACATCCGTGCAAACCTGCCTTAAAGCCATTTTTTCATTTTCACGGCGTTCTTTTTTATCGACTTCGAAAAAACTTTCTGTGCGGCTATGTTTGATCATTAAAACGGACACAGCGCGTCTGACGGCGTTCTGAACCTGGGGGCTGATGTGGACATCGAAATGGATTCCATCAACCCCGAAAGAAAGTCTGTTCAAAGATAAATTGACCAGATAGCGCTTAAGGGAAAGCGGTTTGAGGCTCGGCGGTTTCGAAAAGAAACTAGGGAAACTAATCATGGCGTTTTATGGTTCTCAATGGCACTTGGGTTGTCTTCCAAGTGTAATCACAACAACGATCGTCAAAGCCGGAAAGCGGTTCAATAATAATATAAATTTTCATGCCGGGGCGGCACCCTCAAACGATGAAAATGGTTTATAATGG
>CAZIQY010000176.1:0-2278 GCA_964541605.1 uncultured Syntrophaceae bacterium | reverse complement strand
TATCTTAACAAAAGCGGAAGTGCCAAGGTCACTGGTGGGCCTCCTGGACTTCAAAGGCAAAAAGACGCATTAGCAAAAGGGCCAATGATTTCAGATTTTTATTTGATTTCATTGGCTTTTTCTTTCTATAGGTAAGTTGGGAAGTGTTAGATGATGTTTGGAAAAAGTGAATACGGCGCGCACAAAATAGGCACAGTCTCGGTTTCCTCTTTCACCTACTAGCCTGCAACACATTAAGATAAGAACTTTTGAAAATTTACAATTGAAATGACTAAAGAGGCAGGACCCTATCGGACCCAGCCTTCATTTTGCGCCTTGCAACTGCACAATGGTATTAAAATCCATAAGAGTAAAGCTGAGAAGCTTCTTTTTCACACCGGGAAATATCAAATATGAAAGCCTGTCCAAGATATTTTGTTGAAATATAAGACCTAAGCCCAAATCGTTATCATTAGCTGATGAGACCACGAAGATGAAGAGGTAACGGCGGATGCCGTCACACCTTCTCATCTTTTTTATTGAGCTTTTCCATGTGGTTCGGGGATACCGGCGTGGGACCTTGCGAGGCTCTTCATCTTTCTGATGTCGTATCTCCTGAGGATTTCAATCCGCTCCGCAATCGGGGAGCCGGCCCCGCAGACGCCGATGCCCATGCTCCAGCCGGCAAATTCGCCTGACGTCAGATCCTCTATGAGCTTCATCGCGCGAATCCTCGACTCCGCATCAACATGGGGAGCAGCCCTGAAATACTTCTCCATGTACCGGCGCTCCTGGGGATTCTCCCAGTCCCGGGCCGTCGGCAGAGTGACGACAAGACCACCCGCGATGTCGTGAAGATTGACCCACTCCGTTCCCTGCTCATGGGAAACGACATATTTCCCAACATTGGCGACCAGGGGATCGGGAATGAAAACGCCGGATGGATGGAGCTTGCCTTTGTGGGCCGAGCAGTAGGCGCAGGCATTGGCAATTTCGGCGCTGATGACGAATTCTGAGATTTTTTCCTGTACATGCCCGGCTCTCTCGACATTATTGTACTCCGCGATCAGTGCTGCGGCACCGGCATAGAGGTCCCCCAGGGCAGACTTGCAGGCACACTTCGTGAACCTGTGTATGTTGGCGAAATTCAATACCAGTGCCGTGGCGGACTCCGCTTCACCGGCCATGAAAACCCGTTCCCAGGGCACGAAGACATCGTCAAAGACAACAAGCGTTTCAATGTGGCCGGCTTTTCGTGACAGTGGATGATCGATGGATTTTTCATCCCGGATCGAACCGGCCGGCCTGCCGATCAGGGTAACACCCTTAGTGTCAATCGGAATGGCAAAGGATACAGCGTAATCCTCTTCCCCCTTGCGGAGATCCCTTGTGGGAATCACCATGACCTCGTTCGACTAGAGTATACCCGTTATGTGAGTCTTTGCCCCTCTGACGACAATACCGTCGGGGCGTCTCTCAACGATGTGAAGGTAGAAATCGGGATCCGCCTGCTCTCCGGGCCGTTTCATCCGGTCGCCCTTGACATCCGTGCATGCCGTTGCAATCGCAAGGTCGTTTTTCTGCACGTACTTCCAGTAATCAATGAAACGCTGGTGGTAATTAGTCCCCAACTTGCGGTCCATCTCCCATGTCGCCACCCAGAGGGCCGACCCGGTGTCCACCATAAGACAGCGCGCTACGCAGAAGTATCGATGGACGGTCTCCCTCATCAATTCCACTCTCCGAAACGCATCATCAGTGGACTGGGGCAGATAGGTCCAACGGGTCACGGTCTCGTCGGTCAGCGGTGATTTCGTTCTGGCCAAGGCGCTGAATTCGGGGTCATGGGCCATATCGTAGGTCCCGGCTATTGAATTCATACCTGTCCAGAATCGGGGGTTATCCGCAGCCGGCTTCACCTTCTCTCCCATGAGATAGGCCTCCGGCTCCTGCTTTCTTACGCTCTCAAAATACTCCTCGCGTGTCCTTACTGACATACATGATCACCTCCATCTTGAAAAAATTTCAGGTTTGGATAGCCAAATAAAAAAACCGAGTACACCAAAGTTTACTTCCTTCGGTAACTCGGCCATCTTTGTTCAAGACCCGCCGCTTTCCGTCCCCTCCTTACAGAGGGTTTGGCTTTATCGGGAGAGTCATTATCAACTGTTATTTTAATATCTGCTCAAAATAGCGTATTGTCAATTCCAAAATTCCATGATCTTAATAAGCTGGCTTATTAATTAAGGTACTGTCAACTTTCTTGTGTAAATTGTTTGTGAGCCATCTCCTGGAAGAA
>CAZIQY010000175.1:0-2300 GCA_964541605.1 uncultured Syntrophaceae bacterium | reverse complement strand
TCTATAGGATACGCCTTCTATTTTACTCCGTCCACAACTTTGGGTTATATCTCACCTGTTTTCTTATTCAGTGCGTTTGCCAAGCCGATAATTACGCTTGTTTTGCCCGCATTATGACGCATTGATGTTACGACCAGCTTATCCATTTTCCCCCCTCTTTATGTCTCGTGAAAAAATGCTTAACAGATATTGACCGGAAGCGAATCCGCATGACCGTTTTTCCATTTACAGTGTATGGCTGCTTTTCAAGTGACTTATTTTTTTTATAATATTCGTCTGCCTTCCGGTGTCTTGAAGGCCATTTTCAAATGATACACACCTGACTCGGTTTGCCTTGTAATATCAAATCCTCCCTGTTCGAAGACCTGAAGCATGGGTCTGTTTTCAACCAGCACTTCAGCCGTAAATCCGAGAAAACCCTCTCTCTTGGCAAGATAGGTCAGATAAGACAACATTTCACTCCCGATGCCCCTGTTCTGATGATCATCCCTTACAGCAAGAGCAACTTCCGCCGTGTGCGTGGTTTCGTCAACCCCATACTGTCCCAATCCGACGATGGTTTCATTTTCCTGAGATCCGATGATCGCAAGGACAGAAATTTCTTTCGTATAGTCGATGATGACAAAATCCTGTAAACGTTCATGCGGTATGTCCGTGCGCCAGGACAGAAATCTCCGATGGAGGCTCCTGTCCGACAAAGAATAGAAAAAATCCTTCAACAGGGGTTCATCTGTAATTTTGACGGGTCTCAGAAAAATTTGGAATCCTGTCTTTGTCGTTCTGTATGTTTCGAGATCTTCGGGATACCTGCCCCTCTCTCCCGGTATATATGCCTGATCCTGATAAATAATACCCCGTTTCTTTGCCTCTTCAATAAGCCAGGGGCGAAATTTGGGGTGGGCGATTGATATCAAGGCCATGGCCCGCTCGCGAATGTTTTTCCCGTGGAGGTACGCGATTCCATGCTCAGTGACAACATAACGGACGTCGGCACGGTTAAGAGTAATGCCTGCCGAGACATTCAGGGTGGGTACAATTCTGGATACGGTTTCGTCTGCTGCTGTCGATTTCATGGCAAGAATCGTTTTGCCGTTCCTTGCAAGCAGCGCTCCTCTCATAAAATCCTGAAAACCGCCTATCCCGCTGTAAAAAAGACTGCCTATGGATTCCGATGTGGCCTGTCCGGTCAGGTCGATCTCGAGAGCACTGTTTATGGCGACCATATTGTCATTCCGTGCGATTACCATGGGATTGTTTGTATAATCAACGGTCCTGAACACGATAGAGGGATTGTCGTGAATATACTGGTAGGTTTCCGTCTTTGCCATGCAAAATGTGGCCACCGTTTTCCCGCGGTTCAGCGTCTTTTTCGAGTTGTCGATGACACCGGCTTTTATAAGATTTGCAATACCTTCGGTCAAGAGTTCCGTATGAACGCCCAAATGTTTCTTGTTGTACAGATGCGCCATGATGGCATTCGGAATGCTGCCGTATCCGACCTGAAGCGTATCTCCATCCTGGATGAGCCGTGAAACATAGATTCCTATACGTTGCAGGGAGAGCGTTTTTTCTTCGGAAAATGCCCTTTGGATTTCAAGGAGGGGCATGTCATAGGGTATAATAAAATTCACTTCTTCAATGTGAATAAAGCCGTCTCCATGAACCCGAGGCATATGGGAGTTCACCTGAGCAATCACCAGAGAGGCTTTGTCAGTTGCGGCCTTCACCATATCCACGCTTACACCGAGGCTTAAAAAACCGTGCTCGTCAGGCAGGCTGGTCTGAATGAGGGCAATGTCTATCGGCACAATTCCGCTGTTGATCAATGCCGGAAGATCTGAAAGAGATATGGGGGTATAATCCGCCGATCCCGTATTGACTGTCTCCCTAGTGTTGTTGCCGATAAAAAAGGAGTTATGCCGAAAATTGCTTTTGAACTTTGCGTCCGTATATGGGGCAATTCCCAGAGAATAGATTTGAATGATTTCCGCATCAAAAAAAGCCTTGGGATTGGATTCCACATATTTTGTCATGGCGCTGATGAGATACTGTGGCTCACCGCAACCCGAGGTTACGAATATATGATGACCACGGCGTATATGTCTGAATATTTCTTCCTCGCTCGCAAACTTCTCGGGATATTGTATTTTCCAATCATCAAGTGACGTCATTGTTAATCTCCGGCTTCAGGTCGGCATACCCATTTGATATCCGGCTGCGAATGCGACCAATAATATTTATGTTTCCACTACTGTCCGGAATAGTTAGTACATAAAATTTGTAAAAGCTTAACATATTTC
>CAZIQY010000174.1:0-2325 GCA_964541605.1 uncultured Syntrophaceae bacterium | reverse complement strand
CCGTGGGCGCCACTTCCGTAACGATGAATTTCTATGATGCGCAACGGATCATTCATGACGTTAAGGAATATAATCCTGAGATAATCACCATGATGGGCGGACCCCATGTGTCCTTTACAGCCGCCGAAACATTAAGGAAGTACCCGGAAATAGATTTAATTGTAATAGGCGAGGGGGAAGATACCATCGCTGAGCTCACCCCGGTACTAAGGCAAAAAAATAAATGGCGCAATATACATGGCTTGGCTTACCGGGAGGACGATGAAATCATCATCACGGATAAAAGGGATTTTATCAGCGACATCGACAGGATTCCCCTGCCGGCACGCCATTTGTTGCCCATTTCACGTTACCGGGCGCTGGGGTTTCCCGTCAGCATAATCACCGGGCGGGGTTGCCCCAATTCGTGTATTTTTTGCCTGGGCCGCAAAATGGTGGGCTCAAAAATCCGCAAAAGAAACCCGGCACTGGTACTGGATGAAATAGAAGAAATACTGGGCTATGGTTTTGATCGCATCAATATCGCCGACGACCTTTTCACCGCCAACAGGGAACGGGTCAAGGAGATATGTGCCGGGATCAAAGAACGCTCCCTGGATTTCAAATGGAGCGCCTTTGCCCGCGTGGATACCGTGAGCCAGGAGGTGCTTGACCTGATGGCCGGGGTGGGCTGCGACTGCGTCAGCTTCGGCGTAGAGACCGGCAATGCAGAGATGCTCAAGCGGATAAAGAAGGGGATAAAGCTGGAGCATGCCGCTGCAGCAGTAGAGATGTGCCGGAGGGCGGGCATATATGCACACGAGTCTTTCATTATCGGCCTTCCGGGAGAAACAATAGATACCCTGGAGGAAACGGACAGGTACGCCAAAAGCACCAAGGCTGTTTACAGCTACCATTACCTGGCGCCCTTTCCCGGCACAACGGTGCGGGAAAAAATCCAGGACTACGACCTGGAGATACTGACGGACAACTGGGCGCTTTACGACGCCAACGATGCCATTGTTAAGACCTCTTGCCTGCTGCCGCAGGATATGCGGGAATTCGGCGCCCGCCTGGATAAAAAGAATGAGGCCGACTGGAACGGGATGCTGCAAAGATGCCGTGATAACACAGGCACAACGGATGATATCATGCATGTCGAGGGCCAGCGGCGCACGAATCTGACCTTTCAGATGTTAAAGGACGATCTGATCGAAAAGTGCGGGATTATCGAGCCTGCGTCATTTAACGGTGCCAAAGAGGGCGCAATTGAGGAGCTCTGCCGGAGAATAATGACCTGCACAGATGCGGATCCCCTTGTGGTCACTACTACAATCACCGATTTCGCGAACCGCGGCTATCTCAGGGCCGATATCACCGACAAAGGTTGTCTCTGGTCCTGGTCAGGCAACCACGTGTAAGCCGCTCCATGCGGTGCTGAAAGTAATTATGCAATGCGATGCATGAGTTTTAGTAATGAGCGACTGGTGTTTGTACATAATAAGATGTCGAGATGGCACCCTGTATACAGGAATTTCCACTGATATTGATCGCCGGTTCGCCGAACATCAGGGCAGAGGAGATGCCGGATCAAAATACCTGAAAGGCAGGGCGCCTCTAACATTACTGTTTCAGGAGAGGCTGGGAAGCAGGAGCCTTGCCTTGAAAGTAGAAAATCAGGTCAAGAAACTATCAAAGGCGCAAAAGGAGAAGATGATCTGTATCCCCGGATATTTTGATGACATAGTGAAACGGGCTAATGAATGAGCAATAAGACGGCGATTTTAGACCGAATAGGAATTACTGCTGAGGCTCAAATACCAATTTGGCCTGCATGTTCTTTTCGACGACCGGTCTGTCCATCCACATGGGAATAGTTTGCACGTCAAGCCAGGTCCGCGCCTGGTCATCATAGTGCGGAGAAAGCCACCTCTCTGATTCCCCGGTGCTGATCACGTATGCGGCATTATCGAAATCACCGAAGTCAACGACGTGGCTCATTGAAGAGCCTTCCGTTACCGCATAGGGTTTTTTTGATATATCAAAAAGGAAACCCGGCCTCACCGTCGAGATGTCCCCGGGAAATGGAAACGGCCCGATATTCCAGAACCACTTGAAGGGAGCGACGGAGCCAAGCGCGTGCTTGAAGGTATAAGTATGTACTTTCCCCCATTTCCATTTAGAGATGTCGCTGCCAAAATTGGCGGTGAGCTCCCTATCGGAGTCCCTAAGGCTTTTCAAGAGGATATCATCCCTACTCTCGACTGCCTGGGTTGACGGATCGTCATACCAGGAGCCGTACGAACCGTCGCTCAGCATAAGTAAGCAAACCCCCGACGAATAGTA
>CAZIQY010000173.1:0-2396 GCA_964541605.1 uncultured Syntrophaceae bacterium | reverse complement strand
GTGATTGTTGAGGACGACAAGGACGATGACCGACTACCTTCCTGATAAGCTCTTCTTTAAAGTCCCTGAACTGGCAGGCATCCTCGACATAAATATTAAGACCCTTTACTCGTGGATTGAGACGGGTCGCCTCAATGCTGTGAAAATAGGCGGCTGGTCTCTGCGGATATCGCGGACCGCAGCGCTCAAAATTATTGAGGAGAAGAACGCTTGACGCCAGCGGCGGCTGTGTCTGTCGGGACTAGGATGATCTCCTCTCTGTCCCCGCACTCGTCGGCGTATAGGTCGTAGAGCCCCTTGCCGATGTTGTCGCCTACTGCCTTGCCGAGATACCGCCTGCTCTTGTCTATTACGTCCACCGCATACACCTTGTATGTTGCCATGTTAAGCCTCCTTTTATTTTCTCTCGTGCTCATGGTTCTCAGTGTGTCTATGAGTGGTGCTTTTGCAGGGCCCCCATGGCTATATATATAGAATAGAGTGCACTTTTGGCACTGTTACGGTACTCAAGATACCCGTCTACAAGTGCATTTTTGGCACTGTTAAGCATTATCCTGGTCCCCTACAAGTGCATTTTTGGCACTGTTACGGTGCCATTTTTGCACTTGACGATGAATCTGTTTTTCTCCAAATTGCCGCCAGGTAATCTCCTGATAATCAGCCGTCCCGTACTTTTTCCATCGAGGGGAAAGTCTGAACGTGCTCGTTGTTAAACCAGTGCCTCTCAATCCACCACGTTCCACTGGATCAAGAAAGCCGTGTCTCACAAGGGATTCAAGGACCCTGAAAAATGTATGCCTGGAACATCCGTAACGTTCTGCCTCGCTATAGGGAAAGATGAAGCTGGTAGAGTAGTGCACTGTGTCTCGGACACTTGCCCGGACCTTGCCGATGAAATATGGGAGCATACCTTTTGCGGAAGCCGGAAGCTCGATGTATGCCGGGTGATTGAGCATCTCCCAGGTCATGGCGACAAAAGGTGGAAGCTTAGCTGTTGGTCTCTTTGACATGCCGCCCCCAGCGGTCCCCGGAAATTGAACCGGTGAAAGCCCGTGGGGTTTCGGGCCTTGTCGCCCTGCAGGAGCTATCCTCGGTTTGGGGTTCATACTCTGCTTTTTCAACGCCGCAGTGTCCGCAGCGATAGAAGTCATATAGCCCGACATGGCCGCAGAAGACCATGGTTCCGTTGCAGTTCCAGCACGGGATCTGTTTCACGATGGGATTCTTCATTTTCCTGTCTCCACACGATTGCGCTCAACGAATGCGATGACATCATCTTCGCGATATCTGACGAGCCGCCCGTTTTTCATGTAGGGTATGCCCTGGCCAAGCCAGCGGTCGCGCCGGAGCTTGGAGACCGATGCACTAAGTATTCCTGCAACTTCTTTTTTCGTTAAAAGCCTGGGTAACATCACTCACCCCCTTCGTTCGCCTTCCAGCAGCGGATCGCGGAATTAACCAGCTTGATCTGCCGCTCAAATTCGCGCCGACCTTGAATGAGTTCCTCGTCGGAATATTCCTTGGTGTGGTCCATGATTGATTTCATCCTTTCGTTGCTCTCTTTTAACATCTGCGCCATTTGGGCCATTACCGCCTCTCTCTTTTCCCTGTTCGTGGGGACCTTGCCCGTGATGCGTTTAGCCCGTAGCTGGTTCGCGCGCGCCGGGGTCATCGTCTTACCGGGGATGAATGCTCTCTCCTCGATCTGCCTTGCTTCGCCCTCCCGGCGATAGTAGATGTAGTAGACCTTCTTCTTTCCTACCATGACGAAATAGACGCCCGGATACCTCGTCTTAATCCTTTTGCGTTTCGGCATCGTCCAAACCTCCTTTAAATTTTTTCCGTACCCAGTAACGTACCCAGCGTTCACATTAAATTATACGCAGCAAAAGATGGCGTGTCAAGGTGTTTGTGGGCACCCCCCTATCAGAAAACGCAACAGGGGAGAAAAATGAAGACCGACTAGGTCGGCAAGGGATGACTCGATTGCAATTCGGTTGCAACGCATTTTCTCCCTTTGACGGATATACAAAGGGCCTTGTGAATGGTCCAAATTTCATGCTCCACTTTTTTCAAAACCTCTCAATTCCGAAGTAACAGTATTTTAAACAATTATCAACCATTCCAAACCCGTTGATGCTGTAGGGCTGACGCGTGGTATCGATAACCGTTATTATGTAAACTTTTCGTCTTTGTGCCTGTAATATCAACTAGTTATCTGATTTAAGGGTGTTTTCGGCATGTGTCAATTCTGAAAAATATCTGCTTGAAATGACGGGCAAAAGGATTTCACAAGACGTGTGGACAAAATCAATTCCGGGCCTGCCGCCGTTTGAATCTGTCCCGGATGATCCTCTCTTTCTCGCCCCGTGCGAGCTTTCTGCCGACGATATCGG
>CAZIQY010000172.1:0-2474 GCA_964541605.1 uncultured Syntrophaceae bacterium | reverse complement strand
TCAAAAGGACGTTGTGGACGGGGTTTCCTTTGAGAGCTTCCTGGAGTTTAATCTTTTTATGGTCCAGCCGGACAATTTTACCTCCCTCCACTGTCTGAGATGAAATCTCCGCTTCTTCCAGGTACGTTGATTCCAGCACATTGCCCGCCTTGAAGACAAGATCGCTCACGCGCATCTGATCCGTAAACTGGTACGTCCCCGGTTTGGTCACCTCGCCGTCTATGGAAACACTCTTGGTGGCAAACTGCTCCCAGACGGAGTGGATGATGATCCGGTCCCTGTCTTTGATCAGAAGGTTTTCCACGGGATCGCCGGCCATGGCCTTTGCCACGTCAAAATAGAGGGTCTGGTAGTTCTTGCCGTCATTGATGCGGCGAACCACCTCTCCACGGTCCAGATAAGCGTCCTTTGTCAGCCCCCCGACGCCCAGCAGGGCATCTTTGATCTTCATGTTTTCCGAAATGTCAAAACGGAAACTTTTCCGCATGGCATTCCAGGCGTTGGTCATCTTGTCGGCCAGATCATACCTTCCCATCTTGCGAAGCTCATTGTCGACATTCTTTATATATTCAGAGATATCGACAATCTCTGTTTTTCGCATGCTCGTCTCGATAGTCTTTAGCCTGTCGGAAAGATCCGTTTTTCCGAGCCGCTTTAATTCATCGCCGGCTTCCTTCATCCTGTCTGCCTGAGATAACCGCTCCGCTTTTTTCTGGTCATCTTCGGCAAAGGTCACTTTCGTATCCCGCGAAACATCCACCTGCCCGCGCACTTCCCCTTCAATGATGGCGAAAGGTTTGTCTTTGAGAATCCACCTGGAGAAAATATAGATATTGTCTTCCGGCTTCAGGATGATATTGTGAGATTCATCCTTTTCCAGGAGGAATTTTCCCAGATTGAAGGGGATGAGTTCCGTATGACGGTCCGGGGGCATGATTCTTTTAATCAGGGCGTATTCAAAATGGGTCTCATCGAGGAGATCCGTGGGGTCTTTGATCAGATCCTTGATTTTCATGCCCGGTCGATATTCGTATTTTCCCGGCCGCTTGACGTTTCCGTTGAGATACACTGTATTGAGATCCTTGTCGACAATCGTAAACACGTTGACAAGGTCTGCATCCTGAAGTCTGATATCCACCGCCTTGCTGAGATGTTTATCATCAATATCGATGATCATCTGCCGTTCGTTTTTCTGAATGCGCGAAACCTGGATTTGCTGGGTGTATGCCGTCGGGAGAATTCCCCCCGCCAGTTCAAAGAGGTGCTGTAGATCAAACTGGTCTTTCATTTCATAAATGGCGGGTCTTCTCACATTGCCTGCAACGCCCACAAGTGGCCCTGTGACGGGAACAAACACGATATCGTCGGCCTGAAGGATCATGTCTTTCGACTTATCTCCCTTCAGGAAAAGGTCATAAAGATCCAGAGTGGTGATGAGATGGTTCTTACGTCTCAACTGTACCTTCCGCATGGAACCGATGTCCGTCGGTCCGCCCGCCAGCAGCAGGGCATCGGTCATCGTTGCGGATGATCCGATGGTGTAGGCTCCCGGCCTGCGGACGTCCCCAAGGATGAAGATGGGGATGGTTTTCAGAGAACCCAGGGTAATGTCAATATTGGCGCCGACCATCTGCCCCGTCTGGGTAATAATTTTTTTTGACATGTCTTCGAATGTCATCCCCGCAACGAAGACAGGACCGATCTGCGGGATGGTGATTTTCCCATCCCGATCTACCGTCAGGTTGTACTGGGCATTCACCCGCCCCCACAGGAGAATCTTCACCTCATCCCCCGGCCCGACAATGTATTTCAGGGGCACGGGGATGTCCTTCCTGTCTGTCGTCACCCGGATGGCCGCTTCCTGAAAGAAATCATAGCCGAAGGGCTTGAGATCCTTGGGAATATCCTGATACTTGCCCGTCTGGCGGGAACGTTCGAAGAGAGTTCCCCGCTTGATCTCTTCACCAATGGTCCGTTTTATCGCCTCAGCCTGCATCTGCTGCTCAATTTTGCGCCCCTCTTTTTCTTTTTGCTCCAGGAGTTCCTTGCCCTTCTGGATATCCTCCGGTTTCAGGTCTTTGAATTCCGGGCTTTGCTTGAGTAGCTGGATTGCCTCCGGCGTCACCTGTCCGCCTGTCGCCGAATACCCCGTCTTCAATGACTGACACTGCTCAGCTGTCAGATTCTTCTCTCTGCAGATATCATCCAGAGTTTTCTGCTGTGCATAAAGGTATGGGCACAGGCATAGGATAGCCGCTGCGACGGCAATAAAACGAAAAATAGGAAAAATAGGAAAAATAGGGACAGAGCCCCTATTTTTACTCCATTTTCCGTTATTTATTTTTTCGACCGTTGTTCTTAAAAATAGGGGCTCTGTCCCTATTTTTCTTGCCGTTTTCTGAATGGCCACGGTATGCTCCTTATATTTACATTGATATTTTGCTTTTCCAGGTATTCCATAAAAAACGCAGCAA
>CAZIQY010000171.1:0-2484 GCA_964541605.1 uncultured Syntrophaceae bacterium | reverse complement strand
AATTGAATACAAATCGCGCGGAAATATCTTGCCAAAACAATCTTTTTTTATCAAGATCATAAACAGGCTGGCCGTCATGATATGGATTTTTTGAATAAAAGATGGTATAAGATCACCATCAGATGCAACGTCCATAGTGTCAATATTAACTAACCTTTTTGTGAGGTTCTTTATGAGCGGCAAATCCTTCCTCTCACTCCTTTTTGCATTGTGCCTTGTTGTGGTTTTTTCCGGCCTTTGCACCGGCGAAGAACCAAAGGCTCTGATGGTTAAAAAAATTGCCTTTGCCAGAGATAAGGACGGCAAAGAAAGGATTTCGCTTACCTGTAATCAGGCTTGTGCACCGGAGTTATCCTCGATGGAAGGGGAAAAACCACGGGTGATCATGGATATGAAGGAGGTTTCCCTGATCCAAACCAAGGCCTGCAATATCAATACCCGCGGAAAATGGGTTAAACGGGTTCGGAGTTATTTGGACAAGCGGACGAAAATATTGAGAATCGTACTGGATCTGGAGTCATCAAAACATTTCATTGTTCATCCAATGCAAAATCCATCCGGCAATACGTATATGCTCACGATATATGAATCCGCCTCATCGGCAGGGCAGGTGGCCAAAGGAAACAAAAATGCCGATAGCCCCCTCCCGTCGCAGGAAATGAGCATAACGATCGTTCGTTCCGATCCAGGAAAGGCACACAAAGGTCAACTGCAGGAAGCGGCAATCCATTCCGAAAAACCTGTGACAGTGGAAGCCGCACAGGATGTCCCATCCGTGTATCAGGGAAGATCGCAGCTGAACGCCGGCGAGTTCAGCGCGGCGGTGGATACATTTACACGAATCCTGGCGACTCATCCCAAGGACAGCCTCAGTTACCGTTTACGCGGGAATGCCTATGATAATCTAGCTGAACGACAGAAGGCCGAGGAGGATTGGACGCGGGCTGCGAGACTGGGCGATACCACCATGCAGTCTTATCTGGACTTCCTGCAGGTCAAGTGGCGGTGAAAGCCCGTCCGTAAAAATCCGTTCCAATTCAGCTGGCGCGTAAATGAGGTTTTGTCTTCTGAGCCAGGGAAAGATGATCGATGATCATTTGACAAGCGTCAGCAAACTTGTGACATTAAACATTGTAAAATAAATGTGATGGAGAAATATCAGTCATTGTGGTCATGCCTGCGTAGATCTTGATAAAACAAATCATGGATGGAGGGGGAGCTATGACGGAAGAAACCACCAGTAAGATTGATTTAAAGGAAGGCATAGTCGATAAGATAGCATCAATATTTGCAGACGTGCCGCCGCAAAAGGACATCATGGTTTTCGCCGACGATGTTTTCGCCGAGGTAAAAGTCCGTCTGGAAGATATGGCGAAGACAGCCAAGGCGGCATATTATGAAGATATTTTTGATGAGCGTTTGGAGAGATTGAAAACCCTCGGCTGTCCTGCATTTATTCTGAAAAAATTGCAAACCAAGAAGGTGGAAGTTATTTCTAAGGCATGCGCTCTCAATATACCGGATAATAGAGATTCTTTGATACCCGTTATCTCCAGTCACTATCTGACGATCTATTCCCAGCTCGAAATGATCAATTTTAACGGAATTACGGGAGATGCGGCCTTGGAATCATCACGGATCACGAATGCATTAAAGAAAAGCTTATCACAAAACGAAGGGAAGATTTTCGATAGCGTCTATTTCATACTGGACATCGATGAAGGGACCAATACGGAGAAGCTGACATGCGCGGAAGCTGATGAAAAGTTTAAAGCAAAAAACCGCTTTCCATTGACGGTGGAAGAAATCATCGGCTTGATGTTGCAGAAAACTGAGCCCCCCCTCTACAATCTGCTGGCTGCCGGGTCCCGATATGAGCAGGATGACACGGTTCCCTTATGCACAACCGAAGGCAATAAAACATTGTTGAAAACCTGCTTTTACAACACAATCCATCCAAACTCGGTCATTCCGTCCTGTGGGGCGCGCGTTTAATCTAAACAGGCGGTCCAGGGATTAAGTGCAACCCGGATTGCCATGTAACCTCAAGTGCGGGGATGTCATATTTTCTATGCTAATCAAGGGAGCCACGGAAGAGAACAGATATCGGTTAGGCTGGGCGGTAAATGACTATCAGGGCCGAGGAACGCTGACCTGGCCGGATGGCAGCCGTTACGAGGGTGATTTCTATAATGGTGACTTTCAGGGGGAAGGTACTTTTACCTGGCCGGACGGAAGCAGTTACAAGGGTAAATGGTTGAATGGTGTTCCGCACGGTCAAGGTGTTTTCACCTGGCCGGATGGCAGCCAATACGAGGCTCAGTGGGAGGGAGGAAAATCCAAGACCGAAGAGGCTAGGCTCAAGGCGGAGGAAGCGCGGCTCAAGGCCGAAGAGGAAACCAGGAATAGGGCCGAGAAGGAGGCTAGGTTCAAGGCTGAGGAGGAAGCCAGGAAGAAGGCCGAGGAAGAGGCTAGGCTTAAAGC
>CAZIQY010000170.1:0-2497 GCA_964541605.1 uncultured Syntrophaceae bacterium | reverse complement strand
GACCATTACAGAGATGATGATGGCCGCGCAAAAAGGAGATATCAAAGCCATGTATATAATGGGGGAAAACCCGGCCATGAGTGATCCCGATTCTTCACATATCGAATTGGCTCTTTCCAACCTGGATTTCCTTGTCGTGCAGGATATTTTTCTCTCACAAACGGCGGCCCTGGCCGATGTTGTTCTTCCGGCCGCATCCTTTGCGGAGAGGATGGGTACATACACGAACACAGAAAGGCGAGTTCAGTTATCCCATAAAGCCATTGATCCTCCCGGTTTGGCCAAGGCGGACTGGGAAATCATCTGCAAAATCAGCAGTTTGTCAGGCTATTCGATGCACTATGATTCCCCGGCAGAGATTATGAGCGAGATAAACTCACTGACGCCGTCCTACGGAGGAATCACCTATTCAAGACTCGAAAAGGGTTTCGGCCTTCAGTGGCCCTGCCCCAATGAAGATCATCCCGGCACACCCATTCTTCATAAAGATAAATTTACGAAGGGCTTGGGAACGTTCTTGCCATGCGATTTCCAGCCTTTAGCTGAGGCTCCGGATGATGAGTATGATTTTCTCCTGACGACCGGACGAATTTATTACCATTATCATACCGGAACCATGACCAGACGCACCAGCGTTCTTGAAAGAGAAGCTCCGCATGCCCGCCTTGAAATCAATCCCGAAGATGCAAAGAAGCTGGGCATACAGAACAACGACATGGTCGAAGTGGTATCGAGACGGGGAGCTATGAGAGCGAGAGCGGAGGTCACGACGACGGTCCCGAGAAAAGTGGTATTTTCGACCTTTCATTTCGTTGAATCCCCCGTAAACATGCTGACCAATCCGGCCTATGATCCTATTGCAAAAATACCCGAATTTAAAGGATGTGCTGTCAAAATCAGGAGGGTTGCATGAAATCCATCAGAAAAGGCCGTCTTGTATCGGTGCTCAGTCACTGGGCGGAACGCTTTCGCCTTTTTGCCCCGGTCAGAGGAATAAAAGGAGAGTGCACATTCAGCAATTTCCAGAAGCAAAACTTTGACCTTGACTATAAAAAGCCGAATCTTCCGCCGAAATCCGCCTTTATGCCGCAGAGTGAAATCATTTTTGAGGTGGAGAAGAACCGTTACCGTGAAGTCATGAACGGCCATAAAACGATGCTCTTTGGTATACGGGCATGTGATGCGGCGGGATTATTGCAGTTCGCAAGTTTTATGAGCCGTGACAGAGAAGACATCTATTACAAATCGAGGACAGATGAGACGATTACGGTGGTAATGGCGTGTGACGGGCCTCAGAATGAGACATGTTTTTGCACAACGACAAAGAGTGGCCCCTATGTCGAGAAGGGCTTCGATCTCCAGTTCTATGATATGGGAAACACCTTTCTGATTGAAGCAGGCAGTCCTCAGGGCGAAGCGTTGCTTTCGGAGAAAGCATTCCTTGATGTGGATGATCCAAAAGCAGCCAAGCAGATCGGACGATTCAAAGAGAAGGCAAGCCGGGCGATACCGGTAAAAGAGGCTGTTAAAAAAGCAATGGATTTGCTTAAAGAAAGCAGGGCCAGTGAGGATGTCTGGGGGCAATTAGGAAAGAAATGCATCGCCTGCGGCGGATGCGTCTATGTGTGTCCCACGTGTACGTGCTTCAATGTCTATGACGAAGTTTCAGGGCCCGGTCGCGGAAATCGCGTGAGAGCATGGGACACATGTCTCTACGGAGGCTTTACCCGGGAGGCATCCGGCCATAATCCGCGCCCTGATCAACCCTCGAGACTGAAAAGGCGGCACGAGCATAAGCTGCTCTATTACAATAAAGATGATGTCCTGGATATGCTTTGTGGATGTGTCGGCTGCGGACGTTGTTCCGATTATTGTCCTGTCCACATCGGCACGCTGGAGGTTGTGAAGGCCATCGCCGGATAAAAATCATGAAATAAATCAGGAGGCGCCCAGATGCCGGAGACAAAAAAAATTCTAATCGTGGATGATGATAAAGACTTTGCGGATGCAATACGTATTGTTCTGGAGAACAACGGCTATCAGGTGAAACATGCATCAAGCATAGGCGAGGGCCGTGAGGCCATCGTCAAAGAAAGGCCCCATCTTATCATTCTGGATGTTATGATGGAAAAGCATACAGATGGGTTTGATTTCTCCCGGAGTTTGAAAGAAGACGAAAACTTAAAGAACATACCTGTCCTGATAGTAACGGCTGTTACCGAAAAAACGGGTTTCAAATTCTCACCCGAAACGGATGGCGATTATTGCAGAGCAGATGATTATATATCGAAACCCGTGTCCGTGGGGGTGCTTCTTTCGAGAGTCAACAAGCTTATCCAAGCAGGCGATTCGCAGTAGTGCGACGGGTAAAAAGTTGTCATGGCCAGCGACTTTTGGGGGGTTAGCTCCTGCGGTCAATCGATCTAAACCTTGCCCTCTCCCAGTGGTGCGTCTCACAAATAACTTGGCTTTGGAACGATCCCTAAAGACGCGCCAC
>CAZIQY010000169.1:0-2519 GCA_964541605.1 uncultured Syntrophaceae bacterium | reverse complement strand
TTGATTCTATAAGGGGCGGTACAACAACTTCAGGCTATTTTGGACAGCACTGATCTGCTTGATTTTTTCAATCGTGGATGCCTCATCGCAAAAATATTGAGTGCACGGAAATATGTCCGGGTGAGCGTGAGCATCGATCAGCTCCATTCCCATTGGAAATCCGCACCTTTTTACGCCCTCCTGACACGTGCCGTAAGCAGAAGTCTTCCCAAGCGCGACTGCGACGCAAAACGCTCCCGAGCACTTTATAAACTCTCTTCTGTTCATCACTTCTTCCTGTTCTTGCTTCTTCATAAAAGCATGCACAGTCCAATATTGCCGGTTAAAGTTTGTGCTTCCGTTTATCGCCTTATAGACTAACGCTGCCACATCACTTCCAACGATTACCGATTATACTCTCTCATTATTTGCGGAATCAGTCAATGATTGGCTTCAGGAAGTGATTGGCTTCAGGAAGTACGCAAGAACCGGATGAAGCAAATTTTCCGGTCGGCATCAGTTAATCATCAATCAGAACTTGGCCTGGGAAAATCTGCTTGCTATGCCCGAACGCCTGTGATAGCGGTGTATAAGCATAGCCGTTTTTCTCATTTTGCACAGGGATCTATGCGATCAATTCTGTTCCTCAGGAGGGCAATATGAGTACTTTTTTTTTACGGTTGATTCCCCTGTTCGTTCTCCTGATTTTTCTCACCGTCTATTCCATTCGATCGACAGCCCCGGCTGCAAGTTATCGGGATCGTGCTTACGCTTGAATAATATTGTACGGAACTCACCGATGCAAACCGGCAGTGGCGGACGATGCCGCCCTTGATATGGATGAATTCAACGGGAGGATGCATGATGAACCCATTATCGTCGATCCTGAGGCGTTACTTTCTTCTGATCATTCAAACTCCTTTGCTTTGCCTGCTCCTCGGATGCAGCAGCTCCGATTCAGCCTACCCTGATTATGCTGCAACCATGGCCGAGGGACGGGCTGCTGTGACAGATATCATGAAAAGTACCGATGCCTCATCCATCTCACTCGCATTCGTTGACGGAGAGAAATTGGTATGGACGGAGACCTTTGGTTTGGCGGACAAGGCATCCAACGCCGCACCTGCGGCTGACACGATGTACTGCATCGGTTCAACCAGCAAAATGCTGGCCGCCATCGCAGTCATGATACTGGTAGATCAGAAACAGGTTTCTCTTGATGCCCCGCTTGCGAATTACATCCGATCATTCCATATGCTTTCCCCGGAATACGACCGGGTCACGGTCAGGATGTTGCTGAACCACTCATCAGGGTTTCCGGGTACCGACGAGCGTAATGCTGAAACCTCCTCCCCCTTGCCGTTCAGCTTTTCCGCCCAGGTCTTGGAAACGGTCCAGAAGCAGCGGCTCAAGCATGCCCCCGGCTATCTCAGTGTCTATTGCAATGACGGCTTCACCATCGTCGAGCAGCTGGTTTCAGCGGTTTCACACACGAGCTATGCGCAGTTTGTTCGAGATGAGATCTTGACCCCCCTTGGCATGAATCACAGCTCCTACCCTCTGGATTACTTTCCGGAAGGCAGCTTTGCTAAACGATACGATCAGGAAGGCAAGCTCCTGCCACAGTTGTTTTTGAACACTTTGGGATCCGGCGGATTATACAGCACCCCGACGGACATGGCGAAAATTGCCATGATGTTGATCGGAAAGGGGAGACTGGGCCTTGTGCCCATCCTTACGGAAGACGCGGTTGCAGCGATGGGCTCCGACCAGACCCTGACCGGCTTCAATCCGGTCAGGGCCAAAAGCAACCTCTACGGACTGGGATTGGACACGGTACGTCAGCCGGGGCTTGACGCCGTCGATGTGGTCGGCTGGCAAAAGGGAGGGGACGTTCCGTCATACGGCTCCGTGATGACGGTTGCGCCTGTGGAGGGGTTGGCGGTCATAGTCATGGGTGCTTCCGGCAGCTTCAATTCGGGGAGCGCGTCCACAATCGCAGAGCGGATCCTGCTGAGGGCGCTTATGGAAAAGGGGAGAATCGCGGCCATGCCGACCCCGCTCAATCTGCAGACTCGTCCTGAGAAAAATCCCGCGGATGAGCTGCTCAATGCCGCCGCCGGCTACTATGCTAACAACAGCACGCTGATACGGGTGCAGAGACAATCCCGTTCATTGAATATTGCCAAGTACGATGCCGGCATCAAAGGCTGGAAAGATTTTATGACAGGCAGGACGGATTCGATGACGGTGTTCAAATTTCGCGATGACGATCACTTTTCCAGTGATGACGCACCGGAAAAGTCTTTTTCGTTCGTAGACGCCGATGCTAGGCGTTACATCGTTCTCCGTTCCGCGAGGGGGTATGGCCATTATCAGGACGACTCGATTTATGGACAGCGGGTGGCCGCCGCCAGGGCTTTGCCGGGTTCATGGAGCGGCCGATTGGGTAAAAAATGGCTGATGACCAACGAACACCCGGATTTCCTGGACAAATGGGATTCCCCGTTGATCCGTCTGCATGCCGTTGATGACCTGCT
>CAZIQY010000168.1:0-2520 GCA_964541605.1 uncultured Syntrophaceae bacterium | reverse complement strand
AATATGTTAAGCTTTTACAAATTTTATGTACTAACTATTCCGGACAGTAGTGATTTCCATAATAAAATGTAGTTACAACCTTCCCCCTCAACCGTATTCATGTCTCTTCCCGGTCGGCGAGAAAGGTCTTATAAATTTCCGGACAAGTGATCCGGATTCCGGTTGCCATAAACATGCTTTTATCAGCATGATGATATGGGAAAAATGAGGGTGAAGGAAAATCCCAACCGAAGTTTCCTTCACCCACTGGTTTCTATAATTTCTGGATCCTTACGGCACAAGCCTTGTATTCAGGCGTCTGTGTCACCGTGTCATACGCATTATTGGTAAGCCAGTTGCAGTTACCTTCGCGGTGATGGAACGTCATCCAGACCATGCCTTTTGGAACCGTATCCGTAACGCGAGCGGGAACAGTTATTTTTCCCCGTCTGGATTCCACAATAATCATCTCTCCATCTGCTATTCCCTTCTCCCTTGCGTCTTCGATGGAAATATCGGCGGTTTCTCGAGGGTATATAAAATCCATGCCGCTTCGTCCGGTCTGTGTTCGCGTATGATACTGAGAAAGCCTTCTGCCGGTGCTATAAACCAACGGGTAATCCTTGTCTGCGACTTCCGCCGGCGGTGTCCACTCAATACCTTTCAGGTTTCCCTTTCCGCGTGTGAATTTCCCATCTCGATGAACAATAGGTGTGCCGGGATGCTCTTCGTTGGGGCACGGCCATTGCAGTCCGTCCTTCTCAATTCGATCAAATGTTATACCGGCGAACATCGGACACAACACGGCCAATTCCTTGTCACAAATGTCACGCCCGCTGTTTGACGCCCAATCATGTCCCATTTTCCTGGCGAGTTCTTTGAATATCCACCAATTTGGTTTTGCAATGCCGGGAGGGCTTTTTATCGTCCTCACCATGCTTACGCGCCGTTCAAAGCTTGTGAATGTTCCTTCGTCTTCACACCAGGCCGCGGAAGGCAAAATCACATGGGCAAACTTGGTTGTTTCATTTGGGAAAATATCCTGAACAACTAAAAACTCAGCGGAACTCAGGCACTTTTCCGTGTGGCCGATATTCGGCTCGGCATTCGCCAGGTTTTCTCCGAACACCCACAGTGCCCGTATATTTTTGCTCGGCAAACCCTCTATCATGGCATTTATCATCAACCCCGGTTTGTCGGGAAGAGATTTAACTCCCCACGCCTTCGCGAATTTTTCTCTGTTCTCGGGCACGGTCACGCTCTGATAGCCCGCAAAAACAACCGGCAAAGCGCCCATATCGCAGGCGTCCTGGACGTTGTTCTGTCCGCGAAGCGGGTTTACACCGCCGTATTCAACCCCTACGTTTCCAAGCAACATCTGGAGATTGGCGCAAGACATCACGTTGTTCGTACCGCAGGTATGTTCCGTTATCCCCAGTGTATAAATCAGCATCGACGGCCTTATGGCGGCCATTTCATGAGCGATTTGAATTATTTTTTCAGCAGGCACCCCACTTATTTCGGCTGCTCTTTCAGGCGGATATTGCATTACCGTCTTCTTGAGTTCTTCAAACCCTTCACAGCATTCGGCAATGTATTTCTTGTCATGCAAATCCTCATTGATTATGACATTCATAATGCCGTTTAAAAAGGCTACATCGGAACCGACCTTGATCTGTGCGAATATATCGGACATCCTCGCCAATTCGTGCTTTCGCGGATCGGCAACGATGAGCTTCGCGCCCTTCAATTTTGCCTGCTTCACAAAATAGGAGGCCACGGGATGAGCCTCTGTCATGTTCGTTCCGATGCAGAAGAACATCTTTGCGTCTTTAAACTCGACAATTGAGTTGGTGCCGGCTCCCGACCCAAAAGATGCCATAAGACCGGCGACTGTCGGCGCATGACAGACCCGTGCGCAATGGTCGATATTGTTTGTTTGAAAAACAGCCCTGAACAACTTTTGCATCTGGTAAGAATCTTCGTTGATGCTGCGTGCGCAACTGATGCCGGCAACGGAATCGGGGCCATGCTTGGCGATGATTTCCTTGAATTTTGCAGCAACCAGGTCCAACGCTTCATCCCAGGAGGCTTCACGAAACTCACCGTTTTCCTGACGAATCAGCGGCGTTTTGAGTCTTTCTTCGGAATAGATGAAGTCATAGGCGAAGCGGCCTTTCACGCACAAGCGGCCATAATTCGGCGCACCATCTTCGGTACCGGTAATTTTCACTATCTGCTCGCCATTCATATGAAGGTCTTGCTGGCAGCCGGTGCCGCAGTACGGACAGGTGGTGCGAACTATTTTTGTCTCCCATGTGCGCCCCTTCCCCTTTCCTTTCTTTGCCGTTAAGGCGCCTACGGGACAAGACTGCACACACTGACCGCAAAAGACACAATCGCTTAAGTGGTAAGGAAGGTCGCCGCCTGTTACCACCTTGGCCTTCGCTCCCCGATAACCGAGATCGATAGCGCGGTTTACGGCAACTTCGTTACAGGCCTGAACACAGCGGCCACAGAGAATACAACGGCCGAAGTCTC
>CAZIQY010000167.1:0-2552 GCA_964541605.1 uncultured Syntrophaceae bacterium | reverse complement strand
CATAGGCAACAGGCTGATCAGCCTCTTTATTGCGGATGGACATTTCTTTGTGCCAGCGATTGAAATCGTCCTCACCGTCAACCTGAAAGATAAGCAAGACATTCTCCGGCAGTTTGGGAGCTCTTTTTTCGTCATCCATAAGGTAACGGTGAAACTCACTGGCCAGCATCGTCGTGAATTTACTATAATCACTCATCTTCTCTTCCTCTCAAAAAAGCGTCTCTGTAGTGCTGCCAATTTTCGTTGATGTCCCAATCACCATACGTCAAAGCACTTTCAAATTGAAGGTTCAGCGGCCTTTTCGTTTGTTTCCCCGTTTTATTATACCGGTCAACATGGGAATACCCATGTGCACAGTCGTAACGGATGGCTACCTTCCATTCCTGTTCTATCCTGATTTCCAATTGTACAACAAAATGGGTCACTTTGCCGCCGCTTGTTTCATGGCGATGCCGTTTCCTTACTCCGTCATCCAGGATGACAATAAATTCAACGCTTTTTGACATACGTCAAACTTTGGGGGCTTTGGGGGTCAGGGCTTTGAATTCGAAGAATCAGCGGAGCTAATTTTAGCGTTTTTGGGGCGCGGGCCGTTTTGTAATAATAGGGGCTCTGTCCCTAATTAACTATATCAAGACTTGACCCCATGGTCCCCTATCGATAGGATTCTTTTCAGTGCGATGCGATAAACTTCCAGGTCTTCTCGTTTATCGATAGCAATAACCTTGATGGTATTGTCAAATTTCTCATAAATAATCCTGATTCGCTTGTTGTCGGTGTAAAGCTTGAAATAACCGTCCAGATTTATACCGGCTTTGTTACCCAGAGGATCACCACAATTGGGATTTTGTTCAAGCTTTACAAGCTGTTTCAAGACGCGCTTTTTAACGCTGCCGTCCAGACTGTTAAAATCGTTCCGAGCCTCCTGTATCAGTTCAACTTTCCAGGTCGGCACGCGTCAGGCCCTCCGCCGTCAGTAAATCGTCAAGATTTACCGTTGGTTTTCTGTTTCCACGTTCCTTTATGATTCCATCCAGATACACATGCTCTAGAATTTCCTTCGCTGCCTCCGTCCGTTCCCACTCGTCGAAAGGGACGATTGCCGCTGTTTTCTTGCCTTGTGCATCGGTAATAAATTGTATTTCCATTGCCGCCCTCCAGTACAATCTTTTGCATTAAGTCCGTGGGTGCATTAACGCTATGCGCTTTGTGTGATATGCGCGCACAAGAGATCTCGCGTGTATGGCCACCTCCCTTAAGTTCTTGTTCCTATTATAAACAATGAGCTGTACTAAGTCAAAGAGAGACATTGGCATGTCTTGGGGGTCAGGTCTTGAATTCGAAGAATCAGCGGAGCTAATTTAAGCGTTTTTGGGGCGCGGGCCGTTTTGTAATAATAGGGGCTCTGTCCCTAATTAAATGTCCCCGGCCATGGAGTTTTTGAGGCCGTGAAAAATGTCCCGATGGATTGCCTTCAGATCGGCGGCGAAGAGACCCGGATCGACGGGTTGCACCCATTTGACCGACGCCAGCAATTCTACCGGGAACTCCTCGATGATTCTGGAAATTTCGATGGGTTCGACCCAGATATCCTTCTGCCGGGCTTCAGCGAAGATCTCCGGCCAGGCAAAGGAAAATCGGCCGGCAATGGAGAGGATATCCGCCATGTCTTTCGGCTCCCGTCGGGAGAGCGCGCACAGCTTGTTCGACAGGATGTTTCGCCAGTGGTCGATCCGGGGATAAAACGGCGCTTCCTGAAGATCGCCGTAGTGGAACGCCACGTCGTTGATGAAATCGATCTTGAGGGGAAACTCCCCCTCGAATGCCAGGATACGGACGAAATCATCCGCGGCAGTCCCTGTCTCGAATGCGATCCCGCCGCGGCGCATCGCCTCCAGCGCTTTTTTGACCTGATCACGGAAATCAGCCGCCTGATTGACGAACAGATCAAGATCGTCCGAATAGCGGTGATGGAGGTAATGCCGGCCGAGCGCCGTCCCGCCCGTGAGATAAAACGTCGTATCCGTTCGGCGGATCAGCGCGAGGACCTTGTCCATGAAAGGATAAAGCTTATCCGAATAGAACGCTTCGGGCATAAATATAGCGATCCTTCAGGCTTGCGGGATAGAGGCGATCCAGCACCGGCGCGCTCAATGCCTCCCGGAGACGGTCCGGAGGAATCAGGGCGAGGAGCGTGTACCAGTCATAGGTCATCAGCAGCCGGCGAAACAGGTTGACGCGGTCAATGTGACCGACGTGATCAATCTCGCCGCAGAGCAGGCGGTGGATCTGCTCCGGGTCCACATCCACATCCCAGTATATTTTGGGGATCAGGTCTTTATATTTGGCGTTTTGCATAGTGGTTTTCGGGGGTCAGGTCTTGATTTAAGCGAAGCGTCAATCTGGGGTTATGGCCCCTCAATTCAGCGTTTTTTTTGGGGGCCGCTTTGTAATAATAGGGGCTCTGTCCCTAATTAACCTCTAATTAACCTGTCCCTGAGCCAATTTAAGTGTCTGTCTGTCCCATTTTCCGGGCGGTCCCGCAGGTTGCC
>CAZIQY010000166.1:0-2592 GCA_964541605.1 uncultured Syntrophaceae bacterium | reverse complement strand
GGTGGCTCACTTTTCACGACCGAAAATGGCTCACTTTGAAAAGACCGTTGACAATCGTGCCTAAAACATCCACAAGCAGCCATACCAGGCGTAAATATGAAGGCAATAACACTTGTAATATAAATGGTTACAAAATATAGGTCTTGCTTTGGGAGCAGGATGTCGCAGGTTCAAATCCTGCCGCCCCGACCAGAAAAAATTAACCATTCCCTTGCGGGAAATATTTTCTCATCATGGTGTTCATGGTCGTTTCAATCATATGTCTGATGGATTGAAGTCTTTCTTCGGTTGTTGCCTCGAAGCGGAGAACAAGAACGGGCTGGGTGTTGGAAGATCGGATAAGACCCCAGCCATCTTCGAAGGAAATACGAACGCCGTCAATGTCAATGATATCATAAATTCCCATGAAATGTTTTCTGATATCATCGACGACCTTAAATTTTATATGATCAGGACAGGTTATTCTGATTTCAGGCGTTGCGAAAGAGGGGGGGACATCTTTCATAAGTTCGCTGATTTTTTTTCCGGAACTGCTTAAAATCTCCATAAGCCTCAAAGACGCATAGATTGCATCATCGTAACCAAAATACCTGTCGGCAAAAAACATATGACCGCTCATCTCGCCGGCCAGAAGAGCTTTTTCTCCCCTCATCTTGCTTTTAATCAGAGAATGTCCCGCCTTCCACATTATGGCCTTGCCGCCATTTTTTTTGATATCATCAAATAGTCTTTGAGAGCATTTTACTTCCCCGATAATGGATGCCCCTGGATATTTATGTAAAATATCTCTCGAAAAAAGGAGGAGAAGTTCATCTCCCCACAACACTTTTCCCTGATCCGTGACGACACCAATCCTGTCGGCGTCGCCATCGTAAGCGATGCCGATATCAGCTTTTTTCACTTGGACCATGGAGATCAAGTCTATCAGATTATCCGGTACAGTCGGATCCGGGAAGTGGTTGGGAAAACGGCCATCCGGATCACAGTAAAGGTCGGTAACCATACATCCGAATCTTTTGAGAAGAGGAAGAGCAAAAAGTCCTCCAACACCGTTTCCGGCGTCGAGGACGATGTTTAATTTGTTAATGGTTACGTTGTTAAAGAGGTAATCTTCGTAGGGCCTTGAGACATCCTCCTCTCGTACATTCCCGTTTCCGGATGCGTATTGACCGCTTTCCATGATCTTTCGCAGCGCTTGTATATCCTGTCCATGGATTGTATCTGCTCCGATGCATATCTTGAAACCGTTGTATTCAGGGGGATTATGGCTCCCGGTAATCATTACGCCGCCACCTGCATGAAAATGGCGAATAGAAAAATAAAGCATGGGAGTGGCGCACATCCCTACATTTATTACATCAACTCCTGCGGAATTCATCCCCTTTCTGATAATCTCGTAATACGTTTTTGAACTTTGTCGGCAGTCCATGCCGAGGGTCATGGTTCTAACGCCGTGAAGGATCGCGCAGGTTCCAATAGCTCTGCCCAGGTTGTAGACAATTTCAGGGTATAAGTCTCTGTCAACAATGCCTCTGACATCGTACTCTCTAAAGATTTCGTCATTTAACATTGGTCTCGTCCTTACGAAACTTATCGGAACTCGCTTAAATTGACGTGACCGTGTATCATTTTTTCAATAAGGGTGATCTTGTCTGCATCGTCTTTTGTTAGAAGAGGGTCCATAGAATCGATCTGTTTTGCAATCGAGTATGTATCGGAGGTGACAAGAAGTAGCGGAATTTCAAGTTCTGTTGCCTTTGAAATAACATCCTGGGATGGCATAATGTTGTTTGTCAGGATAATGGCTGCGGAATGGGTTTCCATTGCGGCATTGATCATATCGCTCCGTTCTCCGCTTGTAATAAGCACTTTGTTTTCCAGATGGAATGCAGGATTTTCCATGGCGGCAGTGACACTCATGGCGCCTATTACGATATTTTTTGCATTCCGATTCAGTTGGGATGAGCAGGTAATCACTTTTGCAAACAGGCGTTCTGCAAGATATTGAATTGAAAATCTGGGCAACTCGTCATAATAGGGTATCACGCCAAGAATGTTGATTCCCGTCTGTTTAATCTTGGGGAGATGAATGTCGATAAAATCAGCAGCATTTGGTATCTTGTTAAGAAGGACTCCCTTTAAATTTACCCCACTTGTATCGATATGTTTCACCAGGAATGTAATGTCGTCAAGAACGGTTTCTTCGTTTCCGCTGATGACCACAATTAACTGCGCTTCCAGAAAGGCAGCTAAAGACATGGCATCTAAATTGACTGAGACACCGTACGAAATATCTTTTCCGCTTTCAACAAAGATCACGTCTGTGTTTTTATCAACGCGCTCCTGTAATTCAAGGACTTTATTTTTTGTCGACTCTCTGTCAAGCACATAGAGCAGTCGGGAATGGTTGAATCCAATGCTCATATCCTCGGGGGGTTCTTCGAGGCTGAAAATATTGGCAATCAATGCAGCGTCGTAGTCCCAAAGCCTCTTCTTACGGTAAAGAAGTTTATCGCCGAAAGGTTTAATGTAACCTGTTTGAGATATTGTCAAATGTTGTGGATGAGCGATATTCAACGTATCCTCGGCCCC
>CAZIQY010000165.1:0-2635 GCA_964541605.1 uncultured Syntrophaceae bacterium | reverse complement strand
TAGCCGGGACATGGCTCAGGGCAGGCTCGAACATTCCCTTCACAAAATAAGCGACGAATGCTGCCGAAAGACAGATACCGAAATCCTTGATAAAATCGTCCCTTGCTGTTTTCACGACCCGCCAGCCCATCTTTACAAAAGCGATAATAACGTAAAGCCAGAGTATCAGACCGACGACACCAAGACGGGTCAAGTTGCTTACCAGGAGATTTGCAGGGTCATGCGTTGGGAATATTTTCTCTGGAGGCAGACGGGGGTCAGGAATTGCATATACGAAGAATCTTTTCTCCGGGGGTAGCCGGGAGGAATATTTGTCCCAAAAAGCCCGGTCCTTCCACATCTCCATACCGAAGCCGATGCCCATGACAGGATGATCCTTCACTACTTCCAGGTAAGTCCGCCAGATGCCGATCCGTTCTTCGGTTCGAAGTTTGGTGATGATCGCATCAGGTGTGAGACGGCTCTTCACTGGCAGGATGAGCATTAAAGAAACCAGAAACAGGCTGACCAGAGAAACAAGGACCTTCCTCTTGGAAAATAAAACCATCATGGAAAGAACGAGCCCGAGAAGGGTTCCCCGCGACCGGGTCAGCAGAACCATCACAGAAGTGCCTGCCATGGAGACCAGCAAGGCCACCTGGGCTGTTTTTCTCCGAGCAATCGGAAGGAGCGCGATGGCAAGCAGAATCGCAAACAGCGCAGGATATCCGATAATGTTAATCTCCATTTCGAGGAAATCGATCCGGTCTGACAGGAATTTGTGACCCTGGTATCCATAATAATACAGCATTCCGCCGAAAGAAAAAACGGCGAGAGATGCGACAATGATCCACGATAGAATGACGATGCGCCCTCGCGACTGAAAGAAATTAATCAGGATGTAGTAAAGGGCGAGATATTTCACGAAGAGAAAGATGAAGTCATGGATACTGTTCCACTTGTACATCGCGAAGGGGAGGCCGATGAGTGCCCAGGCTGCGAAGAGAACAAAAGGCTTGGTCAAAGGCGAATCAAAGGAAAAAGAGACCTTTTTGCTGGCGATGAGGACGAGAGTTGCGGAAAGGGCCAGATAAAATGAGATTTCCTTGACGGCGGTGCTGTGAGGAATCGAGACGAAGAAAACGTAAATCCCCATCAGGACGGGAACAGCATAATTCAGAAACTTATAGATTCCTGATAATTCTTTTTTTTCGATCACTGAATCTCTGTGGGATGTGGTTTTATCAATCATGCTGAAGGCTGATCGGACAGGCCTTTACCTATCATATCCACAATAGAAATACATTATTTTTTCACCGGTAAAAACGGAAGGATGAGATCAACGGGACGCTGGCTATGATCGGGTACGATAAAGGCAGGAATGGCGGGGGATGTTTGACGAAGGCTGAGGATCTATGCCTGGCTCATCGTCCGGCATTTGAGGGGATGTGATTGAGGAAGAGTGAGCTTTGATGACCCACTCGGCAGGGATTTGATGCCTAAGGTTAAGAGGATTTGTTAGAGGCTGGGTTCATATTCGGGTACGAGTTCTTTTAATTTTTTTTTGATGTCCGTTTCGTTTCCACGGGAGGCTATGCCGAAGAGTTCTTCTATCCGGGAAATAAGGGGTCCATACTCGTATGAATTGCCCCTGAGGACCATGATCTTTTCGTGAGATGTGGAGACAATATCTTCCCCTTCCGTTATGAGTTCTTCGTAAAGCTTCTCGCCGGGGCGAAGGCCGATGAACTGAATTGGGATGTCCTTCTCCGGCTCGTACCCTTGAAGCCTGATCAGGTCTCTGGCCATGTCCAGAATGCGAATCGGCTTTCCCATTTCCAGGATGAAAATTTCCCCTCCTTCCCCCATGGCGCCTGTCTGGAGAATCAACTGTGCTGCCTCGGGAATACTCATAAAATAGCGGGTCACTTCTGGATGAGTCACCGTGACGGGTCCGCCCCGGGCGATTTGCTCCTGGAAAATAGGGATGACGGAACCGGAACTCCTGATGACGTTACCGAATCGCACGGACATGAAGCGAGTGTTTGCCTTTCCGTTCATGCTATCCACGAACATTTCCGCCAGTCTTTTCGTTGCTCCCATGACATTGGCGGGACGCACGGCTTTGTCCGTAGAGACCAGAACAAATCGATCCACACCCGTTTTGAGGGAGGCCTCGACCAGGTTTTTGGTTCCAAGAATGTTGGCCATGCACGCTTCACGCGGGTGCGCTTCCTGGATTGGCACGTGTTTATAGGCCGCGGCGTGAAAGACGACCTGGGGTGAGAATTTCGAAAACAGGCTGTTTACGGTTTCGGGGTCACGAATGTCTCCCAGACAGGGGAATACTTCCAGGCGGGAAAATCTCTGCTGGCATTCCATCTCGATCTTAAAGAGGTTGAATTCGCTGAAGTCCATGAGGGCAATAGACCGGGGGTTGAACCGGCTGATCTGCCTCACCAGCTCGGAACCGATGGATCCACCGGCTCCCGTCACGAGAATTCGTTTCCGGCTCAAGAACTGAGAGATCTTTTCCTGGTCCAGGCGAACTTCGTTACGGCCCACCAGGTCCTCAAGGGTAACCTCGCGTATGGAGTTGACGGATATTTTACCTTCTATCAATTCTCCCATGCTTGGGACCGTGCGAAACTTTTTC
>CAZIQY010000164.1:0-2847 GCA_964541605.1 uncultured Syntrophaceae bacterium | reverse complement strand
CCGAACGGCTGGCCGCATAATACGTAACCGAATTTATGAACCGATGTACTTAGGTTATTATCAACAGGAGGAATTTCATGAAATAGAAAAATTCGTAAAGAGCTCATGGGGTCGCGATATCTTTGCAAAAAAACGGTCTGTAAATATCGAAGACTTATATACCTATATAGAAATTGAAATCGAAAGGAAATCAGCGCCAGAACTTCTTAATGTGCGTCAGCAATTGTTAAAGCTCATTCAGTCCGTCCTCATAAATAGCGAGAAAAAACTGAAGGCTCCAGAAGGTGAATATAACCGGTTGGTCTCACGCCTTAACCAGAACGATACGATTATTACCTTTAATTGGGATCTTTTACTCGACAATATTTTAGGACGTGAAGCAATCGATAAGCAAAGCGATAAGTTCGTTAATGCACGGGAGCAATACCCCCAATACATTAATTTTAAATACAATCTATCAGCACATAGTGAATGGCAGGCAGCACATGCACGTATAAAAGAACCTTATGAAATTTGGACATCTGACCTCGGTTACTATCTTAAATTACACGGCTCCGTTGATTGGTTTTACTGTTCAAATGAAAATTGCTACAGTTGGCAAAAAGTGTTTCCATTATTGGATTCCACAATTGATGTCTTCTGCTCTGAATGTCACGAGAAACTGGACATTCTGATCATTCCGCCAATTCTGAATAAAGGGTATCGAAGTTACCCGTTAATACGAAGGATTTGGAATTTGGCATCACAAGAGATCCGTTCTGCATCTGAGATAATCATTTGGGGTTACAGCTTGCCCCCGACCGATTTCTATAGCGCTTGGCTTCTCCGACAGGGACGTGAGGCGTCTCTTGAAAAGCTGGTAATCATCAATCCGGAAGTCATTTATCCCAATTCTAAGAAGGTTAACGACAAGTTTGTTGATAAATTCCGAGATCTTTTCAGCGATAAGATACCCAAGGGATCACCTCTTTTGTATGAAAATTTTTCCGATTATCTTGACGCTATGACGGTTAAGATGAAATATTCCATAGGGGAAATCAAAGTAACTGCTGCTTCTCCATCTGACATTAGTAATTGACAAAAGACTTTGGTAATAACTATGGCCCGTTCAACTGTTCATTACGCCGACAACGACACCAACAGCATCTTGAAGAAACTGCACAACAAGCTGAGGCCAGCGGGAACGCCGGTTCAGAGGGTTGAATACATCATCGAACTCCTGCTCCTGCGGATTTTTGAGGTCAAGCTCAAGCAGGACGACACCTTTCATAATCTCCGGAAGCTTTTTGAAGACGACAATTACAAGCTCCTGTTCTCTTACCTCCAGAGTCTGACCGGCGAGCAAATCCTTGCCGAACTCAACCAGAAATTTTTCCCGTTTTACGCCGCCATCATCTCGAAGGCGCGTTACGTTTATGAGGGAAACCTGCCTCAGAAAGTCCAGGATCAACTGGTGCTGATCGAAGAGGTCTTTGCGAATTCCAGTTTCACCGCCAATGTCAAAGGCGGCATGATGTCGGAAGTTATCGGCCTTGTCGGCGAAATCGACGAGAAAAGGATTCTTTCGACGGATCTGCTGGGTGATGCCATCGAATCGGCCCTCTCCGAGACGGGTGGTACAAAAGACATCGGTCTGTACCGAACGCCCGATCACATCCGCCAGATGATGGTAGCCCTGGTGGATCCGTCTTTCACAGACATTATCTTTGATCCCGCCTGCGGAACCGGCGGCTTCCTCTTTGACGCCTTTCAGTATGTACTGGAAAAGGTGAGCCGGGAAAATGACTGGCCGGGTCTAAAAGCTCATCCTGAACTTCAGACCTTCTTTCAGGAATATTTCGCAAAATCTCCCACTGATATGCCTTCAATGGATGTGGTCAACCCCTTCTATCGGGCCGGTATTAGTGGGATCGAATACCTGGGTATGATCCGCAAGATGGCAGCCATCAATATGTACATCCGTGGCCTGAACCCTCACAACATCGAGCAGGGCGACGCCCTAAAGCTGTTCAATCCCGTTGTGGACGGAAACTCCAAGTCCGTCGTCATCGCCAATCCCCCCTTCGGCGCCGAGCGGGATCAACCGGCCTATGCCAACATCTGGGAAGAACATTCCAAAGAAACGGAGACGACAATCCTCTTCGTCAAGCTGATGTTTGAGCTGCTTAAAAAGGGGGGCCGTTGCGCCGTTGTCGTTTCCGAAGGACTCCTCACCTGGGATCAGAACAGTGCCAAAGCGCTTCGGAAAATGCTGCTGGAGGAGGCGAACCTCCGTGCCGTCATCAGCCTGCCCCAGGGCGTCTTTGTGAGCAAGGGCGGTCAAGGGGCCAAGACATCCATTCTCTATTTCGAGAAGGGTGGACCAACAGACTTTGTCTGGCATTACCGCGTCGAGAACGATGGCTATAGCATGGGAGTTAACCGGAAGCCCGCCAATGGCTGCCAGTTTCCAGAAATTATCATGATTTTTCATGAATATATTCGCAACGGGAAAATACCGCCTAAGACCGCGAACAGTTATATCATACCATCGGACTGGATCAAGACCCTCGATCCAAGGATCAAAGAGAGAATCCGCAAGGACACTAGGGCGACCCTTGAAAGCCGGAGCAAAAAAAAACGGGAAGATTTGGTTAAACAGATTGAAGATAAGTTGACAAAGGGCAAGATCGACCAGAAGGATTATCAGGAAAAACTTAGACAATTTCAGGACAACCTCGAAAATCAAATCCGGAACGAAATCGCGAAGAATATCGAAAAGGCCCACCTGTATTCCTTCAACCTTCAGAACTATCTAAGTACATCGGTTCATAAATTCGGTTACGTATTATGCGGCCAGCCGTTCGG
>CAZIQY010000163.1:0-3028 GCA_964541605.1 uncultured Syntrophaceae bacterium | reverse complement strand
GAATCGCCGGCCGAATTAAAACGGAATCAGTGGCCGATTTGGAGCGGAATACTCACCTTATACATTAACCATAGACAAACCTCAAGATTTGCTATCGATTTACAATTGAAAGGTTGCATAGATGGATAAATCGAAGAAATCAACAAGGAAGAAAGACATTTTGAAAAGTACGCTTAAGCCGAATGAACCTGTTTTATGTTATTCTGAACGAAAGAAGGGAGAGAGGAATTTCTCATAAAACCGCTTGACAAAAACAATTATTAGATTATAATAATTCTAAAGTGGAGCTGTTCTTAAAAGGTGTCTATGAATAAACATGACCCAGCACAAATGAAACAAACCCCCCAGAGGCTTGCCATCTTGGAGTATCTTCAGGGCAACAAGACCCACCCCTCTGCAGCAGACGTGTATAAGGCGGTATCAGAAAAGTTTCCCACCATGTCTTTTGCCACCGTGTATAACACAATGGAAGTATTGAAGAACATGGGAATGGTCA
Organism: uncultured Syntrophaceae bacterium; assembly: GCA_964541605.1. Classification (GTDB taxonomy): domain Bacteria; phylum Desulfobacterota; class Syntrophia; order Syntrophales; family UBA2185; genus CAZIQY01. The sequence continues at coordinate 2,532 of CAZIQY010000163.1, read as the reverse complement.
GGGAACTTTCGATTGATCCGGATAAAAAGCGTTTTGATCCGAATGCAGCATTTCACCACCACCTTATATGTGTCAGGTGCAAGAAGATCACAGACATACATAGTCGTTTTAATCTTGCTCTTGCTGAAGAGGAAAGAAATGATTTTGACATCATCGGAAACCATATCGAATTCTACGGCATCTGCCCGATGTGTAAAAAAGACGATTCGTCTTAAATATAATACCAATATGGAGGTGATTTTATGGTCAAATTGTGGAGATGTATTATTTGCGGCGATCCTTATATCGGTGCGAATCCTCCGCCGAACTGCCCGTTCTGCGGCGCCCACGAACCTTTCATCAAGGAGGCGAAGCAGGCTGTCGTGGTTTTTGAGGTTCCCCTCACAGAAAAAGACAGGACCAATGCGGAGCGCGCCCTTCAGGTGGAAGTGAGCAATGCGACGTTTTATTTCTGCGCCGCGGAGAAGACGGATGGTGCCGAAGGCAAGCTGTTGTTTAAAGCCTTAGGGAAAATCGAGGCCGAACACGCTGCCATCTGGAGAAAAGTCTTGCGTCTTCCCAAGGCGCCGGCGGGCAACGAAACATGCCACACGGAGAATGTAAAAAATCTCAACGAGTCACATGAACGGGAAACCAGGGCCATCGCTTTCTATAAAAAGGCCGCCGAAGAATCAGATCATGAAAGACTGAAACAGATCTTCAATGCTCTGGTGGAAATCGAGACGGACCACCTGCATCTTTCGGAAGCACGGCTGAAGTAGTCTGTCGATTCATCCGCTTATCGCAATGACCGGATAAACGACTTTTTTATAAAATCATCAATGCAGATGAACTCGCAAAAAGTCAAAAACCATGTCACTCCCGCGGAGGCGGGAGTACAGAACTATATAATATTACCGGATTCCCGCTTTCGCGGGAATGACAAATAGAGACGAAATCGTCAATGCTGAAAGGGGAATAGATGATGGAAGAAATGTGTTATGTGCCTGAGGAGGAAATGTGTACTTATTTTCCGAGGATCGGAGACCCGGCGCCGCCGTTTGAGGCGGAAACGACCCACGGAACATTGAAACTGGAGGATTACAAAGGGTCATGGTTGATCCTGTTTTCTCACCCGGCGGATTTTACGCCCGTCTGTACGACGGAGTTCATCGGTTTTGCCCAGATTGAACCACAACTCGCAGAAATGAATTGCAAGCTGCTGGGATTGAGCATCGACAGCGTATTTTCACATATCGCCTGGGTCCGGAACATCGATGAAAACTTCAAGATCAAGATTCCATTTCCGGTTATTGCGGATCTGGACAAAGACGTGGCCATGAAATACGGCATGATTATGCCCGGAGAAAGCACGACCGTTGCGACCCGCTGCGTATTCGTCATCGATCCCGAGCAGATCATCCGGGCGATTATTTACTATCCCCTCACAACAGGGCGCAACATGGATGAGATCCTTCGTCTTATGATTGCCCTCCAGACCACGGACAAGCATGGCATTGCCACGCCGGCGAACTGGCGCCCCGGAGACAAGGTCATCGTACCACCGCCGAGGACACAGCAAATGGCGGAAAAGCGGCTGAAAGAGAAGGGGATTGAAGTCACCCAGTGGTACTTCAGCAAGAAAAAATTAAAGTAGTAAAGATCATTTCATGTTCCCCCACCCGCTGATTCTTGTCAAAGGGATTGGGGGGGGGTTTTGTTTGCCGACATGGCACATGCCCTTTCCGTGGAAAAAGCCGTCTATGCGTTACGAACTTCGCTATATTTCAGATAACGGATCAATACGGCGCTCGCAAAGATCATTCCGCCGACAACAGCAAAGGCCAGGGCGAAGCAACCCGCGTCTCCCATGACTCCGACGCCTGCGGGGATCAATCCGGCCCCGATCAGGTAGGCGAAAAAGATGGTCATGGACACGGAAATATTCCGGACATTTGAAGGCGTCGATCCAGAAAGAAGGGCAAATCCTGCCGGGAAAAAACAGACGGACAGCATGGGTTGCATGAACACCATAAACAGCAGCCAGTTTCCCGGCACAACCCCCAAGAGGAGCGTCATGATTCCGTTAAACATCATGACGCCTTTTATCGTCCGTTCCGGTCCGAGACGGTCCGACATCCATCCTGACAAGAGAGCCATAATCACCGGAAGAATTCTGGAAAGGGATATGACGGTGTTCGCATAGCTTCTGTCAAACCCCCTGTCGGCAACCAGGTAAAGGGGCAGCATGCTGAAAATGCCCATGCTGGTTGCGATGCCGAAACTGAACAAAATGGTCATGATCCAGAACGACGGCTGCTGCATGAGAAGACGTACATTCTGATAATTGGGGATCTCGCCTTTGAAGTCTCCTCCCCTGCCGACCCTGAGGAACACTATACCGATGAGCATCGAAGCTATTCCAATGGAAGCAAGAACCCCTTTCCAGGACAACCATCTGAGCAGCAGCTCGGCGATCAGGGGCGCCGCAATGTAGCCAGAGATATTGTCAAATGTTGTGGATGAGCGATATTCAACGTATCCTCGGCCCCC
>CAZIQY010000162.1:0-3055 GCA_964541605.1 uncultured Syntrophaceae bacterium | reverse complement strand
CCTCCCTGTGGCTCTCCGGTCGTTTCCGATGTATCTTTCAGGTGATTCTGAATTTCTTGGGCTGTCGCCGGTTTGACGACAGGCGCCTGATCCCCGCCGGCAACGACCATGGACTGGCCGGCGGCAATGGTGACCACCTGGGAAGGCATGTTTGTGTTGTAGCCGTATCCCTGTCCCTGTTCAAAGACAAAACCGCTCTGGCCGTTCTGGAAGAAGCCGATGAAGATGGTTCCCCTGACACCGCAGACGGCGGTGGGGGTGTGCACTTCGAAAGTGGATTTCCTTGCCAGGTTGCTCAGAACAGACCGGGTCTTTCCTCGAAACAGGTTGACAAAACTTTTCTGCCCTTCGCCCGGCTGGTACTGGGTTATTCTCATCCGGGATGTCTCTGCGATCCAGATGACATTGCCGTCGTTGAAGGTCACTCCGGCTTTTGATTTCCGTTTGGTCCGTATGATGTCGCCGTTGCTGACAGGGTCGCCCATACGGGCAACCTTGGTCTTGCCGAGGACGGTCATGTCCACGTTGCCCTGGATGTGAGTGATTTTCCCCACGGGCGCCGCGTATGCCGCAAGCGGAATGGCGATCATCAGGATCAACAGACATAGGATCCATGATAGTTTCTTTTTCATATGTCAACCCCCTTCTGTTTCAAGAAAGTTTAGTAACTGTGACAGTGGGTTTAAAATTTCAGTTCTACACCGGCGCTATAGATGTCTCGGTTGAAATCGTAGACCCCGATGTTTGAATCGTCCCTGGTGTAATTGTACTGCGCCATGAGGCTCACGTTCCGGTGCACGTCCCAGATAAGGCCTGCCATACCGGTGTATGTCCGGTCTCTCCGCTTCACCATGGTGCCTTCCAGCGTGGCGCGTTCGTTTCTGTAATCCTGGATATAGGCCTCGCCGCCCAGTTGCAGTTTGACCGCTTTCCAGAGCGGGTAGATAAGATTGACCGTAAAGCGGTGGCCGCCGTAATTCCAGTAGCTGCCGTCGGCCGTTTCCACGTTGTATCCGTATTTGAAATTCACTATGCTCCCGTTTTCAAAGAGCCACATCCAGCTCAGGTAGGTGTCATATCCGAAGGAGCTCTGGTTTTCTTCCGGCGTCAGGGGTTTGTCGTAGAAGCTCTTTTTTGCATAGCCGGCGTAGAATTCCAGGATATGGTTCTGGGCGAGAAGAATCCGGAACATCGGCCCGACGCTGAAGGTTTCGGAATAATTCTTGTAACCGGTATTCGTTTTCATGACATGGGTGTAATTGGCCGCGAGGTTGACGGCGAACCTGCCGAAGTTGTACCCCGGAGCGATGGAGAAGGTATTTGCCAGCACATCATGGGTCGTTGCGTTTTTATCGTGGATGTTGTTGGCCAGGGCGTAACTCGCATTGAAGAGCCAGGGGCCGGAGAAGGTCGGGACGTAATCGAGACGAAACGTGTTCATCATGGCCACGCTCTTTTCGTCCGACGAATAGATGGAACCAGGATAGCCCGTGTTGGGGTTCGGTTCGGTGAGCATGTTGGTGTCATACTGGCCCATGATCCCGATGGTAATTCTCAGAGGTCTTTCCAGATAGCTTCTTTGCTCCACGATATCCTGGTAACGCCTCGCGAAGGATGCCAGATCGGAAAGGGGATCTTGGGTCACCGCCGCCTGGAAACGCTCCTTGGCTTTTTCGAACTTGCGGTCTCCCAGGTAGGAGAGGCCGATCTGGAGATCGGCGGACTGGGTGTAAGACTTGTCCAGCTTCTTGGACTTTTCAAACGCATCGATGGCCTGGGCGTGTTTTCCCTCCTTCTGCAGAACCATGCCCTTGAGGAAGGCCGTCTTAGCGGGGAAAATATTGTTCTTTTCGGCGACATCGATCCATTTTTTTGCCTCTTCCATCTTATCGAGTCAATAGAGGACATCGATCAGCTCGACCACCGCTTCCTTAATGGGCGGCTTCAGAGTGGCGGCATCCTGCAGGGGCTGGAGTGCATGCTGAAAATCATTGATCTGTTTGTACGTGAGCCCCAGAAAAAAGGCAGCTTGGGAAGATCCGGGATCTGCGGCCCTTATTTTTTGAAAGATCTCGATCGCCTCTTCGTAGTTATCCGCATTGTACTGATTCATGCCGTCCTGAAGGGTAGGCGGCGGCTGTCCGAGAACGAGGGACTGGAAAACGAAAAGAGAGAAGACGAAACACAACGCAATGGAAATAAAAACGGGTTTCTTCATGAGGCAATCCTTTTTCGAAAGTATTCGCTATCGGATCATCGCTGATGGTGGAAAAAGCACCTAATTTTTTCTTAATATCTATTAAGAACGATCCTGAAAGTCAAGATTTTTTTAATATTCAGGCGACGAAAATTGTTTGACTCCAAGGAAGAGGTGTGTTTAATTTGCCGCAAACCTTATAGAGATTTTATTCAATGAAAAAAGGGATTTTCATAGATTTTGCACTGCCCCTCATGGGAGTCGTAATCCTGACCGCAGCATTGGCTGTTGGGAATGTCGATATCAAAATAGAAGAATCTTTTTATTCTTCCGAAGGCGGCTGGTTTTTAGGACAGTCTGAACCATGGTTATTTCTCTATCATTATGGAAACGTACCGGCTTTTTTATTATCAGCGGGCGGCCTTTTCGCCTTTTCGTTAAGTTACTTTCGCAAGACCTTTCTGCCTTACAGGAAAATCGGTCTTTTCGTGGTTGTATTTATGATTCTGGGGCCGGGACTGATCGTCAATACTGTTCTCAAGGACCACTGGGGGAGACCGCGGCCGGCGGACATCGTACAATTCGGGGGCAGTGAACCGTTTCGACCTTTCTGGGAGACGGGGCAGGCAGGGCAGGGGAAATCCTTTCCATCGGGACATGCATCGGTGGGGTTTTTTTTATTTGCCCCCTTTTTCGTACTGAGGAACAGTTACCGGAAATGGGCGCCGTTTTTTTTTATTCCTCGGGATTTTCTACGGAATGCTGATGGGAGTGGGCAGGATGGTCCAGGGGGGGCACTTCCTGACGGACGTTCTTTGGGCGGGCGCCCTTACGTATCTGACGGGGCTCGTCCTTTAC
>CAZIQY010000161.1:0-3145 GCA_964541605.1 uncultured Syntrophaceae bacterium | reverse complement strand
CTGGCGTCCCCACGGGGATTCGAACCCCGGTTACCGGCGTGAAAGGCCGGTGTCCTAGGCCTCTAGACGATGGGGACACGGATTTAAGAATTGTGACTTATATGCTGTTGTTGATGAAGATGTCAAGCAGCAAATGAAAAATATCCGGATTTAATTTATTTACTCAAAGACTACAGGTTCCCTAAGGATGGCATCCCTTGCCCTGAAAGCGAGCGCCGCCATTTCGGGATATGTATCTTTTAATGACGTAATCTGACGCAGGTTATCAGCGGTTCTCAAGATAAGCATTGCCATGTCGCCATCGGCAATTCCCAGCCTCTGTATGATTTCTTCCCAGTCCCCACCTCGTGCCCAGTCATGGATGGCCCATGATGTCCAAAGATAAAGGGGTGTGACGGAGAAACCCGCCGCTTTCATGCGCTTTGATAAAGGTTGCAACGTTGAAATTACCTTGTTATATGCCCGGGTCAATTTCCGGGAAATTTTTCTGTCCGTGATTTTGATGTTCTGGTCACCGTCGTAGATGAAGGGGGCAATGACCGCCGCCAGAAGTTTTTCATCATTGGTCGGAAAAGCATCTTTTCTCAAACATTCTGCGATGAGCAGCGGCTGGTCCAGCCTGAGCCTGGACGCCCAGACGCCGTTATCTGTCAGACGATCGTTTTCATCGACAAATCCTTCCTGCTTCAGAAAATTCAAATGCCTGGAGAAAGCTTCCCAGAGGCTCCTTCCGTTCGCCTGCGGATATCCCTTTTTCTCGTTACCGGCGCGCTGATATGCTGCAAGAGACCTTCCAAAGATATCCCGGATGTCTTCCGGTGTCTGTGAGAGAAGGAGATTCAACGCCATCGAAAAGTCATTCCTGATCTGGCTTTCGATGTCTTCCGGCTTTTTGAAAATCAGTCGCCTGATATGATCGATGTCCATAAATCTGCCAGGGACGACGAGCAGGAATCCGATCTTGTCCTGTCCCCGTCTTCCCGCCCTGCCTGTCATCTGGTGAAATTCCGTGCCCTTCAGAGGACTGAATTCGTGGCCGTTAAACAGATCTGAATTGAACAAAACGATGGTTCTTGCGGGAAAATTTACACCTGCCGCCACTGTGGAGGTGGCAAAGATCGCATGAAGGTGCCCTTTTTTCATCATCGTTTCCACAAGAAACTTCCAGGCAGGGAGCTGCCCTCCATGATGAGCGGCCACCCGTGACGTCTTGAGATAATGAAGTTGTTTATGGTCTTTCAGGTAGGGAAATCGGCCAAGAATCTCTTCGAGGGCATAATGAAAAACATCATCCCCGGGCTGATCCGGCACGCCCTTACAGGATTTCAGCGCCGCATCACATTCAGACCGTGACTTGAGGAAAAAGATGGCGGGCAGAAGATTAAACCTTCCTAAAACCCTGATCATCTCACCAAAGTGTGGTGGCCTTCCTCCACGCGGTCCCGCCCCTCGTTTTTCTAAAAATGCTCTGACCCCGCTGAAGAGGTTTTTCTTTTCCAGACAGGGCATGATTTTCCCGGAAGGATGGAGGAAGAGGGGATACAGTGGAACCGGGCGTTTCTCTTCATTGACAACTACGCATTCCTTTTTTCGTAAAGAAGAGAGCCATCGGGCGATCTCATAGCCGTTACCGATGGTTGCGGAAAGGAGGAGGAGATGGATTCTCACGGGGAGGTAGATCATGATTTCTTCCCAGACAACTCCCCTGTCGGCATCACCCAGAAAGTGGGCTTCATCAAGAATGACGAGGTCGCAGTTCAGATCTTCCCCCCGATGCATGGCGTCGTAAAGCTGGTTTCTCAGGATCTCCGTGGTTCCGACCATGATCGGGGCGTCCGTATTTTCCTTGGTGTCTCCCGTCAGGATACCCACATTTCGGCTTTCGAAGTGAACGCCAAATTCCACCCACTTGGCATTCGTCAGGGCCTTCAGGGGTGAGGCATACCAGCAGCGTCCGCCCCTGCTGAAGACGGAAAGGATGGCCTGTTCGGCGATCCATGTTTTTCCCGCTCCGGTCGGCGCCATGACAAGACAGTCCGTCCGGTTGATAGCTTCGAGGGCCTGAAGTTGAAAGGCATCGGGTGAAAAGGGTGTTGAAACCGGCTTTCCTATTTTTGCGAAGATTCCTCTGAGCAGGGGGTCCGCTTCCGGCTGCATCTTCGAGCGATTCCCCTGCGCCGGATTTTCCTGAAATCTCTTTCGTGTTATATTTCGATTGCGGCGAGGCTTCATAATGAACATTTACCATGAATAGTGTACGCGGTAAAGAAAAGAGGCGATCTTGACAATTCGAAGACAATGCGGTTAAATATATTGATTATGACGATATTTCCATAGAGGCATTCGTTTAATAGTACAATAAATCAAACAGTTGGAAATATTGTATGACTGAGAAAGCAAATGTTGGCACATTCGAACAACATGTTAAGACATAGGAGTGTGACATGACGGATCAGGAACGGACTGAGAAGCCCTTGCGGGAGAGTGAAGATCGTTATCGCAGTATCATCGAAGATCAAACGGAACTGATATGCCGTTTCCGGCCCGATTATACGCTAACGTTTGTCAACACAGCGTATTGCCGTTTTTTCAAGAGGGAAAAAGAAGAGCTCATCGGGCACAGTTTCATGACACTTATTCCGGGTACGGATCAGCAAAAAGTAAAAGACCAGATTGCTTCCCTGTCGAAAGAAAGACCTGTATTGACGCATGAGCATCAGGTATTTCTACCGAATGGTGAAATCGGGTTCCAGCACTGGACAAACAGGGCCATATTGGGCGAAACGGGAGATATTGAAGAGTTTCAGGCTGTGGGGCGCGACATTACCGATCGAAAACGGGTGGAGGAAGCCCTGAAAAGGGCGAATGATGACCTGGAACGGCTGGTGGAAAATCGTACGGCCAGGCTTTTAAAAAGAAACAGGCAGTTGTTGAAACAGATCAAAGAGAAGAAGAAGACAGAGCAGGCGCTCCGCGCATCCGAGGAAAAATATAGAAGCGTCGTAGATCATATCGGCATCGGGGTATCTCTGATCAGTCCGGACATGGAAATTGTTACCCTCAATAACCAGATGAAAAAATGGTTTCCCGATCACTACTGTCCGGAATAATCCGTGAATAAGTTCAACTGGTTACTGTTTTTATC
>CAZIQY010000160.1:0-3237 GCA_964541605.1 uncultured Syntrophaceae bacterium | reverse complement strand
GCCCTGTCCGTAATAAGACTACTTCCCCTGATTCTCTGATTCCCTTGGCGCCCTGCCAGCGTAGGTTTCCCGTAGTGGTGCAGGACTAGGATCCCTACTTTGAACCTGTGCATTAGGTGGGAGAGCTTCCCCATGACAAGATCCATGTCTGCTGCCGAGTTCTCATCCCTATCATGAAAAGTAGAGAACGGGTCGAGGATAACCAGGTCCGCTGCTGAATCCCCAATAATATTCTCGACTTCTCTCAAACCATCCGGTCTAGTAAGTTTCAGGGATGTGCCAGCTGTGTTCTTGATCATGAAGTTATTCGCTGCGAAATCGTCAACCCGATTCCGCATCCTATTCAACCTCTCCTGCATCGCCGATTCGCATATCTCTTGCTGAATATATAGGACCCGACTTTGCCCTCGACTCCGAAATCCTAGGAAGCCCTGGCCACAGGCAATACATAGGCCTAAATTCACGGCCAGGATCGATTTCCCAACCTTGGGATAGCCGCCCAATATCGTCAGATTCTCACGTTCTGCCCAGTTCTCCATAAATACGTCTCGAGGAGGCAGGTCACTCTTAAGGAAGTCAAAAAAGGCCAAGGCCGCATGAGGCTTCTTCGGCCGTGCAGGATCCGAGTCCTTGGAATAGACTGGGGTCGTGGCGATCAGTTCCCTCAGCTTCTCAGCCTTCTGATTTTCCGTAAGGTCAACCATTCTTTCGAGCCAATCGGTGATGTCCTCTTCTCTCTGCGTCAATCCGGGCAGTTCCAAGATCTTTACAGACCGTGCCGTTTGTGAGATATCCGATGCCGCACGCATAGCGACTGCTTCGTTCCCAACGTCAAAGCAAATGCTGACGTCCTTGCCTGCAAAATGAGTGGCGAAGTCAGGACGCCACTGAGTAATCGACCCCATCGTTGTGGCCACAAAGCCAAGCCGCTTCACGTTCTCACAGTCCTTCTCGCCTTCAAGCAGCAACACGGCATCGCAGTTTATGAGATCAGGGAGATTATAAAGGGGAGTCACCAAGCCGCAGAGGCCTGGCACCCAGTCCCCATTAACGTACAGTTCTTGGGAATAGCCGTCTGAGAACTTGAGCTTGCGAAAGAGTGGGGAGCCCTTGCTATCCTTATAGATAAATATTGCAGGGATGCAGTTCTCGGGCTGCGGGGGCCTAGTGCCTGTGTACTCCTTCAGGATTTCTTCCAGCGGCCGGTTCTCCCTAAGAGCCCTGAAATCAAAGTAATCACCGTGCTTTTTGCACCCAAAGCACTTCCATCTCCAGTCGCCATCCTCCCCTTGGAAAGCGCTGAAGGATGGTGTGTGATCGTCATGAAACGGACAGATGGCCAGGTCATTAACGTTGAATTCCATTTGGAATTCGTTTTTGAGAAGCTTCCTCAGGTCCTGCTTCCGTATCTTCTGCAGCTCGGGTGCAAGTTTTGTCATCGGCCCGTCTCCGCCGGCTTATGTCTATCCTCGAACTGCCCCAACATATCTTCTTTTGCGAGCGCGAGTCTTAAGTGCTTGTTTTTGTAGCCGAAGACCGCGTACAGGCAGTCCAGGACTGCATCAGAGTAGCAACCATGGCCGTTTTCGTGCAGGAGCCCCAGGAACCGGGATACGATAACCTGGGGGAGGGTGTCGTAATAATGATTGATATCCGATACCGGTCCGCCGCAGAACGGACACCGTGATCCTGGTTTCTTATTTGGTTGATGTCTTATCTCCTCGCTGGGTAGAAGGCTTGCCTCACCTTTCTCTTTGAGCTCGGCCTCTTGGATGGCCCGCTCTAAAGAACAAAACTTCCGGTAAAAGGTGCTCTTCCCCGCCTTGATCTTCCCCAGATCAAAGTCCTTTCTAACAGGCCATCGTCCTTGAACCGACTTGAAATCGATCAGCTGATCAAGCAATTCAGTCCTCGTGTGCGACACGAGCATCTCCATTGTTCACCCCGCCGATGATTCCTATCCTCTTTTTCAGAGGGGGATTACCCTCGGACCGGAGGCTGTCCCATTTTTCAGAGACAGTTTTCCTATATCACCTACGTATCCCAAATATTGGGACAGGCTAAAAGATTGAAAATAAATAGATTAGTGAAATAGCAAAAGTTGGCTAGGAGTCATCTGTAAATACAAGATAATAAAATAGATAAGCAATGACAATAACTCCTGTCCCATATTGAAGCACTGAACGATGCGAGACTGGCCATTTTTCCTTGGTTCTCATGGTTCTTATACCTCTCCTTCCCCATTATCTAATTATATCATAAAAGATACCCTTTGTCAAATCGATAATGCACTATAAAAGGTAATATCATATAATAAAAGTCTTCAATAAGATAACTATCCTCTTGACAACAGAGTGTTAAAGACGTATCATTGGGTAAGCCGTTAATGGGAGAGTGGCATGACGATATCGAATGACAGGCCTTTCGGGCATTATCTTCGCGAAAAGCGCAAGGCGCTTGGCCTCAGCCAAGCTGAATTGTCCGAACGAACAAAGATACAACGGACTTCAATCTCTCGACTCGAGAGCGATTCGGGTAATCCTCAATGGTCCATGATTAAGAGAATCGCGGAGGAGGGTTTAGGTATCACTGTCTCAGAACTTTTTCAGGTCGAACCTATAGAGGTAGGCATCCCGATCATAAATGTTGAGGGGAGGACCCCTTCCAATCTGAGAAGTGCGGAATATCTAATTAAGACCAGCGGTTGGGCGGTGCCGATTCTCAAGAGCGATACGCCCTTAAGGTCCAAGGTGATCGAAGAAAAGCACGTTGCTGGCTATTTTGTGATTGACCAGGCGATTGTTCCGGAGGTCAAGGACCGCAAGACCGTCATTTGGCCCCTAGAAAAGAAAACTGGAGGCGCTAGGTTCTGCTTGGTGGATATCGAGGATACCGAACCCAGGGACCTGCAAACGTATCTTGTTGACAGGGATTCGATAGAACTAAAAAAGGTGTTTCTGACACCGAAAGGGGCGATACTTCTTGAACCCTTTTTTGATGAACAGAGCAAGCGCGAAGTGCTCTGGGGGCGGAGCAAAGAGAACGCCAATATTCTAGGCAGAGTCGTCTTTATGTGCATTGATTGCGATACTCTCTGATGGCTGGATATTGCTTCTCTTGAGATATCAGTTCGCGAACTTGTCAACCCACGTCTTAGACACTAGATATCCCATCTGCCACCCTACCCCAAAAATCGCTATAGACGCTATTGTGCGCATCCGGAGATGGTCAGTCCAT
>CAZIQY010000159.1:0-3246 GCA_964541605.1 uncultured Syntrophaceae bacterium | reverse complement strand
TGACCGCCGTTGTACACGGCCTGTGGAGTTTTGTGCATACTTACATTATCCGCGCAGGGTTTCTCGACGGCCGCGAAGGCTTCATGCTCGCCGTGTCAAACGCCGAGGGAACATATTACAAGTACATCAAACTCATGTTAATGAGGTCTGCGAGATAATGATAAAAAATATTGTTAAAATTGGTTATTTGCTAAGGAAGGCTTATTTAACGGACTTTATTAAGGTACATTATTCGCAGTTTGGCGAAGATATTGTGTTGAAGGAACTTTTGAGAGAGGGCATAAAAAATGGATTCTATGTTGATGTAGGATGTTATCACCCAAAGAAATATTCAAACACTTACATGCTTTACAAGTGGGGGTGGGAAGGCATTAATATCGACATGGAGGAAGATAAAATCAGTCTTTTCAACATAGTAAGACCACGTGATCATAATGTGTTATGCGCTGTATCTGACAGAAAAGAAAAAGTAACACTCTATAAAAATAATAAATTTGGACTGGGTTCAACGATAGACAAACAAGTCAAAGACCAAAGGAAAACGGATTTTCTCGACACCATCGACTTGCGTTCGAATACATTGAATGAAATCATTGAGAATAGTCCATTTAGAGGCAGACAAATCGATGTTTTGTCAATAGACGTCGAAGGAATGGATTTCAAGGCAATAAACTCATTAGACATAGAAATGTACAAGCCCAAGATCGTAATCATTGAGGATCATCATAAGAGCATCGATGATGTGCTGAATACAAATACTTATACTTTGTTGAAACAAAAAGGTTATATTTTGAGAAGTTGGGCATTTTATTCTCTCATATTTATTTTGCCGAATTCAGACATCTTGAAGGAAAGAGAAATTGTATGACCAGTGTCTTTCCGAAAAGGTAACAGCGACGATAACAAAAAAGACATACTACAAATATCTTAAACTGATGTATCTGGAGAGGTCTGAAAAACCTGAATAGTGATGCGTATTTCCGTGATCGTCACCACCTACAACCGCCCCGACGCCCTGGCTGTCGTCCTTGAAGGATATCTTGCCCAGACGGACCGGAAATTCCAGTTGATCATTGCCGACGACGGATCAACGGATGAAACGAAAGAGGTCGTGTCCGCCTATGGAAGCAGGGCGGCGTTTCCCGTGGAGCATGTCTGGCAGGAAGACAAAGGATTTCGCGCCGCGGCGATTCGAAACCGGGCCTTGGCGGCAACCGAAGCGGATTACATCATTTTCAGCGACGGGGATTGCATTCCCCTTCCCGATTTCGTCGCTCGCCATCGCCTTCTGGCGGAAAAGGGCTGGTTTGTCGTCGGCAACCGCATTCTCCTCAGCGAGGTGTTTACAAACCGTATTCTGTCCGGCGATATTTCCGTCCACACCTGGGATGTCCGGCAATGGCTTGGAGCGAGGATGAGAGGGCACACCAACCGGTGGCTCCCGCTTCTGTCGTTGTCACTCCTGTCGCCCCTTCGCAAAGCGAGGCCCCAGCGATGGGAAGGCGCCATGACCTGCAATCTGTCCGCCTGGCGGGAAGATCTGCTGTTCATCAACGGTTTTGATGAGACCTATTCGGGGTGGGGACTGGAAGATTCCGATCTGGTCATCCGGCTGATTCAATCGGGTCTCGGACGAAAAAGCGCCCGGTTCGCCGCGCCCGTCCTTCATCTGTGGCATAAAGAGAATGATCGGTCGAGCCTGGCCGAAAACCGACGACACCTGGAACAGCGCCTGCAATCCAGGGAAATCTGCGCGAACCGCGGCGTGCGTCAATATCTTGGAAGGAACGATTCATGAAAATCAGCGCCTTCACGTTTATCAGAAACGGACAGATCCTCGGCTATCCTTTCGTGGAATCCATCAAATCCCTTCTTCCCATCGTCGATGAGTATGTGATCGCCCTCGGTCCCTGCGAGGACGATACAAAGGTCATGATTAATCGGATCGGAGACGAGAAAATCCGAATCATTCACACCACCTGGAACGAAAACATGCAGGATCGGGGCTACGTCTATGCTCAGCAGAAGATGATTGCCCAGTTCAACACGTCGGGCGACTGGGCTTTTTATCTGGAAGCCGACGAGGTCGTCCACGAAGACGATCTGCCGAAGATTCGGGGAGCCCTTGAAAAGCACTTGAAAAACAACGCCGTGGAAGCCCTTTATTTCGATTTCATTCATTTTTACGGCAACAAAAACACGTATCTGGATTCGCCGGGATGGTACCGCCGGGAAACGAGGATCATCAGGAATTCCATCCGCAGCTATGCCGTGGACGGTCTGTTCTGGTATGTCCTGGATAAAAACCGCGTCGGCCGCTATCCGAGAGCGGCGTCGAGCGGCGCCCGAATTTTTCACTACGGGTGGGTGCGCTCCGAGGAACAGATGTCATTGAAGAGTGAAAAGGTGAACCGATACTGGAACAAGACGCCCGACACAATATGCTATGCCGATATCGATCCGGAAGCAATCCGGGAATTCAAGGGCACGCATCCCGCGGCCGTTCGGGACTGGCTGCCCCCTGCCGATGGTGTTTTTCGTGTAAACCCCGATTACATCCCCACCGGAAAAGATAAAAAGAGACGTGCGGTGCGTTGCCTCGAGGGGCTGTTGGGAAGGGATCTTTCCAAAAGACACTTTACGACGACATAGCCCGGGGATGTTCTTTAATGACCTGACACGGATGGGTCTTCCAGCGCTGGTGCACCCAGAACCACTGATCCGGGTATCTGCGAACCATATCCTCAATGATGCTTGTAAACCGCTGGGTGTTCGCCACAACATCCGCTTCCCGATCACCAGTCCTTATGATTTCCACTTCCTCACCGATGAAGAACCGGTATCTTCCGCCGGGCATTCTTGCCATGAAAGCGGGTATGACGGGAGCTTCCGTGTGCAGGGCCAGGAGGGCAAGGCCATTGGTGGTGCAGGCGGGGCGGCCGAAAAAATCAACGAAACAACCCTCCTGCCAGGACCAGTTCTGGTCGATGAGAAGACCCAGGATGCCCCTTTCTTTCAGATGGCGGAGCATCTGCCGCATGGCGTGCATCTTGTCGATGGCGACATTCCCCGTAGATGACCTCACCGAGGTGACAAGGTTTTCCAGTAACGGATTATCGAGAGGCCGGTAAATTACGACCACAGGCTTTAGCAAAAGTGATGTAACAATAGCCTGGAGCTCCCAGTTGCCGAAATGGGCGCTGAACATGAGGAGGCCTTTGTTCTTTTCCAGGGCTTTTTGGCAGT
>CAZIQY010000158.1:0-3249 GCA_964541605.1 uncultured Syntrophaceae bacterium | reverse complement strand
GTTCGCCGAATCCAGGATATTTTCCGACAAAATGACCAACGGCTATACCACTGGGCTGTGGCCCGGGACATACCTGCGGATAACAACCTGGCGGAGAGAGATCTTCGACCTTCTGTGATTGCAAGAAAGGTCAGCTTCGGCTCCATCACCGACAGTGGGGCCAGGACGCGAAGCATCCTCACCACAGTTGTTACCACCATCAAAAAACGCGGCGAAGATCCGGCTGACCGAATAAAGAAAGCTCTTGATCTACTCTCCATGAACATGGAGCAAGATCCGTACGATCTGCTTTTTCCCAGACCGGATCCATAAAATACTCCGAATTCACTGTGCTCGCGCTTATGCTCTCGCAATCACGTCGATACACAAACCCCTTAATGCGATTACCAATACCCCGCGCAAAACTGAGCGGTTACAATGCCTTCTAATACCAACTTCCATGGCGCAAAGCGCCACAACGAACCATGAAAGTCCCTTGAACTTAGGTGAGAGCATGGCTACCTGCCTAGTGTCTCGTTCCTCAATTAAGGTATGTTAAGCTACAAGGACTTTGCCCGTGTAAGTCCACTTGAAGGGATGTGCTCGATCCCTGTTGTATCTTTGAATATAAAACATAATCTGATCGACCAGTTCCTTCTTCGAGTGCCAGACTCCGCCTTTGATCACGTCTCGGGCGAAGATGTTGAACCAGATTTCGATTTGGTTGAGCCACGAGGCGTACGTGGGTGTGAAATGGAGACTCAATCTTCGTCGTCGTGAGACCCACTCCATCACCTCAGGGTGTTTATGCAGCGGCAAGTTGTCCGCAATGACGTGGAGGTGTTTGTGAGGATGGGCTCTGTACAGGCTTTTCAGGAAATTGAGAAACACTTGGCGGTTGTTGCTGTCCACGCACCGGGCCTGCACTGTGCCTTCGTGAACTGAGAGAGCGGCCAGCAGGCATGTGGTGCCGTGGCGGGTGTAGGTAGCTGTGTGTCGTTTCGGATTCCCAGGCCTCAGAGGAAGTTCAGGTTGAGTTCTGTCGAGGGCCTGGATCTGCGATTTCTCGTCAATGCTCAAAACCAATGCATTCTCTGGAGGATTCATGTACAGACCGATAATCGCAGCCTGTTTGGGCTCAAATTCCGGGTCGGGACTTTTTCCGCACCAATGATGAATCTTGTGGGGTTTGATCGACACCTCATTCAGGATGCGGTGGACAGTGGTAGAGCCGAGACCGGTAACCCTTGCAAGTTCCCGAGTGCTCCACGCATTAGACCCGTTGAACGGGCGCTCACAAGCCAGTCTGAGGACTTGTGCTCGCTGCCACGGAGTGATCGATGGAGGTCGCCCTGCACGATGCTTATCCTTGAGGCCGTCCATCCGATCCTTCAGGAAACGCGCCCGCCATTTCAGGCAGTTCTTTTCGCTCAGCCTGCTCTTCAGGCTGATCTCTCGCAGAGTCATGCCTTGCGCAGACAAAAGTATGACCTCTGCTCGGCGACTCAAACGCTGTTCCATCTTATGGCTGGCCACCCACATGCTCAATGTGGCGACCTCCTCCTCAGTCAACTCAAAAAACACTCTTGCCCGGGACATGGTCATCCTCCATGCCCCCGGATTATACCAACCTTACTTCAGGAACGCAACACTAGTATGAGACCAAATCGAACAAACTAGGAGGCGTGTCATGCTCTCAAATGAACAGAATAACAGTACCATATCAGTCGTGCACGAGATATCGTGCGGATTGGACGTTCACAAAAAATCCGTGTCTGCGTGTCTGTTGTATTCAGACAGTTCCGGTGCAGAGCAATCGGAAATGCGCGAATTCGAGACATTTACAGATGACCTTATCAAACTCAAGGAATGGCTCCTGGAGCGAGAGTGCCCTGTGATTGCGATGGAGAGTACAGGACCATATTGGACTCCTATTCATAATGTCCTTGAGGATTCCGTCAGGGTTATCTTGGTAAATGCCCGACACATGAGAAATGTTCCAGGCCATAAGACTGACATCAGCGACAGCAGATGGCTAGCCGGACTCTTGCGTCACGGGCTGCTCAAGGCCGCCTTTATTCCTCCGAAACATCAAAGACAGTGGCGTGATTTGACCCGAATGAGAAGAAACTACAAAGAAGACCTCGGGGATTTCCAACGCCGCGTTCACAAGCTTTTCCAACAGTCAAACATTAAAATCGATTCCGTGGTATCCGATCTGTTCGGCGCAACGGGCCGCAACCTCATGAAGCTGCTAATCTCAAGCGACAATTCCCCCACGATCTCCGAGGTGGAAAATTGTCTGAGAGGATCGCTGCAAGACAAGGCAGCGGAACTCCATCGCTCTGTCCAAGGCTTTTTCGAAGCCCATCACCGGTTCCTCTTGTCTGTTCTGCTCAACACGATCGAAAACCTGGAGACCCAAATCTCAGTCCTTGAATCCCGTATCAGGGAAGTAATGAGAGACGCTCAGGAAGCGATCCGGCGGCTCGAAGAGATTCCCGGTGTAGGTGCGGTTTCCTCCCATGCCATATTGGCCGAGATAGGTCCAACCCTGGATGAGTTCCCCAGCGCCCATGCCCTCGCTTCCTGGTGCGGCCTCTCTCCCGGAAATAACCAAAGCGGCGGTAAGCGATTCAGTGGCAAGAGCCCCGTCAAAAAGAACCACCTAAAAACCATCATGGTTGAAGTAGCTTGGCCGGCAATCAAGACCCGAGGTTCTTATTTCCGTGCCAAATATTACTCTCTCAGAGCACGCTTGGGTCCCAAGAAGGCCATAATCGCAGTAGCCCACAAAATTCTTAAAGCCATTTACCATGTACTCAAAGACGGGGTACATTTCAAAGATCTCGGAGAGACTTACCTGCTCGAAAGAAACCGAGAGGCCAAAATAAAATACCTTACCTGGCAAGCGTCTCTCATCGGGTACGAACTCGTACCTTTGAATCAACCGGAAGTGACAACCCCAATACCCATATTTTCTTAGACGTACATCAAGGTCGAAACGCGAACTGAAGCCGTGAGCTCGAATACCAACATGACCAATCGCCGGCTGGCACAACAAACTGTCGGCTCCTTGTGGAGACCACGCATGGGAATCTTCTTAAACTTGCCGGCTTTCCCGAATGGAGATCAATCATGAAGATCAAAAACCCTTAAACCCCTTGCCGCGTAGTCTGGGACTTTCATGGGAATGATGCTCTGACCGCTATCAACCGGATGCTGGACCTCAAAGTCCCTAGCTTTTTGTTGTCCGGAACGGTAGTGGGA
>CAZIQY010000157.1:0-3370 GCA_964541605.1 uncultured Syntrophaceae bacterium | reverse complement strand
CATAAAATCTGATGATTATTCGGTCTTTATCACGTGTCAATGTTGCAAATATATATGCATTAATATTACTGTCCTTAAAATGTCCACGAAATCTTAACAAAAGTTAAAGAATTTTTTATAAGCGAGTTATTAACTGCCTAGATCAGCCCGGTCCCCGTCTTCTGGAACACCATCGTCCATCCGGTCTAATCTGATAGCTCTTCGGCGAGGAAGGGGGCGATCTCGTTAAGTTGGAGACCAGATACTCGAAAGGCCATTTGTAATCCAGTCGTGCCAGTAAAACCGAACCACCAATCCCTTGCCGGGTAAGACAAACCTATGTGTCAACAAGATATTGAGCGTTCCTAAAAGTCGGGTTTTAAGCCACCATTGCAGCCATCTTGGCTGCGTCACCCGCTCCACTTGAAGCGCTGCCGGCACTCTTGATGATGGAATCGATTTTGTCAAAAGGCAAAGCGATCAGGTCGCCTCCGATGTTTGCCGAGTTGCCCGCTTGCTGCTGTTGCATAGCCGGTTTGGCGTTTTGCCAGTTCTGCATACGGTACTGGTAATCCCGCCATAACTGGTCCTTCCGGTCCGTCTGGCCACCAATAAGCCTGGTTATCGCATTGGAAAAGGTCTCGGCGGCGTTCGTCCGTCCGGCTAGCGCGGCCTCGGCGGTCCCGCCTCCGGAACGGAGCTGGTTGCCCTGGACCATCAGGTTTTGTGCTATGGTTGTGCGGAGTTGTCCGAGCGCGCTCTGCATAGCCTCGGTATCGAGATAAGACTTCCCGGATTCTTTCTTATACCAGGATCCCAGATCGGTGATCTGCTGGTTAACGGTGTTTTCTGCCTTCTTCTGGTAGTCCCCGGCTGTTTTATAGGAAGCCGATGCGGCACCGGCGAGCCATCCGATCGGGCCCCCGGCTAAGAACAGCGGATTAAAGTTGCCCCAGAACGAATCTTTGTCCTTGGAGAGCCCCCAGTCGGAGATCCCCCCTCCTGAATTATTGTTTGTTGCCATGACGTCAATGTTAACACGTCAAACCTAAACACATAATCGTCAATAGGTCAGCGTATTTGTCCCAGGTGTCGGACAAATAAGATCGATCCTTTGGCACAATAAAAAGTGAGAACTTCACCCGGGTGTGATGAGCAAGGACATACTGTTTCACCTGGCGTTTCACCTGAAGCGTCAACCTTTCACTCGACACAAGGTCGAATGAGACGGAGAGAGTATCCGGAAGTGTATTTGCAGGGGTGTAAATCTGGCTTATACCCTTCTATTTTTTGACCTTCCTGAGCATCGTGCCCTCGTTGAAGGCCTACCAGCTAGGGGAAATAGTGGGAAACACTTCAAGGATCTGGACGAAGAAATCCAGGTCAATACCCCGTCCGGGATGGACGGTTACCTCCTGGACATAAGCAGGGTTCTTTTTTGTCAATTCAGCCAACTCGTTCCCAGCCTGTCCACAATACTCTTTGTTGTTGTCAACAAGAACTAAATTTCTCTTTACTCATAATTTCAATATTTTTTATCTTAGTTTACGTTTTAAGAATTCCTTGCTATGAAAAATTTCATTACCCTTCTTGCGGTCCTTGGTTTAATCTTATCATCATGCAACTCTAGACCGTCCAATGAAGAATTGGCAAGAACTAAAAAACTATTGAAAGAGCAGGCAATACTGGATAGTATGACCGAAGTTGAAAAAGCTCGAAAGGATAGTATCATTCTCGTCGAGCAGAATAAAGCTATCGGAGACATCATGTTTGGTATGACCAAGGACCAGTTCAAAAAAAGCTATGATAATTTTAAAAAAAAATGCGAAGTTTTGAAATATACGTTCGATGATGGTGTAATGGCCCCCTAACACTTCGGACATGATTACTAATAAAAATGTGTAATTATGTCAATGCAAAAACGAAAATTCACAAAGGAAGAGAAGCTACAAATCATCGAAGAGGCTTCTTTGCAAGGAGTTCAAGCCACGTTGGACAAGCATGGACTCTATCCCACGACCTACTATTCGTGGAAGAAAAAGTTTGAAACGATGGGCGAAGCGGGTTTCCGACATGGCATGACTCCGGAGCACCTGAAAGAGATCAAACGCCTGGAAAAGGAAAATGAACAACTCAAGCTGCTGCTGGCAGAAAAGGAACTGGAGGGTCGGCTCAAGGACGAGCTGTTAAAAAAGAAATATGCCTGGGCGAGAAAAGAGAAATAGCGGGTCGGTACATCAGTTTGGGGCTGAAGCGGAACCCGGTACTGGCAGTTACCGGGGTCAGTCTCCATCAATATTATTACCGGCCCAATGGCAGGCGTTCAGGCAGAATGCCAACGGAAA
This sequence comes from uncultured Syntrophaceae bacterium, assembly GCA_964541605.1. Taxonomy (GTDB): domain Bacteria; phylum Desulfobacterota; class Syntrophia; order Syntrophales; family UBA2185; genus CAZIQY01. The sequence continues at coordinate 1,046 of CAZIQY010000157.1, read as the reverse complement.
CAGTGAGTAAAGAGATTGAAAACGTGAGGGTTGAAGTTCCCAATCAGGAGGTGGTCGAGGAGATCAAACGGGTTCAATCGGATCCCGATACGGACTATGGCTATCGGAAAATGTACTTCGTCCTGATGATGCTCGGCTACTATATTAACCATAAAAAAGTGTACCGGCTGATGCAAGAAAGTGGGTTGCTCAAAGAGCGATATAAACGAATCGGCAAGACGTATGCCAAGTACCGGATCGTAATCCCGGAGGGTCCTCTGGAGGTTTTAGAGATGGATATCAAGCTGGTCTGGGTTATGAAGGACAGGCGACATGCGTATGTTCTAACGGTCATCGATACGTTTACCCGGGCCGTTTTGTACCGGGGATCAGGCTTTGCGATGAAGTCAGCACAGGTGCAACGAGCCTGGGAATATATCATCCTTCATCACCTGCAGCCGGCGGATATGTTGCGGAAAAAGATCCACATTGAAGTCCGCAACGACAACGGTCCCCAGTTTGCCTCGAAGGTGATTCGTCAGTTTTTTGAGCTCAATTATTTGGACCAGGTGTTTACGCATCCCTATACCCCGCAGGAGAACGGGCACATCGAGAGCTTCCACAGCATTCTTTCGAAGGCAATCGGAAGCCAGGTGTTTTGGGATCTGCCGGAGCTCGAAACGTTCCTGATCCTGTTTTATGAAAAGTACAACAACCATCGCATTCATGCCTCCATTGCGAACCTGTCGCCCAGGTTGTTTTGGAATCTTTGGGAAGATGGAAAAATATCCCGTACCGTATTGAAAAACAAGAAAGTGAGATTTAACCTGCTCATGCCTTATCAACAACTATCGGGGAAAATGAACCTGAAGGAAGTTCCTTGCTTACTTTCTTCTGAGTTCGATACTCAGAAGAAGGTACAAAAAGAAGTGTCCGGGCCCGAAGCACTCCAACAACCATCGGTGCAAAAATCACCTTCAGTTGTTCCTTGCTGATACAACTTTATGAAAACTTTTCTTACTTTTAATACCGAATTCAAAATTGTCCGAATAATAGGGGGCTAAACC
>CAZIQY010000156.1:0-3576 GCA_964541605.1 uncultured Syntrophaceae bacterium | reverse complement strand
GAATGGGTGGCCGAATTAAAACGGAATCAGTGGCCGATTTGGAGCGGAATACTCAATATGACACTCAAACAGCGTTCAGGTGGGATGAATGTAGTGATTTTAACAACAGCCTAAAAATGAATGGCGTCGATGTTGCCGTATTAGAGAAAGTCCTTAACAATTTTGACCTTGGAATTGATCCCCGTAGTGATGTAACACGCATCAGCGATCATTACGAGTGGACGTATGAAACGAATGAAAAAGACATGGCCTTTGATAAACAATTTAATACTATCACCTGGGGCCGTGATGATCGATATTATAATTTTCTTAGCGGCATATGGTTGTATGGTAATTTGTTTCTCATATCGCCAAGTGATAACAGAAACCTATTCCGGGTGAGGGAATCAAAAACGACGACAATGCTTTTCAATCCCTTATCTCATATTAAAAAACCAACCAAAAAGCACAAAAAATTGATTAACGACATTCTGAGATATATTTACGGCAAGGCCCCAAAAAAAGAAATATCCTTCCCAGACAGCAATGGATTTGAAGATTATAATAATTACCTTGTACAGGCCTTTGATGCTAAACTAAACGATCCCATGCCGTTAATCCATAAAGATCCTCAAAAAAATGGCACTATCCTAACATCCATGAACTTTAAAGAGGTTGTAGAAAAATATTTCAATCAGGTCATGGAAGAAGCAAACGGAAAAATCTCTGTCGCCGCAAAAATAGCAGGGTTAAAGGAAGACACCCTTAGAAAGAGATTAAAAAAAATCAACAGTCTGTAATAATTTCCAACGTATTAGAAGATATTCCAATCTTCAATCTATTTATCCCGCCAGTCACCCCACACAAGACACCTATAAACATTTAACTGTTTCCTTTTAAAAACAAAGGATTACCCGCATTTTCCATCACGTGGCACACTATTTGATCTAATGCCTTCAGGAAGTGTTTTTCATGTTTGTAGGGCACAACAGCATACGAAAAGAAACAACGACGGAGGAACCGATGCGAAAAGAAACAAATTTTCAAAATCTGCAATCAAAAAATCTACCACAAACGGGATTGATACGTCTTCGGCAAGTGCTTTTAGTTATCCCCGTAAGCGCTTCGACGTGGTGGGCAGGTGTAAAAGATGGTCGCTTCCCCAAACCCATAAAGCTATCGCAGCGCGTGACGGTTTGGAAAGCCGAAGACATTCGTGCATTGATCGGTGGTCGAAGTGATTGTTCAGAAAAAGAATGATTACCCCCGGCCCCCCAGTTGAAAATTCCTTCCAACCATCCTTGTGCCTTATGGGGGCGCGGGTCCTTCGCTGGATGCCGGTTGATCAAGGGTTTGCGCATCTCAATTTTCGACTCCGGGAGAATTATGATTTTGTTGGGACTTTGGGAATTTGTGAACACCGAATGTTGTTAAGTGGGTGATGATCATGGCTGATATAAGCTGTCCAGAATGCTCCTGTAACCGGCTGATGAAGTTCGGCAAGACGCCGGCGGGATTGCAGAAATATCGATGTCGAGATTGCAGACGACAGTTTGTCGCTGGATCTAATCATCTCATAAAGCCGAAAACCAGAGACATTGTTTTAAAGTTGATCTCCACGAGAGTGCATCCTAAGGCGATTGCGAAGGCTATACCAGACATCTCGTTACGGTGGATCTACGAGCTCAAGCGAAGAGCGAAGGATAAAACGGAATGACCAACCCCACGGAAGAGATCCGGAAACAGGTACAGGAACGGATAGATCAGGAGGCGTCACAGACCACTTCCCCTAACGAGGAACCAAAGATCACAAGTAAGCTAATTAATGAATGTCTGTTTGCCAATGAGCTGGGCGACAGCGTTCTGTATGCGACTCTGTTTCGCGATCAGTTTTTATACTGCAAAAACACCCAGGAGTGGTTTGAATGGAACGAACACTACTGGCAGCGCGATATCATGGGGCGATCGCTCGCCGCGGCGGAGAAGGTGGTCGAACATTATCTGGCTGAATATAAAAAGACTGCCCCCATGATTGCCAAGCTCATTTCTGATGGCAACGCCGACGACTCAAAGGAAGTCAAAAGACTCCGGAAAAGGGAGGAAAGTCTCCTGAAGCGCGCCAGTCAGCTCCGGGCGGACAAGCGCCGGACCGCCTGCCTCAAATTTGCCCACACGATTGATAACCCCCTGGCCATCAAGGGTGAGGAGTTCGACGAAAAACCGATGCTCTTCCCTTGCAAAAACGGCGTTATCGATCTGGAAACAGGCAAGCTCAAGCCGGGACGCCCCGGCGATTATCTTTCGTTGGCCAGTCCCGTCGAGTTTAAAGGCATTAATGAACCGGCGAGCCTTTGGGAACAATCCATCCTTGAAATCTTCAATGGCAACGAAGAGCTGGTCGCCTATCTCAATCGCTTATATGGTTATGCAATAACCGGCCTCGTAAACGAAAAGGTCTTTCCTGTTTTGTATGGCAAGACCGGTTGGAATGGCCGGAGCCTCATTATTGAGACGATCAGCTATGTAATGGGCGCTCTGGCCGGCTCAATCCCGTCGGAAATGCTCCTGAGCCAGAGGTATTCCAAAAACGCCTCCGGCCCATCTCCGGACATTATGTCCTTGAAGGGGATCCGCATGGCGTTCGCTTCCGAAATCGACGAAGGCCAGCGCTTCAGCGCATCGAAAATTAAATGGCTCACCGGGAAGGACGAGCTTGTCGGACGCAACCCGCATGACAAATACCCGACGCGCTTCCGCCCCACGCATAAACTGTTTCTCATGACCAACACGCAACCCCAGGCCCCGCCTAACGACAAGGCATTTTGGGAGCGCCTTCACCTGATCCCATTTACAATATCTTTCGTCAACCGCGATCCCAAGGAAAGCCATGAACGCCGCGCCATCCTCGATCTGGACCATCAGCTCCTGGAAGAAGCGCCGGGAATTCTCGCCTGGCTTGTGCGCGGTTGCCTAGCCTGGCAAAAACATGGCCTGAAGCCGCCCCAGGCAGTCACCGAGGCGACGGAAGAATACCGCCGCAATGAGGACCTCCTTGCTGATTTTGTCGATGAGTGTTGCTACCGGGAGCCCGCTGCCAGAGACAGGGCCTCGATGCTCTATGCCGCTTTCGTCGAGTGGTATCACGACAACATCGGCAAGAATGAGCCAAGCGGCACCTGGTTTGGAAAGCAGCTAACCCAGAAATTTAAGAAAACAAAATATGAGGGGTGCGTCATGTATCACGGCGTTGCCCTCAAAAGCAATCGGGGAGAGTTGGAGGGTTAAGTGCCACATCTCCATAACTATTGATAATTATGAAAAACAAACAAAAACATTCGCTAAACTATCTAACTATCACAGGGCGCCGGTGAGGGTTTGAAAATTCCATGCAAATTTTCATCGTCAATAATGTTTGCCACATTCGCCCAACATCCCGCTATTATTCGGTGATTCTCGTTGACACCCTGAACAGTAGTATATTTTATGGGGAGGGCTCTCCAGTCTGGCGTATGTTCTATTTTCATACGTTTTTGTGAATTCCTTAGACAGATATATATAGGCATAAACTATACAGGTGTCTACGAGAAGGAGATATAT
>CAZIQY010000155.1:0-3589 GCA_964541605.1 uncultured Syntrophaceae bacterium | reverse complement strand
GCTTTTTGATAGCCTGAGAGGCAGGGTATGAGGATTTGTAGGGGGTCAGGAATGCTGAAGCGGGGGGGAGTAACGAGATTAGAAAAAGTCCAGATAGAATGTAGATCGTAACAAACCATCCATGGTCATAGATCTTTTTAACCATATTGGGGACTACAGAAAGCATCAACTGGATGAATATTGGCAGGATAATCAGCCAGGCCCATTGCCGTGAATGGATAATGGAGAGATCACCGCCGAACCGTGAGCCGTCATGGATGAACATCGGCAGCAAAAGCAGGGCAATGAACAAGAGGGATTGGAGCACGATGGGAAGCTGCAAGAGAAAAGACCGGAATCGTTTTCGGGGATGAGGGATCAGGCAATCGTAATTTCTCAGCACATGTCCGATTAGTATGGACAGAGGTATGAATATCGGGGCGATGTAAGGAATGAGCTTTGAAGAGGACAATGAAAAGAAAACGAAAATAAAAACGATCCATGTCCAAAGGAAACCCTTTCCCTGAAGAGCCGATGAGCAAGCTTTATCTTTACGCACCTCCCAAGCGGCCCTGAACAAAAAAGGCGTCCAGGGAAGGCAACCTATAATCACAGCCGGTAAGTAGAGCAATATAGAATTATCCCGCCCATGCATTGTGGTCGTATATCGCAGGAAATGTTCTTGAATGAAAAAAAATCGCAGGAAATCTTTATGTTCCTGCTGCACGAGAATAAGCCAGGGGAAGGTCATTGCCAGAAACAACACAATTCCCACCGGTGAGAAGAGCGCTACGATTCGTTTCCACTGACCGCTGAGAACCAGCCATATAGTGAGAACAGCAAATGGGAAGACCACGCCGATCAATCCCTTGGTCAAAAAAGCCAATGCACCGGACAGATAAAAGAGATAAAGCCACACTTTTTTGTCGATGGTGCTGGTAACATGACGGTATCCCGCCCAGATGGCCAGACATGTGTAGAAAGTCAGAGGGATATCGAGGATATTGAAGTTTCCAAAGAGGAAAAAGAAGAGAGAAGTGCCAAGCATTCCTGCGGCATAGAGCCCTGTGCTCCTGTCGTGAAGAAAGACGCCCATAAAATAGACCAATAACAGACAAGCCCAGGCACAAATGCCGACATAAAGCCTCGTTGTGAAATCGTTCTCACCGAAGAGCTTGAAGATGAGTGCAGACGCCCAATAGGAAAGGGGAGGTTTTTCCAGATAGATTACACCAGCGAGGCGAGGCGTGACATAATCTCCCGAATCCACCATGTTATCAGATATTTCAAAATAACGACTTTCATCGGGTTCTATCAGCGGCATTAAATGAGATAATGCAATATAAAGAGCGAAGGGCACTAAAAAGAGAATCAGAATCCGGCTGTTTACCAATTTCAATAAAATCTGTTGAATTGTCGTCTGAGAAATGGATTCGTTAAATATGGCTTCCATTTGACGGAAATCTCCTGATACGATCATTATAATCGATCAATATCGATCAATAGTGATGTAGGTTAAGACCTTACTTTTGTGCGGGTGGAGAATAAGGAACGGGGGCCCGTATGTCAATGTTTTTTCCGTCACCGGGCCGGCCGGTCAAACTGACCGCGTGTTTCGGCACTATGGACGGCATGGCAAGCCTTCAGACAGCAGATGCAAATCAATGAGAGTGCTATGAAAAAAAATACGATATCAGGTGAGGCATATCGGATGCGCTTTCCTAATGGGACCACCATAGATGCAGAAACGTTTTTCCGTGAACGACTCAAAGCGCTTATTGCCGGTACGGCGTCTTGACCATGACGTCGACCACCCCAGGCATATTCAATGGTCCGATACAGGTGATGGTCATTGATTTCCATGCGAAAGAGTGTGTGCTCGCCTTTCAAGAAGGAAAAGGCGTCCCGGAAGTACCCGAACCGCCTTGTGTATTTTTTTATGATGGTGGTCTTGACAAAGCTAAATCTGATTATCCTTGATCAGCATGGTCGAAGGATCGAGAAGCAGCGCGGATCCCGCGGGGCTTGATTCCTTGCCCCGGAGCCGCTTGATATGGACGTCCGCATGCTCCGGCTGCAACTCCAGTACGAGATCGAACAGACCGACAACCGCAGAAAAAGATACCGGGAGGCCGTCCGTACCCGGCGATTCATGGCGGTGGGTATGAACGGTGAACCAGACGTGCATCCCGTTCTCTGCGGCCAGCGTCTTCAGGTCGTTCAGATCGGCCCGCAGGGATTCGTCAAAATGAAGACCATCAATGATCATCATCGCCGGAGAAAAAATCCCCTGCTCGGTCAAATCACCCAACCTCTCCTTGAGTTTCGGAACGGTGAAGCTTTCGACGCGGAAGGTCATAATGAACCGGTGGGGCAGGACCGATTCCCACAGACGGTTGGTCTGCGCCCCTTCATAATTACCAGCAAGATGGTGAAAAAGCTCATTGTACCAGAGATTCACCTTGTTGACGGGATCGTTCAGACTGATGTGAAGGACATTTCGGTTTCTCAGCATGCTGTTCATGGCCAGTTGGACCAGCAAGGCGGTCTTTCCGACGCCGGCATGGGCGAGAACGGCGCCGAATTCCCCGGCGGAAAGGATGTCCTCTGTCTCGAAACCGAGCTGACGCAAGGGATTGCGAAGGATAAGTTCTTTTTTTAACATGGCACCCTTCCTGTTTTGATGTTATTTATTCCACTTGCAGCGACGACCAGGAGTTCAGGTCGATGGCTGAAGTATCCCGAAAGTCTATCCGCCATCCGTCCATCTTCCTGAGCGGTTATGCCGCGCTCTTCTTCCGCAGTGCAACCTCCTCCGCGATCTTCTCCGCGATGGATTGCGGAACCTGCCGATAGAGTGCGAATTCCATCGTGAACTGCGCCTTTCCCTGGGTGGAGGATCTCAGAACCGTCGAAAATCCGAACATTTCGGCCAGTGGAACCTGGGACTCGACCACGGTCATCGGACCCTCATCCTGCGCGCCGACGATCATTCCCCGCCTCTGATTGAGCAGACCCATCACCGCCCCCTGGAACTCGGTCGGCGTCTCCACGACCACCTTCATGATCGGTTCGTGAATTACGGGCCTGGCCTTGGCATACCCTTCGCGGAAAGCGCCGCGGGCTGCCGCCTGAAAGGCCATATCGGAGGAATCGACCGCATGGGACGCGCCGTCGTTGATGACGATCTTCACGCCCGTGATGGGAAATTCCATTTTCGGCCCCTTGGCCATGCACTGCTGAAAACCCTTTTCACAGGCCTGAATGTATTGGGTCGGGATCGATCCGCCCCTGACCTGGTTGTCGAAAATGAAGTCCTCTTCCCCTTCCGTGATCGGCTCCATGTAACCCGCCACACGGCCGTACTGGCCCGAGCCGCCGCTTTGCTTCTTGTGGGTGTAATTGAATTCCGCCCGCTGGGTGATCGTTTCACGGTAGGCCACGCGGGGTTTTCCCGTATCGACATCGGTTCCGTATTCCCTTTTCATCCGCTCCACATAGATTTCCAGGTGCAGTTCGCCCATCCCTTCGATGATCGTTTCGTTGGTTTCGTCATCCACATGGGTGCGGAAGGTCGGGTCCTCCTTCGTAAAACGGTTGAGGGCCTTGG
>CAZIQY010000154.1:0-3628 GCA_964541605.1 uncultured Syntrophaceae bacterium | reverse complement strand
GATAAAAACAGTAACCAGTTGAACTTATTCACGGATTATTCCGGACAGTAGTGATTATTTACGACAAATTGGAGAAAATAAAGCTCGGGTTTCTGATGACATTTAACCTCTCATCTGAGCAGAAAAAAAACTTAAAGGCATGGCATTCGAAATTTATGCAGAAAAATCCAGCAGACGTGTTTTTTGCGCCATCTGCCGATGAAATTATCAGAACGAAGGCTGCTTTTGGCTGCTCCCATTATGCCAGATCGTTCATCGCAGTTGTGAAAGCACTTGGCTTGGTTGATAAACCTGAAGACCTGCGCTATGTTATTTCAAGTAAGGCGGATAACTATAATCAAGCTCTTGAAAAAATGGACAGCGAAATGACGATAAACGGCCACCAGTTTGTCATAGTTAAAATTGCTTCCAAGTGGATAGCGATCAATACGTCAAAAACTGAATGGACTGCAATGCCAGAAGGATTCTCGCCTGATTTTCTTAACCCTCCCCAAAATATTCCCATTTGGTTTGAATCATACCTTGACGTTACTTTTTTACTTAGAAAGATTGGTAAAGATTACAATGACGATTGTAATGATAATTCATTGGCGGCTTTGATGAATATTTCTCGTTCCGGCGATGCTCAAGACTCTAATTTCAAATGGGAAAGATTTGCAGATACAGATAATAAAAACACCCAACAACGGCATTGAGAGCGATGACAAAAAGCCGCCGCGCCTCATAACGGGCGTTATAAGCAACAAATAGTTAAGAAATACGAGGTATGAATTGTCCGATCCATCAATAATGGCCCCTATTTGGCTTACTGAGTGGATGGAAGTACACAAAATTACCCTGTGGGGTGCGGCAGATCTTCGGGATTTCGCCACCCCCCGGGATGAGTCAGGACAAAGATTTCCTTTCGCTCTTTCATGGGCTATTCCAATGAACCCCCAAATAATGGTCAACATCCGGAACGGGCCTAACCAGGCATACGCCGATGAGTATGCCGGAGTGAACCATCATATCAATGAATTATCAGTAGCGTTGGCAGCCGAAATCAAAGGCAGAGGTTTTCGATCAAAACCGCTGACCGCTTCGGATCGTACCGATACGGTTAATATTAAAGGAGACTTTCCTCACAAAACTGCTGCAACGAGAGCATGTTTGGGCTGGGTGGGCCGTCATTGTCAACTGATCACGCGCCCGTTCGGATCATGGATTCGATTGGGGACCGTTTTCACCGACATTGAGCTTCCGCATGGGCCGCCGATAGAAAGAAACTTCTGCGGTCGTTGTACGCGCTGCGTGGAAGCCTGCCCTGCGAAAGCATTGAAAGGCAACGCATGGTATCCGGGATTGCCGCGTGAAGAGATATTGGATGTACGGGCATGTGATCAATGGAAAAAGGAGCACTACTTTCAGTATCATATGGGACATATCTGCGGAATTTGCTCAGCAATTTGTCCCTATGGATTAAAAGTGCTGAAGAAGAAGTCTGATAAAACATAATATTTTGTAAATACAAACGAACGTCCGAGGACCGCCGCTGATTTTTGCATTCGGCGAGGAAATGAATGACAAAGAATATCCAGCAGACACCACGACGGGTTGTTTTGCGCGATGAAACACGGAGGAAGTGGCTGGACTTCACGTCACCTTGTCAGATCATGACGACCCGTCGAATCGAGGAGGTACTTCCGCTCGTTCGCCAGATTGAGGAGGGGGTCCGGCGAGATGGATTGTATGCAGCCGGTTTCATCTCCTACGAGGCCGCCCCCGCTTTTGATCCATCTCTGCCTGTCAAGATTGATGAGGGGTTCCCCCTTCTCTGGTTTGGGCTGTTCAAACAGGTCAACGAGATCACCGCGCTGCCCAACGGCGAGGAATCAGGCACTTCTATGCCATGGCATCCGTCTGTGACGCCAGAGGAGTACCGTTGCTGTCTTCGCGCAATACGTAAGTTCATTCGCGACGGGGATACCTATCAAGTCAATTTCACCTACCGACTTCGGGCGAGGACGGATGTCGACCCCTGGCGCTTGTTTGTCGAGATCGCTGGTGATGGGGAGGCGCCCTTCGCCGCATTTGTGGATACGGGGGAGTGGGCCGTATGCAGCGCCTCTCCTGAGCTTTTCCTGAGGATCGATGGCAACCGGATCGAGTCGCGTCCCATGAAGGGAACGGCTGCAAGGGGATTGTGGTTCGAGGATGATCTGACAAAGCGGGCAACCCTGATCTGTTCCGAAAAGGAGCGGGCGGAGAACGTGATGATTGTGGACATGGTCCGCAATGACCTTGGACGTGTAGCGCTTTGTGGCAGCGTCCACGTTCCGTTCTTGTTCGAAGTCGAAAAGTATCCGAGTGTGTGGCAGATGACATCCACGGTACGTGCGGGGACGTGCGAACCTTTGGATCGGATCCTCCAGGCCACTTTTCCGCCTGCGTCCATCACCGGCGCGCCGAAGCGCCGCACGATGGAGATCATTGCGGAGCTTGAATCATCTCCTCGGCGCATCTATACCGGCACAATCGGCTTCGTGACCCCCGGACGCCATGCACAGTTCAACGTTGCCATTCGTACCGTCTTGCTGCACAAAGCATCCGGACGTGCGGAATACGGCGTCGGGGGCGGCATCGTGTGGGACTCCAAGCCAACGGATGAGTACGAAGAGTGCCTGGCGAAGACAAAAGTGCTGAGCCCTCCCGCACGTGATTTCGATCTTCTTGAAACGATGCTGTGGTCTCCCCGTAGCGGATATTCGCTTCTGGAGTACCATATGAAACGTCTCGCTCAGTCAGCGGATTACTTCGGTTTCCAGGCGGACTTCCGTCAAATACGGGACGAGTTGGCGAGCGTTGCGGCCGGTCTGTCTTCGGGGCAACACCGGCTCCGCTTGCTTGTCTCCCGCCGTGGGAGCATCCGATGCGAGACAACTTCCCTCGAATCGACCTCCATGCGCTTCGGTGATCTTGCTCTGGCCAGGAGCCCGGTCGACACAGGAGACGTTTTTCTGTACCACAAGACGACCCGCCGGCGTGCCTACGAGGACGCTGTCGGGATGTGTCCGGGAAGCGGCGATGTCCTGTTGTTCAACGAAGCGGGACAGGTCACCGAGTCCACCGTGGCAAATGTGGCGGTCGAGATTGATGGTGTGTTGTGCACGCCCCCTGTGCAATGTGGACTACTACCGGGGACGCTGCGTGCCTGGCTGCTCGATCATAATCAGTTGCAGGAGAGAATCATAAACGTTCAAGAGGTGCTCAGCAACCCGAACGTCTACCTCATGAACTCCGTCAAAGGGATGCACAAGGTTCAGGTTCGTGGATGAACCCGGTATCAGGTCTGGCAAAATACAGAGACGAATTTAATGAAGCGGTTTAAGCAAATGAAGAGGTGTCCTCATGACTGACTTGCTATTGTGGCTATATCTGGCCAATTCCGTTTTATTAATAAATCATGAAATCGATTCAGCGTACTGGAAGGAATGGGAATTATTTAATCTTCCAGGCGGTATTACCGGTTTCTTATTGCTCCATTTTCCTCTATTGCTTTTTATCCTCTGGGGATTAATATTAATATCCAGGCATTCCTGTCAACGGTCTTTTCAAAGTGAGCCATTTTCGGTCGTGAAAAGTGAGCCAC
>CAZIQY010000153.1:0-3639 GCA_964541605.1 uncultured Syntrophaceae bacterium | reverse complement strand
CCACATCATCCCGCGCATGAAAAAGGTCATCGACGGAACAGATCAGGGCGGCATCAGCAAGACCGTAAACTGGAAAGGCGGCGGCGGCTTCCGCTATTACCGGCTCGCGCCGTCGCTTCTGGAGAAAGACAAACGGGGCAACTGGATTATCAGCAAGGGATACAATGCCGCGATGCTTGCCTCCGCCATGGCGAAGCACGAGGGATTTGTCTATAATCCCGACGAGACCTTTTACTGGAAACAGGGGAAGTCCACAGAAAAGGACTACATCTTTACCACGACCAATTTCATCACCCTTGAGTATCTGGACAGCATCCATGAGGAGATGCAGCCCGATGAAAGTCTCCTGATCTGCTGCAAGTCCTTTCAGGAGGCCTGCGAAGACAGATACGATAATATCACCGTCCGGAAAATTCCCAACATGCTCCTTGGCCGGTGCGAATTCGGGAGGGATGACTACAGCCTGAATATTGCAAATCTGCCGTGGCAGTCAGAAACCGAAACGCCGGCGGACATTCCCGCCGAAATCAGGAACAAAGGGAAAAAATCAAAGAAGCCTTTATTAAAGAATCAACCGGGGCTTTTTGACAAGGAGGGCGAGTAGATGAACAGGATTGCTACCTCCATAAAGAACCGGTTGAGTCTCCGGTCTCCTCAGGCAGACAGCCTGGAAATTCTTGCGACGCTTGCCGATAAGCTTTCCCTGCAAAAGAACGCAGACCTGAAAACCGAATTGGAAAAAGTAAGAGGGATTTATCCGACCTGCGCGGATTTTGAGAGGAACTTTCCTTCATTGTGCTTTGCCCTGGCCACGGGCGTCGGCAAGACCCGGCTGATGGGGGCCTTCATCGCCTACCTCTATCTGGCAAAAAACATCCGAAATTTCTTCGTCCTCGCCCCCAATCTCACCATTTATAACAAGCTCATAGACGATTTTACCAACATTACCAGCCCGAAGTATGTGTTTCAGGGCATCGGTGAGTTTGTCCACAGCAGGCCGCGCATCATTACCGGAGACAATTACGAGGATGTCCACCAGGGGGAATTATTCAAATACGAGATCCACATCAATATTTTCAACATCGGCAAGATTAACGCGGAGACGCGGGGCGGCAAGTCGCCGAGGATCAAGAGGATGGCGGAGTGTCTCGGAATCTCCTATTTCAATTATCTCACCAATCTTGATGATCTGGTCGTTCTGATGGACGAATCGCATCATTACCGGGCAGACAGAGGCATGGAAGTCATCAACGAATTGAACCCGATCCTCGGACTTGAGCTTACGGCAACACCACAGGTAGAACGCGGCGGCGGGGCTATTAAATTCAAAAACGTTGTCTATGAATACTCCCTCGCCAAGGCCATCAGAGACGGTTTTGTGAAAGAGCCGGCGGTGGCAACCCGAAAGGACTTTGACCCAGCGCATTATACCCAGGATGACCTGGACAGGATCAAGCTGGAAGACGGCATCCGGCTCCATGAAGATACGAAGGTCTCCTTGGATATATACGCAAGAGACACAAAGGCAAACCATGTAAAACCTTTTGTACTGGTCGTCTCCCAGAATACGGAACACGCCCGCAAATTAAAGGAGATGATCGTTTCGCAAGGATTCTTTGACGGGTATTATGCCGACAAGGTCATGGAAATCCATTCCAACCAGTCGGGCGGGGAAAAGGATGAGAATATCGAAAGGCTCGTCTCCCTGGAAAATCCCGCCAATAAGATAGAAATCGTCATCCATGTGAATATGCTCAAAGAGGGATGGGACGTGACGAATCTCTACACCATCATCCCCTTGAGGACGGCCACATCCGTGACGCTGAGGGAACAAACCATCGGCAGGGGACTTCGTCTTCCCTATGGGAAAAGAACCGGCGATGATAGGGTGGACAAGCTCACTATTGTTGCCCACGACAAATTTCAGGAAATCGTCGATGCGGCAAACAGGCCTGATTCCATCATACGAAAAGAAAATATCATTACCATCGATGCAGAGGAATTGAACCGGCCGAAAGAGGTTATTACGGTTGTATCCAGTATTGAGCAGATGATCGAAGAGGAGCAGAAACGGATCGGAGAGATCACCTCAACCGACGAAAGAGAGAAAGCCCAGGTCAGCCTGGATGTCCGAAAGATCATCATAGCCACCCTGCCTGAACTTAACACCACCGTGAAAAACATCGGCGAATTGAAAAAGGAAGAAATTAAGCAGATCGCGGTGGAAAAGTTCAAGCAGAAGATCGAAGCTGCCCCGCAAACATATCTTTTTGCGAATGAGATGATACGGGAGGTGGAACGAGTCTATGAAGAGATAGTGGACGAATTCACAGAAAAGATTATCGAAATACCCCGGATCGCGATTCTCCAGCACGATGATGTCATATCAGGTTTTCACAGTTTTGACCTTGATACGAAGAACCTCAATTATCAGCCCGTGTCGGAAGAAATCCTGGTTAAGAAATTGCGGGAGCAGGAAGACGGTATCGATATTGTCATCGGAAAAGGCAGAATCATCTTCGATACCCCGGAGAATATCATCATCAATGAGCTCATGAACTACTCTGAAATCAGCTATGACGATCAGGCGGAATTGCTTTATAAGCTTGCCGGCGAGGCGGTCGAGAAATTCAGGTCTTACCTTGCGGATGACAACCTGATGAATGTGGTGCAATATCACAAAAAGGAGATCGGCCGGTACATTCATACCCAGATGATGGAACAATTCTACTGTGAAGCGCCGTCATTTAAGAAGCCGGATGTGTTGCCTTTTCTGAAAATTGAGGAGCACAATCTATCCAAATATACTAAAGACGACATCCACCACTACACGGATACCATAACCCCGACACATGCGATTCCGAGCAAGGTATTCAGTGGCTTCAAAAAGGCCTGTCACAATCTTTATAAGTTCGATTCAAAAACGGAGAAGGATTTTTCCGTTATTCTGGAGCAGGATAGGGATGTCCTAAAATGGCTGAGACCGGCGGCAAAGCAGTTCAGGATTTACTGGAAACACAATTTCCGGCAATATCATCCTGACTTTGTGGCTGAGACGGGAGATGCGATCTACATGATCGAGACCAAAAAAGAAGCCGATATCGAGACGTCCGATGTTCAGGAAAAGACAGAAGCCGCCCTTTTGTATTGCCGAAACGCCACGGAGTTTACTACGCAACATGGGGGCAAGCCGTGGAAGTATGTCCTCATTTCGCATAACGCAGTCATGGTCAACATGAGCTTCAAGACGCTGATACAGATTTTTGAGGTGCGTCAGTACCCCGCACCTACAAGATGCACATGACAAACTGGAAAATACAGATTGACCCCCGGCAGGTTCACTACTTGAAATTTATACTGGAGGGCCACGATAATCTGGCGACTATGAGCACCATTGACAGTCGGCAAGGTATAGTCGAACTCTACATCCCTTCCGGCAATGAAGACCTGGTGCGGGAACTCCTGGTAGCCATAAAGACAGAAATCGGCCTTAAGATAGAATACAGAATCCAGAAGTCAGAAGACAGGAGTCAATCGCTTCGAACGCCGAACGTCTAACGGTTTACGTCGTATCCGGCGGTAGGGGCTGCCATTTTTATATTGAATTGGGGAAGATTGTTATTATAATACCCCCAGAGA
>CAZIQY010000152.1:0-3697 GCA_964541605.1 uncultured Syntrophaceae bacterium | reverse complement strand
GGATAAAAACAGTAACCAGTTGAACTTATTCACGGATTATTCCGGACAGTAGTGGCCTTCACTAATGAAGTTTTCTACAAATCCCCCTGCAGCATCCAGGGGAACATCAGAGACTTCGGCCGATTTTCTAATTTTGATTTCTACGATCCCTGTTGCAAGCTTTTTTGCTCCTATGGTAATCCGGATAGGAACACCGATGATATCTGCATCCTTGAACTTTACACCGGCTCTCTCATCCCTGTCATCGATGATCACCTCGATACCCCTGTCCGACAGGGACCGATACAATTTCTCTGAAGCTTGATAGACGGCATCATCCTTAACATTAACCGGTGTAATGATGACATGATAAGGAGCAATGGGCGCCGGCCATATAATGCCGTTTTCATCATGGTTCTGTTCGATACTGGCTGCAACCGTCCGGCAGATCCCGATACCATAACACCCCATCACCATGAATTGTTCTTTCCCGTTCTGATCAAGATATACCGCCTTCATGGACTTGCTGTACTTTGTGCCCAGCTTGAATACATGACCCACTTCGATTCCCCGGACAAATTTCAGGGCGCCTCCACAGCGGGGACATAAATCCGTATCTTTAGCCAGTTTCAAATCCGCAAAGGCATTCGCGGTGAAATCCCTACCGATGTTCACATTTTTAGCATGATAATCCTTCTTGTTGGCACCCATCACAACATTGGTTACATTCATCAGGGAATAATCGGCAATAATTTTTCCCTTTATCCCCACAGCCCCGGCGAAACCTCTTGGAGATCCCGTCACTTCATGAATCATCTCTTCCGAGGCCATGGAGAGGGTGTCACATCCAAGATAGTTCTTAACCTTGACTTCGTTAACCTCCTCATCGCCTCTCACAAGAACGGCGACAGGAAAGCCGTCAGCTTCGTATATCAATGTTTTTATAACATCCTTCGGGGAAATGTTCAGATACGCACAGACTTCCTCAATTCTTTTTACATCGGGGGTATGAACCTCTTCAAGAGGTAAAAATTCATCTTCCCGGATCTTACGTTTCTCCGGCATGGGCACTTCCGCCTTTTCAAGGTTTGCCGCATATTCACAGTCGCTGCAAAAGACAAGGGCATCCTCTCCGGAATCCGCTATCACCATGAATTCATGTGAGAATTTCCCCCCGATGCTTCCAGTGTCCGCCTCAACCGCCCTGAATTTCAGGCCACAGCGGGTAAATATCCGGTTATAGGCATTAAACATCTTTCTGTAGCTGATATCCACCCCCGTCTCATCGGCATCAAAGCTGTAGGCGTCTTTCATGCCGAATTCCCGGCACCTCATCACCCCGAAGCGGGGCCGGATTTCATCACGGAATTTTGTCTGGATTTGATAGAGATTTCTGGGGAGCTGACGATAAGTCTTGATCTCGTTTCTTACGAGATCCGTGATGACTTCTTCATGGGTTGGCCCCAGACAGGACTCTCTGTCATGACGGTCCTTGAATCTCAACAGCTCCTTTCCATATAAAGTCCAGCGTCCCGATTCCTCCCAGAGTTCGCGAGGCTGCACCATCGGTAAAAATACCTCCTGAGCGCCCGCTCTGTCCATCTCTTCCCGGACGATCTGCTCGACCTTCCGAATGACTCGATATCCAAGCGGGAGATATGAATAAATACCGCTTGTTAATTTTCTTATCATTCCTGCCCTGATCATGAGCTGATGGCTGATGATCTCAGCATCGGATGGGACTTCTCTCTCCGTGGGCAGAAACATCTCCGAATAACGCATTATGACTCCTTCCTGTCGTCAATTATCGTTTTTATTTCCTTCATTAACACATCGACGAAATCTTCTTCTCTGACTTTTCTGATAATCCTGCCCTTTTTAAAGAGCATCCCAAAACCCCGTCCTCCGGCAATTCCCACATCCGCCTCGGCGGCTTCTCCGGGACCATTGACGACACAACCCATCAGTGCGACCTTAAGATAGGATTTCATCCCCGCCAGACGCCTTTCCACTTCCTCTGTCAGCTTCAGGAGATCAATCTCACAGCGTCCGCAGGTGGGACAGGATATAACATCCGGCCCCATCTTTCTTATATTCAATGCCCTTAAAATGCCGTACGCCACACCAATTTCAGATACAGGATCTCCCGTGACCGAAACTCTGATCGTATCGCCAATCCCTTCATAAAGAAGAATACCTATACCTATTGAGGATTTGATAGAAGCAGGAATCAGACTTCCTGCTTCCGTAACACCAAGATGCAGGGAATAATCTGTTTTGCTTGCTATTTCACGGTACGCCTCGATCATGGTGGCTACATCTGATGACTTCAAGGACAGTTTAACGTTTTCAAAACCGGCAGATGCAACATGATCAAGGTTTCTCAGAGCGCTTTCGACGAGAGCTGGCGCTACAGGCCCCCCGTATTTTACAAGTAAGTCCTTTTCAAGGGAACCCGCATTGATGCCGATACGAATGGCCGTACCATGATATTTCGCAGACTGAACGACCTCAAGAATTTTCTTTTTGCTGATATTGCCCGGGTTAATTCTTATCCCATCGACCCCATTGCCGATTGCCGCAAGGGCAAGGCGGTGATTGAAATGAATATCGGCGATCAAAGGAATGGCGATGTTGTTCTTAATTTCCTTTAGTGCAGATGCCGCTTCCTCATCGGGTACGGCCACCCGGACAATTTCGCAGCCCGCCTCTTCAAGGCGTTTGATCTGATCGACTGTATCCCTTACGCTCCTTGTATCCGTGCAGGTCATGGATTGTACAACGACAGGTGCACCACCACCGATCTGAACAGCGCCTACATGCACAGTCTTCGTTTTTCTTTTTTTTATGGAGGCTTCCAACAGGATGCACCCTATATGACTGTCATAATGGAACCAATAAAGTATGTAAAAATCATCAAATCGTCATTACTGCAAAGACGAAATTCGATACCAAATATTTTATCGATTCCCGTTTTGACGTAAATGACATAAAAGAAAAAATATTATAATAAGATTAGTTGTTTTATAACATGAAGGGTTAATTTCAATCAATGATGAATTTGAGATTATTCGGAAAAGATGGGTATATGTCAGAGTTATTCGAATTTCGAGCCGATGTTGTTTACCAGACCGTCATGTGTGACATCCGGCGCCACAGGCAATAGATGATATTGATCGTCAGAAGAAATGTCCGGGCATGAAGTGAACAAAGATAAATGTGTTGCGCTTCGGCAATAAACTCCCTGCCTTTTTCTCACCTGCTCCCTCCAGGTATTGCGGGGCGCACAGCATCCCTCGCCGATGGCAAGAGCGCTTTTGAAAAGATCAGAGAGAGCACATATGTATCCGACCCCATTCCACGTCAGTGCAGGGCACAATCCGCTGTCTTCAAACAGGAACAATCCTATTGAGCAGGTGGCTGTGAAACAAGAGTAGCCGCATCCCACACAGGGCCTTTCCGTGAACATTTTACCAATATCTCCGCGTGATTCCTTGTTCAAGACACTCAATCAGCGAAAAATCAGGGTCATTAAAAAATGCTTCCGTTCATACTTCGGGAAAAGGGGCTGTTCGATTACGATCAGCGGCCGCGCCAGCAATACAGGCACAACTGGTCCTGGGGTAGCCCTATGGCCTCTATCATGTCTTCAATGTTGAGATATTGAGATATAACCCAAAGTTGTGGACGGAGTAAAATAGAAGGCGTATCCTATAGA
>CAZIQY010000151.1:0-3726 GCA_964541605.1 uncultured Syntrophaceae bacterium | reverse complement strand
CCGTTTTGATCAGGATACTACAATCCTGCAAAAGGACTTTTTCTACAGGCTCGTTATATTTCACAGGAGGTTGTGTGGAGAATCACGACAATGCGACGTGGCTATTCATCAGGCCATCAGTTGATTTCCACAATGCAGAGCTTTGGTGGACATCACTTTTCACAATATTTGCGTTCTCGGAAGTGCAGTCGAAGGGCAAATTCTCTCTACCAGCCCATGCCGTCAACGAAGCCGGAGAGCTTTCCAGAGCGAAGGTCATAGATATGAGCATGATGACCTACCAAAACACAGTCGTTGATGGTCGCCTCAGGAAAGACGTATTTGGCCTAAGCGAATGGCCAAATCAATTTCTAGATCTGAAGCCGGACATCACCATAATTCCCTCTAAGAATGAAAGAACGGTGCTCTTTATTGAGGTAAAGACTGTCGGAACCTCAGTTAAGAGAAATGCACTTCTGTACCAAGCGCTAAGAGACTACATGAGGGGGTTAGGTTGGAGCGCTGAGTTGATTTACCTGATGTCAAAGGGGCATGAAGAGCCGTCTGACTGGGCTGTTCTCAGAAACACAGATGCATTGGTATTTACTTGGGAAGATGTGTTTCTGCAAGCGCAAGGAACGACATTTGAAAATCTTCTCGGCGAGCCTCTGCATAGTTATGTGCGGTGAGGCATAACCATTCGTTGCAGGCGCGACGGTCCTAACGGGCTGCGGCCTGAGCTCAAACGTTCGGCAATACAAGGAGATATATGCGTTGACTGATTTCAAGACAGAGATACCTCAACGGCTCTTGGATATTGAGGACAAGAGCCGTTCAAACTTGTTCGCATGGCGTGGACAGTTTTCCCCACAGCTTATCGAAACGCTGATAGAGGCATATTGCCCGCGGGATGCCACAATCCTCGACCCTTTTGCAGGAAGCGGAACAGTACTGTACGAAGCCGCGAGAATGGGACTCTCGGCTTACGGGTTTGAACTTAACCCCTCCGCATGGACTTTCAGCAAGCTTTACGAGTTTGCTAACGTCCCCCATCCCTCACGAGAGGCCGCAATACGCGAGCTTCGGGCCAAAATTGTCCGCGAGTTCCCGATCGTGCTCTTCTCGGAAGAGGTGCTTCCCCCTGAAGAGGTAGAGTCCAGAATTATCCGAATTGGTACATCGATCAGTGACCATGCAAAGATTCTGTGCAATGCATTGGTAGTGTTGCTTGACATTTTCAACAACGAAATCACCTGCAGTTTAATACAGAACAAGTTCATGGCACTCACTGAATTGATCAGGGGACTCCCATATTCTGACAGACTGATTAAAGCCGATATGCAAGATGCTCGTTGCCTCCCCCTTGGGGGCCACTCGATTGATTTCGTCGTCACTTCGCCTCCATACATAAACGTTTTCAACTACCACCAGAACTACCGCCGTTCCGTCGAAATTCTTGGCTGGGATGTGCTCCGTGTCGCTCGCTCCGAGATCGGCTCTAACCGCGCGAACCGTGTGAACAGGTTCCTCACTGTAGTGCAGTACTGCATCGACATGGCAAACGTTCTGCAAGAGCTTGCGAGGGTTGTCAGGCCCGCAGGTCGTCTGGTTTTAATCGTAGGGTATGAATCAAGGGTGCTCGGTGTTCCGTTCCACAACGCGGAGATAGTTGAAGCACTTGCTGAGCAGATTGGGATGTTCGACCTCGCGATTAGGCAGCACCGCATCTTTCAGAACCGTTTTGGGCAAGACATCCGTGAAGATATTCTTAACCTGACAAGACGATCCTACTCAAATGGATGCGGTCTTTCCGAAGGCGTCGGCCGCACAGTGGCCATAAATGCGTTACGGCGAGGATTCCCAGATGTTGCTTCCAAGAACAGGCATTTGCTCGACGAGGCCGTGGCAGCGGTCGAACGTACAGAGGGGACGCCGGTATTTAACAGTTACGCCTATAGTACCTACCAAACCCGTGAATATGTGATGATGGTCAAAGAAGAGGAGGAAGACTACCCCATGAATGATAACAGCATACAACTACCGACACCCCATTTTTCCAAACTCCAAGCTCTCTTGGAGAACCCACGATTACCAGTGGCTGACAAACCACGCGTTGAAGAGGCGCTCGTTCGCTACCGAGAATGGATCAAAGAGCTTGAGTCTGTACGCGCGGGACGAAAGGGGGCTGTGCAGAAGCTTGTTGATGCGACGAACAAGTACAAGGCTTTCATCGAGCTTAAGTTGATCTTCGATAGCCCAGAGGACTTTCTCTACCGCCAGAAGGGACAGCTGAAACTCGATAATACCATCTTGGAGGAGTTTCTCCCGCAGTTGATGTTTCGGGGACTCAGCCTTCCTGCTGGTACGTTCGAATTTGGACCGCAGAAGACCTTTGCAGGGCTGAGTTTCACTTCAGGCTTGGGCAATACCGGCCAAGGGGGACAGGCAAGTCTGAGGACAAAAGACCAAGACTTTGTTCTCGGGAAGCGCCTCTTCTTGATGACATCCTTCGATAGAGAGTTTCGTGATGCTAAGCGCATGGAAGCACACTTGGGCTATGTGTGCGCAGAGTGCAAGACCAATCTGGATAAGACTATGTTCCAAGAGGCAGTGGCAACCAGCAGAGACCTCAAGATTGCGGTTCCCGCTTCCCTGTATTTCCTTGTATGCGAGTTCCTTGACATGACACCGGTGTCAATAACATCGACTCATATCGACGATGTTCTTATTGTGCGCAAGGCCAAACGGATGAACTCCAATGTCCGCCAGGAGTACCGAACTGCAAGCGACCGAAAAGCACATCGCAGCGAGTACCTTGAGTTTCTGGATGGTTCCAAGTACCATGCGGACGTTTTCCAGCGCATGATTGACAAGATACAGGCGATGGCGGACGACAGAGACCCCACTGCTGGGAAGGTTCTAAGCCGGGGTTACTTCTGAAAACAACTGCCCAACGTCTATATGGCCTTCGGTTGTCAAGGAAAAAACCTCTCCTATAGATCGGAAAGAGAGAAATAAAAGAGAAAATAAAGGGGACGTCCCCATAATCCCCATGTTGTTTGGGGAATCCCAGCGGATTTTTCGTCTCCCTCTATCTTGGTTACGGCATACAGACCAGACGAGGACAAATGGTCAGATGATTTTTTAAGGAGAAAATCATGAAGAAAAGAATTTATAAGAAACTTATTCATGAGGGCCAGTATGTTGCAGAGGTTGATATCGAACTGATTGACACTGATGAAGGATGGTCACCGTATCTTTCTTTAGACGATGCACAGAAACTCGATGACGTGCGTGACTGCATCCGAAGAGGAGACCTTCAATCTGCCTGCCGACTTGCTCGTTTATATACTCTCACTGCTGTTGCTGTTTTAAAGCTTATTTTTTAGATAACTTCGCTCCAGCAGACGCCATACAGCGACTCCGCTGAACTTTTTGTTGTGCCTGTAGAAAAAGGAAAATAAGCGTTAGGCCCTGACCGAACCTATTTACACCCGAAAGGAGATTTTTCACAATGGACATCCCACGGATATTCAACATCACTGAGAATGCTCACCGCATCCACAACCCGATCACACCCGAAAAGCTCGCCACTCTTGGCGCGGCGCTGCGTCTGGAATCGGGGGCCCGAGTGCTCGACCTCGGCAGCGGTTCGGGGGAGATGCTGTGCACCTGGGCACGCGATCACGGCGTCATCGGCACCGGCATCGACATGAGCCAGTTGTTCACCGAGCAAGCGAAACTCCG
>CAZIQY010000150.1:0-3732 GCA_964541605.1 uncultured Syntrophaceae bacterium | reverse complement strand
GGACGACTTTAATCTTGCGCATGAACGCGACCCATGCCTTATCTGATTTTGCCGCCTTCGAAGTAATTCGAGCACCACGCCTGAAAGACGATCAGATTCCAAATCTGCCAGGATGTGTCCGAGCACCCCGAAAGATGATTCGCCACCAGTGTGTTGATGACAGGATATGAGAATATTCCCTGCTTAGAGATCCGGTCTTCCGACAGATATTCATCAATGAGATATTTCAAATCTTTCTTCAGCCATCGACTGATTGGCATTTCAAAGCCCCACTTGGGTTTCCTGTGCAAACTGGCAGGTAGGATATCCTTGAAAGTCTCCATGAGGACATATTTACCACGGCCCTTCTTAATTTTCAGGTCTCCAGGGATTCCAAAAGCCACCTCACACACACGGTGGTCGAGGAACGGAACCCGGACTTCCAGGGAGTTCAGCATGCTCATGGCATCCACCTTCTGGAGCATGTCACCCGGAAGGGATTCCTTCACGTCGGCATAGAGCATCCGGTTGATGGTATCAAAATTTTTTTCACTTAATCTTTCTGCCAATCTCTTTTTACCAAAGTCGAGATCGATACCATTCGAGATGGATAGGATTTTATCGCGGATCTCTCTGGAAAATATCTCATTCCAGGCAAAGAATCGATCTTCAAATGAACCCCTGGCACCCCTGATAAATTTTTTCATTCGTCTCACATACTCGAGGGCCTTGTGGTCACGAGAATCAGGCAGGCTTGAGATAATGCCACCTAACATTTTGCGCAAAAGTTCCGGCAACATAAGATAACGGGAATACCAATGCTCGCCGGTATATACCCTGTACCCGGCAAACAACTCATCCCCGCCATCACCGGATAGGGCCACTTTTACATCTTTGGACGTCATACGAGACACCGTATAGGTAGGAACTACCGACGAATCCGCAAAGGGTTCATCCAACGATGAAAGGACGATGGGAACTGCGTCAATAATGTCTCTGGCTGTAAGTTTGATCTCGTGGTGTTCCGTCGCGTTGAATTTCGCCACTTCCCGGGCGAAAGCGGTTTCGTCGTACATCGAGATATCGGTGTAACCGATCGAGTATGTTTTGATGGGGTGGCTGGAGTTACGGGCCATGAGGCCGACGATGATGCTCGAATCGATCCCGCCTGAGAGAAAAGCCGCCACAGGCACATCGGCGATCATGTAACCCTGCACGGCCTCCTCCAGAGCTTGGTATATGGATCTTTTGTACGCCTCTAAACCATTTCCGTCTAGTCCGATTTCATCCGTTTTGTCAGGAAGTTCCCAGTATGCTTGCTCGAGAATGTGCCCTTCACCCACAAGCAGGTAGTGGCCCGGCCTGACCTTCCGCATATTTTCAAAGATTGAGAATGGGGCGGGTATGTAGTTGAAGGTCAGGTAGAGATCGAGTGCCTGCCAGTCGATTTGTTTCCTGACATCAGGGTCCTGCAAAATCGACTTTATCTCGGAGGCAAAGATGAAATTCGTACCGTCCTGATAATACACAAGGGGCTTGATGCCGATCCGGTCCCGGCAGAGTATAAATATTCCTGCCGTCTCATCCCATAGAGCAAAGGCAAACATCCCGGAGAGTTTACCGAAACTTCGTGTTCCCTCTTCTTCATATAGATGCAGGATCACTTCTCCGTCCATCTTGGAGGAGAATCGGTGACCTTTTCTTTCAAGGTCCTGCCTCAGGGATTGAAAATTATAGATTTCCCCGTTGAAAACCAACCAGATGGTTTTATCCTCATTGGCCATAGGCTGGCGCCCAGATTCCGAAAGATCGATGATACTCAACCGTCGGTGTCCGAGTCCGACATTTATTCTTCCGTTCCGACGGCAATAAATACCCGCATTGTCGGGCCCCCGATGGGATAGCACGGAGGTCATCTTATGAAGCAAATCCTCGTCGATTCCTTGCCCATTACGGGTTATCTTGCCACAAATCCCACACATAAAAGTGTCACGCCCTATTCAAAAGCGCATAATCCTTCATTGATTTTTGAAAAACCTCTTTTCTCCCTCTTAATAGCTCAGAACATCCCGTAAGAACGTCTTCGAGCGAGACTTTGTGAATGCACTCCATACTCTCGCACAATGGTTTCTCACAGGGGTGACAGGAGAGTGCTGTATAGACGACACGATTCATTTCAGGTGGTAAATAAGGACCATGCGTCCAGGGATTACCCGGACCGAAAATAGCTACTGTTGGTGTTTTCGTAGCAGCCGCTATATGCATGGGGCCACTGTCATTCGTGACAAGAAGATCCAGACGATTGATAATGAAAGCGAGATCATTCAGATCAAGCTTCCCGGAAAGATTAGTTAGACCATTCTTCGTAGCACTCTGGATTTCACTTGCGATACTTAAATCTCCTGGTCCACCAAGAAGAATCACCTTTGCATTATAATTTTCGATCATATAGTCGGCAAGCTTAGCAAATTTTGAAGGATCCCACTGTTTGGTCACCCATTCTCCCCCAGGATTTAACCCAATGATTAATCGATGATTGGAATCCTTCTTTTTAGGAAATAGATAGCCCCACTTTCTTTCACATTTAATATCCCAGAAAGCCTCTATTCCTTTGTCATCAGGTATTGCACCCGCGGATATAGCCACATCCAGCATCGCTTCAACAAAGTGCCGATTCTGAAAGTTATCCCTCGGAACTTTCTTTGTCAGGACTTGCCCGAAACCTTTGTTGTCATGACCGACCTTTTCCTTTGATCGGAGCAGTGCAAAGAGAAGTCCCATCTTCAGCGCACCGGCACGAGAATCAACGCGGAATAAATTAACGATCTGATCAAATTTTGTCTTTCTTAACTTCCATACGATTTTGATAATATCCAAGATATGCTTCTTGCTTTTTCTTAATTCCCGGATGGGAAAACACGATACGTGGTCAATATAAGGATAATTGCGGGCAAGAACAGAAGCATCTGTACTAGTTAAAAGATGTATCGTAGCCTCTGGATTGGCATTTCTAAGGCATCTGATGCTCTTAGAGGCTAAGACAAGATCACCAATTCCTGCAATAAGTACAATTAAAATCGACCGCATATCTTGTACATGCATAGGATATATAGTGTGTAATGTTGTTTATTGTTTTATTGCGAAACACTGACCAGTGGGTAAATAACAAGGAAATTCTAGCTTATTCTTGAAATAACCATCAACTGCCAGCCGAGCACCGGGACAGGAGGTGCAGCCGTAATCATCGAATATCATGACACCACCGTTTACCAGCCGAGGATAAAAAAAATCGCAACAATCCGCCACTGACCTGTATATGTCCACATCAATGTGCACAAAACAAAATTTAGATTTGTTCATTATTTGGGCTGTCTCGGGAAAAATACCGGGATAAATTTTTATATTATGACAGCCTTCCAAGAATGATAAAACAGAATCAAAAGAAGTGTCATTGAAACTGCCCTTATCGTATAGGTCGTGTCTGGGATCTGTTGGGGGCATTCCGCAAAATGTATCATATAAATGAATTGTCTTGCTCTTTACGTCAAAAATCTCAGCCAGTAACCTTGCACTGCCTCCCTTGTATACCCCAACCTCGGCAGCCTCGCCTTCCATCTCAAGCACGCTCAATGCGAGTTGGTAAATTATGTAACACTTTGTTTTATCGAGCAGTGTGTGGCCGCTAACTTTTTTATATAAAGTGTGGGTTAAGCTAGCGTTGTTTACATTTTCGGGGTAATCAGACCGAGGTAG
>CAZIQY010000149.1:0-3883 GCA_964541605.1 uncultured Syntrophaceae bacterium | reverse complement strand
GTGGTACACTTTTCAATGACCAGAATTGGTACAGTTTTAAATTACCATTGACAGCTTCTTCGAATTTGCCCCGGTGCCGCCGGACAGCGCCGGAAAACGCTCCCTTTTTAAATCCGAAAAGTTCGCTTTCGATCAGGGATTCCGGAACAGCGGCGCAGTTAACGTGAACAAAAGGACCCTTGTTTCTGGCGCTCTTTGCGTGGATCGCTTGCGCCGTCAATCCCTTGCCCGTGCCCGTCTCTCCGTATATGATTACGGGTGTAACGGTATCGGCCACATGCCCGATCAGGCCGAATACATCCACCATGCCTTTAGCATGGCCCACAATATCCATTGACGGCGACTGGCCGTAATCAACAAGCCGTCTGAGCCTGCGGTTTTCTTCCTCAATGGTCGCGACATGAACGGTTTTGGCGATCAATTCCGCGACAGACGAGAGAATACCCATTTCTCTGTCAATATCGGCTATATCCCTGGCGACCTTGTCGGCTGACAGGATTCCCGCCACGCGAGTGTCGTATATGATGGGAACGCATTTGTTGCCAGCCTGACCCCCCATGTCCATTTCTCCTGGATTTATTCCATAAGCGATCTCCAACCAGGTTTCTTTCGTTTCCTGATCCAGGAGGGAAATCATGCCCCGTTGCATTCCCAGATGGACACTCATCTCGACAAGGACCCGCTCTAACTGGTCCCGTAAATCCCAGGGTTGAGCCAGAACATTTGCAATGGCATGGAGGGCTATTAATTCGTCGTAAGTAGGATTAAGCATTTTGAACAAAAATGAATAGAAATTCTAAAAACTGGAAAACATATACATTATGGTTCACAAAAAAGCAATGGGAGTGTTGCCTTTTTTCTGATATAAGGACGGAATTCTGATCATCGAACCCATGTAATCAATAAGGGGAGTGTTATGGTTCCTTTTGCTCGCGCCAGTACCGGGATCAAAGGTTTCGACGATGTTCTCGGTTATCTGCAGCATATTGGTGACAATGTTGTTCTTCAAGTGGACGGAGTTGAGGACTACAGGACGATGGTGCTTCCTTTCGTCAGGCAGGCCATGCAAAACAACCACAGGGTCGTCTATATGCGTTTTGCCCGTCACGCCCCCCTCCTCAAGGCAACAGACAAGGTTGCCATTTATAAGCTCAATGCGGAAACCGGGTTTGAATCCTTTTCCACTCAGGTGCATAACATCATCCGCCAGGAGGGAAGAAATGTTTTCTATGTCTTCGATTCCCTGTCTGACCTCCTCTTTGCATGGGCGACCGACCTGATGATCGGAAATTTCTTCATGATCACGTGTACCTACCTGTATGAACTGGATGCGGTGGCCTATTTTGCCGTCCTGAGAGGTCGACATTCCTTCAAGACGATCGCCCGCATTCGGGAAACCACACAAGTCCTGGTTGATGTATACAATTATCAGGGCAATATCTGTATCCACCCCCTGAAGGCTCAGCATCGCTACTCTCCTACCATGTACCTGCCCCACATTATGGAAGAAGAACGTTTCATTCCCATCATGAACAGCGTCGAATCCTCCCGACTCTTCTCCTTTCTGGCGCAAAAGAGTTCGGTCAGCTCCGAGAGGCATCTTGATTACTGGGACCGGATTTTCTTGAAAGCGAAGGAGCTTCTTGAAGGCCCTCCCCGTCCGGAAGAAAAAACAGACATGATTGAACAACTTGCCAAAATCCTCATCGGCAGGGAAAAGCGGATGCTGTCACTGGTGAAGGAGCACTTCTCCCTTGAGGACATTCTGGAGATCAAAAATAGACTTATAGGAACAGGATTTATAGGCGGGAAATCGGTCGGTATGCTTCTGGCAAGAAATATCCTGCGCCAAGACACATCTATGGACTGGTCATCCCATCTGGAAGTCCACGATTCCTTTTACATCGGCTCCGACGTCTTTTATTCCTATATTGTTCAAAACGGCTGGTGGAAGCTCCTGATGGCGCACAAAACCAGAGAGGGATATTTCGAAAACGGCGAGAAACTGAAGAACCGGATGCTGCACGGCATTTTCCCGGAGGAAGTCAAGGAGCAATTTCAGCTGATGCTTGAATATTTCGGGCAGTCTCCGATCATTGTCCGTTCCAGCAGCCTTCTGGAAGACGCCTTCGGAAATGCCTTCGCTGGAAAATACGAAAGCTTCTTCTGTGTCAACCAGGGCACACCGGAGCAACGCTACGAAGCGCTCGAGGAATCTGTCAGACATATCTTTGCCAGCACGCTGAACGTGGACGCTCTTACCTATCGCCAGCAGCGTGGTCTCGACCAGCAGGACGAACAAATGGCTCTTCTGGTGCAGCGTGTGTCAGGCTCCTATCGAAAGCAGTTTTTTTTCCCGGAAGTTGCCGGTGTTGGCCTTTCATATAACCCCTTTGTCTGGAAAAAGGGAATGGATGTGCGGGCAGGTATGTTGCGCATCGTTTTCGGGCTGGGAACCCGCGCCGTCAACAGGGTTGAAAACGATTATCTCCGCATTGTTGCCCTGGACGACCCACTGGTCAAGCCACATTCAGGCATAAAAGACAGCCGGCGCTTTTCCCAGCACGATGTGGATGTGCTGAATCTGGAGGACCGTCTTTTTCAATCCCTCCCCCTTACAGAGGTCGTCAATAAGAACCTGGCGAAGCGTCTGGATCTTCTTTGCGTTAAGGACATCGAAGCATCGGAGCGCATGAGATCTATGGGGAGGCATGATCAGGATGTATGGATACTGACGTTTGACGAGCTTTTTTCCAGGACCGACTTTACACAGATTATGTCCCGGATACTCAAAACCCTTGAGAGTGTCTATCAATATCCTGTGGATATTGAATTCACGATGAATTTTATTGCGGAGGGTCCTCCCCAGATTAACCTTCTCCAGTGCCGCCCCTTTCAAACTAAAGGGCAGAATGTCCGTGTCCACATCCCTGACCGTGTATCGCCTGACCTGGTTCTACTGCGCCAGGAGGGAAACTTTATGGGGGGGAGTGTCTCCCGTACACTACACCGGATTATCTATGTGGACCCAGAAGGTTACAAGGAACTGTCTCTTTCTGAAAAGTACAATGTTGCCCGGCTCGTGGGACGCCTGAACAAGCTGACAGAAAACCGGGATGAAATGCCGACAGCACTGTTAGGCCCCGGTCGCTGGGGAACAACAACACCGGCGATGGGCGTTCCCGTTACCTTTTCGGAAATCAACAACATCGTTGCTATTGCAGAAATTGCCTACAAGCATGGCAGTCTCATCCCCGATCTTTCATTTGGGACGCACTTCTTTCAGGATCTTGTCGAAATGGACATTTTTTACATGGCCATCTATCCGGATAAAGAAAATGTTTTCTTTAACAGCCAGTGGATGAAATCCCTCGTCAACATACTTCCCGAACTGTTGCCCCATGACATCCGCTACGGAGAAGTCGTACGTGTTTATGACGTCATGGAAAAGAACATGAAACTCCTGTCAGACGTGATTACCCAAAAAGTCATCTGTTTTCAGGGAAACAAAGAATAACCAGAGACAATTATAAAAAAAGGAACATATTTGTATTGACAAATTTGTTGCTTTTGTATAGGAAGCAATCGGCAAACGATGGTCGATGGCCTATGCGAGCGATATTTATTAATCAGGACGATATTGAACGAAAAATCCTTATGATTCTGCGAATCCTCTATGAGTCGCAGACGCCGGTGGGAGCGCGGCTCATTGCCCGGCGTATGCAGGAACTGGGCATGGCATCCACCGAGAGGACCGTCAGGTATCATCTGAAGTTTATGGATGAGCGGGGACTTACAAAACTTGTCGGGCGGAGGGACGGCCGCGTCATCGAGATATTGTCAAATGTTGTGGATGAGCGATATTCAACGTATCCTCGGCCCC
>CAZIQY010000148.1:0-4049 GCA_964541605.1 uncultured Syntrophaceae bacterium | reverse complement strand
ATACTGGTAACCGGTGGAACGGGGTCTATGGGAAAGACACTTGTACGGCGTGTGCTTACGGGTGAGCTGGGGACTCCGAGAAAGGTGATTGTCTTTTCGCGGGATGAGGCCAAACAACACGACATGCGGATGTCTTATCTTCACAAGCTGGTTGCCACCGATGAGGTAATCTACCGCAACTTCATGAATGTGCTCGAGTTCCGGATCGGTGACGTACGTGATTACGCTACCGTTTGCGCGGCGGTCAGGGATGCCGATATCGTGATCAATGCAGCGGCATTGAAACAGGTGCCGACCTGTGAGTATTTCCCGATGCAGGCGATCATGACGAACTGCATAGGCGCCGCAAACATCGTTCGTGCCATTGAAGAGATCGGTTATCCTGTTCATTCCGTCGTCTCCATCAGCACCGACAAGGCATGCAAGCCGGTGAATGTTATGGGCATGACCAAGTCCCTTCAGGAACGGATTATAACGTCCGCCAACATTTTGAATCTAAAAACACGCTTTATTTGCGTGCGTTACGGTAATGTCATGGCTTCGCGCGGCTCCGTGATTCCACTCTTTCACGATCAGATCAGAAACGGCGGCCCGATTACGGTCACCGTCCCCGAGATGACACGATTCCTGCTGACTATTAACCAGGCTGTCGATACCGTCTTTGCAGCATTGCGTTCTGCAAACCGGGGAGAAACCTATGTCCCCAACGCGCCCTCCTCGACGGTGCTGAACATCGCCAAGTCTCTGATCGGGGACCGTGGAATTAAAATAAAAATAACCGGCATTCGACCCGGTGAAAAGATGCATGAGATTATGGTCTCGGAAGAAGAGATTCATCATTGTGTAAAGCGGGGTGAATATTATGTCGTTCGTCCAATGCTGCCAGAGCTAAGAGACAGCGACGAGCATGGACCAAATGTTTTGACAAAAGAATTCAGCTCAGCGGACAATGTGCTCAGCCTGAAAAAGACCTCTTCATTATTGAAAAAACACGGCTTGATGATCGAGGACATTGATTTATCTCAGCAGGAAGAACTGCTGCGATAAATGCCTTGGCCATTCAAAAAAGAAAACGTCAAATCATACTCTGTTATTGAAGGAATCACATATGGCGATAAAGATCTTGACGATTGTAGGCACCCGGCCGGAGCTCATCAAGCTCTGCAGGGTTATCGCAGAGCTGGATCAGCACACCCAGCATGTCCTGGTACATTCCGGCCAGAATTATGACTATGAACTGAACGAGATATTTTTCCAGCAGCTGGAGATAAGAAAACCCGATTATTTTCTGGATGCTGCAGGTGAAAGCGCCGCGAAGACGATAGGCAATGTCATCGCCAAAACGGATGAGGTCCTGGAAAAAGAAAGGCCTGACGCTTTTCTCCTCCTCGGCGATACCAACAGCGGCCTTTCCGCCATCGCGGCAAAGCGTCGAAAAATACCGATATTTCACATGGAAGCGGGAAATCGCTGTTTTGACGAAAGGGTGCCCGAAGAAATCAATCGCAGAATTATCGATCATATCAGCGACATGAATCTGACCTATACGGAGCATGCGCGACGGTACCTTCTGGCAGAGGGAATAAAACCGGAGACGATCATTAAAACGGGCTCTCCCATGAAAGAAGTGCTGGTTTATTACCGTCCCAAGATAGATGCATCGAATATTCTGGGAAAAATGAAGGTTGCTCAGAACAACTATTTTGTCGTCAGTGCGCATCGGGAAGAAAACATCGATAGCGAGACCAATTTCTCTGATCTTTTGAAATCCCTGAATCGTATTGCCGAACATTTTGACAAAAAGCTCATTTTTTCAACGCACCCCCGGACTCAAAAAAGACTCGAAAGTTCCGGCATGGGTCAACTGGACCGTCGCATTCATTTTTTAAAGCCCCTCGGGTTTTTAGACTACGTGAAATTGCAGATGCATGCATTTTGTGTCATTTCTGACAGCGGAACTATAACCGAAGAGTCCTCCATCTTGAATTTCCCGGCTGTGATGATCCGGCAGGCCCACGAGCGTCCTGAGGGAATGGATGAAGGCACCCTGATCATGTGCGGGCTCACGGCGGAGCGGATCATCGAATCCATTGCAATTGTCACATCCCCATCTTCCGGGAGCACACGTACCTTCAAGCTCGTTGCAGACTATGATACGGATAATGTCTCAAAAAAGGTTCTGCGGATCATTTTAAGTTACACGGACTATATCAATCGCACGGTGTGGTTTAAATAGAAATACATTCATGACTTCGAAGCCATATGCCCTCAGTTTTGATCACAGGGGCCACGGGTTTTATCGGGCGCGCGCTCTGCGAGATGATGATGGCCCGTGGTTATCATGTTCGGGGTACCGTCCGATCAGAGAAATACCCGGCTGACCTTCCTGCGGGAGTCGAAATATATCCTGTTGTATCTATCAGTGCGTCCACGGACTGGCAGGACTCTTTGAGGGGAATAGACTTGGTCATTCACCTGGCCGCACCTGCCCACATAAAAGAAACAGCAATCGCTAAGAAACGGACGTCTTTTCATGAAGTCATTGTCGGCGGAACGGAGCATCTGGCGGGAATGGCCGCCGCCGCCGGTGTCAAGCGGTTCATCTATATAAGCTCAGTAAAGGTAAACGGCGAGGGAGGACTTTTACCCTATACGGAAAGAGACACCCCTAAACCTGAAGATACATACGGCATCACAAAATGTGAGGCAGAACAGGTTTTACGGGACATGTCGGCCAAAACCGGTCTGGAGGTTGTGATTATCAGGCCCCCTTTAGTTTATGGTCCTGGTGTGAAGGCCAACTTCCTGCAACTGATGAAATGGGCAACGAGCGGGCTCCCATTACCCCTGGGAAGTATTCATAATCGGCGCAGCATGATATATCTGGGCAACCTGATTGACGCGATCATGACCTGTGCAATTCATCCCGGGGCAGCAGGCGAGGTTTTTCTCGTGAGCGATGATCATGACATCTCCGTCCCCGAGTTGATCAGGGCTCTGACGGATGCCATGGGGAAAAGATCCGTGTTGATTCCTTTCCCTGAATGGTTTTTGAAAACGGCAGGCAAACTCACCGGAAAAGCGAAGGACATGGATAAATTAACGGGCTCGCTTGTCGTCGACATCAGCAAAATAAAAAGTCTCCTTCATTGGAAACCGCCATTCACATTCGAGGAAGGTATCCGAGAAACAGTTAAATCCTTCAAGGAAACATGAAACGCGCCTTCGATCTCATCATGGCTTTTTTCGTGCTATGCCTCCTGAGTGTCCCGATGCTCCTCATCGCGATTATCGTGAAGCTGACCTCGAGGGGTCCAGTCTTTTACTGGTCGGACAGGGTGGGGATTAATAATACCACTTTCAAGATGCCCAAATTTCGCACCATGCGAACGGACACGCCGGCAGTGGCCACGCACTTGCTGAAAAATCCTGACACCTATGTGACCCCTGCAGGATATTATCTGCGAAAATTCAGCCTGGATGAAATCCCCCAGTTGTGGAACATTTTCAAAGGGGATATGAGTTTTGTCGGCCCGAGACCCGCCTTGTTCAACCAGGATGACCTGGTTGAGCTGCGGACCCGGAAAGGTGTTCACAAACTCATTCCCGGGATAACAGGCTGGGCCCAGATCAACGGCAGAGACGACATCCCGATACCGCTGAAGGTCGAATATGACGAACACTATCTAAAAAATAAATCTTTCTTTTTCGACCTTAAAATCATATTGATGACTGCCATTAAAGTGCTGAAGGCAGAGGGTGTTCAGCATTGATCGTCATAGCGCAATACTCCTGCGCGGGCTTCCTCGAAAGGGCATGAGAGGGTCCGTATTCGGGTAACATCTATCGGACATGAAAAAATCATAAATCATGAAATATCTCATACGGAATAAAAACTTTTACTGGATGCTCCTTATCGATGCCGCTCTTGTCACGGCGGCATACATCCTAGCTTATATCCTTCGTTTTGAAGGTTCGATTCCGCAATACCAGATATCAAACCTCCAGAAAACCTTGCCCTTCCTGATCCCGATTAAACTGATCGTTTT
>CAZIQY010000147.1:0-4151 GCA_964541605.1 uncultured Syntrophaceae bacterium | reverse complement strand
CCATTATATACCGACCTGGAAAAAAATCTGTTCGTTGAGTTATTATTTTCTACACGAATATTTCATTAAAATCAAATAATTATTGTTGAAGAACTATGTAAAATATGTTTATTATCACTAAAAGCGTAGTACGTATAATCAAGGATTGTTGACAGATGATATTCGGATTGAATGGTTTTAACCGACGGGAGCATGAAGATGAATCATATTTTGCCCGAATTTCAAAAATTTATTGCCCAACGAAAGCTGGCACCTGATAATCAGATTCCTTTTTATGCCCATTGGGTTAGTAAGTTCCTGAGATTTTCCAACGCTGAGCAGGACAAGTCATTGGACTTAAGAATACAAATGTTTCTTGATGCTCTGAAAAAGGACAAGAAACTGGAGGATTGGCAATTTACGCAAGCCGATAACGCCGTCAAACTTTATATTCATCATTTTCTGCCCGCATCCGGTGGCGCCGCAAAACTTTCACCAAATGCCCAAACCCCGTCTGAAAATATATTTCCAGGTGATCCGAAAGTGCAGGAGAAAATTCGTGAGACACTCCGCATCAAGCATTATGCCTACAGTACAGAGCGGACTTACATAGACTGGTTCAAGCGCTTTCATGCTTACCTGACGGATGTAAAGAAAAAAGATTGGGAAACACAGGGCGCTGATGAGGCGGATGTCAGGGATTTTCTCAGTCATCTGGCGATCAAGCAGCGAGTATCGTCGTCTACGCAAAATCAGGCCTTCAACGCGCTGCTGTTTTTGTTTCGCGAGGTTCTCAAAATTGATCTGCATGATCTCAGTAAAACGGTGAGAGCAAAAAGAGGCCCCAAGTTGCCTGCCGTGCTGACACAAAACGAAGTGCGCAGTCTATTGGAACATTTAAACGGCAGGGAACTTCTCCTGGTTCATATCCTCTACGGTACGGGCATGCGGTTAATGGAGGTAGCCAGGTTGAGGGTTCAGGATATCGATTTCGGCACGAATTCCATCATCGTTCGGGCATCCAAAGGCGATAAAGACAGGATGACGGTTCTTCCGGATGCCGTTAAAAATCAACTAAAAGAGCATCTGGCCGCAATCCAAAAGATCCATGAGCAGGATTTAGCCAAAGGTTTTGGAGAGGTCTATATGCCGGACGCTCTCGAAAGAAAATATCCGAATGCAGCCAGGGAATGGCGCTGGCAGTATGCCTTCCCCTCCACAACCATCTCCGTCGATCCGCGCTCCGGCAAGGTGCGCCGTCATCATATCAGCCCCAGCTCCATTCAGAAAATAGTAGCGGACGCGGTCAGAAAGGCGGGTATTCCCAAACACGCCACGGTGCATACGTTACGTCATAGTTTTGCGACCCATTTACTGATGAACGGTGTGAATATCAGAGAGGTTCAGGAGCTTTTAGGTCATAAAAACGTCGAAACTACCATGATATATACCCATGTCCTCAGGAATATGTCGAAAGCGCCGATGAGTCCGCTGGATGTCCTGTTACGTGAAGGAAATAACCAGGACCCGGGAATCGCGCCTTAACCGGATAAAGAACAGATCATCAAAACGAAAAAAGGAAGAGGCGATGAAATTATTAAAGTATCAAAATGGTAAGACCTGATGCCGTTGGATGAAAAGATAAAGAACGCTCCTCAGTCTCCGGGTGTTTACCTGATGAAAGACAGAGATGAGGGGGTCATCTATGTCGGGAAAGCCGGCAATCTGAAAAACCGCATCAAAGCCTATATTGCCGGGACGGATTCGCGCGGCATGATTCCCTTTCTGGTTTCCAGGATTTGTAATGTTGACTACATCGTCACGACAACTCAAAAAGAGGCGCTCATTCTTGAAAACAGCCTGATCAAGGAACACCGTCCCCGATACAACGTCAATTTGAGGGACGACAAGACCTACTTCAGCATCCGGATCAATCCGGCCGATCCTTTTCCCCGGTTTCAACTCGTCAGACGTCCGAAAGAAGACGGAGCCAGGTATTTTGGCCCGTATCCTTCGAGCGCCTCAGCGAAAGAGACGCTCCGATTTCTCCAGCTTGTTTTTCCTCTCCGGACCTGCAGGGATCAGGAATTGAATACCCGGAAAAGGCCCTGCCTGGAATATGAGATTAAAAGATGCGCGGCGCCCTGTGCCGGCATGATCGATGCGCCGTCCTATCAATGTCTGGTTGGGGACAGTATGGCGTTTCTGGAGGGACGCGAAAGAAAACTGATCGGCGATCTCCGTGCAAGAATGAAGAATGCCTCGGAACAGATGCATTTTGAGGAGGCCGCCGCTTTGCGGGATCGTATTGCCGCCATAGACGAAACCCTGGAAAGACAACGCGTTGTATCTGTAAACGTGACGGACCGGGACGTGTTTGGACTTTATCGGGAAGGAGACCTGACACAGATATGCGTCCTCTTCATCAGAAAAGGCAGGATGCTGGGGAAAAAGGAGTTTCCTCTTTTGAAAATCGGGGGTGAAGCTTCCGAAATTCTGTCATCCCTCATCAAACAGTACTATGACAGCGGTGCGTATATTCCGGAAGGGGTGATCCTGCCCTGCGAGATTGAGGACAGGGAGGTTATTAAAGAATGGCTCTCTGAAAAAGGGGAACATAAAGTGTCGGTGTCGGCTCCCCGGAAGGGACATGGTCCGGAAGCGCTTCAGATTGCCCGATGCAATGCCGAAAATGCATTTCATGAGGCAAAGCGGTCCGATCGTTCCGAGGAAGCGATGAACATCCTTGTCCGGGTGCTTCAGTTGAAAAATCTGCCAAGGCGTATCGAATGTTTCGATATTTCGAATATAGGAGGACATCATGCCGTCGGCTCCATGGTCGCCTTTGAAAATGGCAAACCATGGAAGCCGGGTTACCGACGCTTCAAAATAAAGACCGTAGATAAATCGGACGATTACGCCATGATGTATGAAGTGCTGAAGCGTCGGTATCAGGGCGGCGAAAATCCTCCGAACCTGATTGTGATGGACGGTGGGAAGGGACAGTTGCGGGTTGCCGTTTCTGTGTTACGCGAACTCGGCCTGAAAGGCATGGATGTCATCGGCATGGCAAAGGCAAAAACATTGCAAAATGGCCTGCGGACAGAGGATCACGTTTACATTCCCCGGAGGAAAAATCCGGTTTATCTTTCGAAATGGCCGTCTGCGTTGTTCCTGCTTCAGGGTGTCAGAGATGAGGCCCATCGCTTTGCCGTTTCCTATTACAGGAAACTGAAGGGCGAAAAAGACTTGCAATCCGTACTGGACAACATCCCCGGAATCGGCCAAAAGCGGAAAAAGGCGTTGCTGACTTTTTTTGGAGACACACGGAAGATCAAGTCGGCGTCTGTAGAGACGCTTCAAGGTGTTGATGGCATCGGCCTGCAGACGGCCCGGAATATTTTTACTTTTTTGAAAGAAAAAGACGGAGAAGCAGATTCATGAGCTTTCCGTCCATTTTGATCATTGCTGTCGGCCTCGGCATGGACGCCTTTTCTGTCGCCATCGGTGTGGGCGCCGCTTCGCAAACCGTTACACTTCGTCCTGCCCTCAGGCTGTCCATTTATTTCGGGCTGTTTCAGACCCTGATGCCTGTAGCCGGCTGGTTTGCCGGCATGACGGTGGCTCATATTATTGCAGGCTATGATCACTGGGTTGCCTTCGGCCTTCTGGCCTATGTGGGTGGAAAGATGATGATGGAGTCTTTTCGTCGGGAAGAGAATGTCCACAAGATGGACCCGACAAAGGGATGGACGCTCATCCTGCTGTCCGTGGCAACGAGTATTGATGCCCTCGCCGTAGGACTCAGTTTCGCTTTTTTGCAGATACCGATCCTCTACCCCAGCGTCATCATCGGTTTGATTGCTTTCGGAATGACAATGATCGGGATGATCTTCGGGAAAAAGCTGGGAAAAGTCATGGGCAAGAAGGTGGAAATGATAGGGGGCATCATCCTGATCGGAATCGGTGTTAAAATACTAATGGAGCATTTGACATAATGAGCACTGAAAATCGTCTTCGAATTGGCTTAGGTACGCAAAACTTTCATGACATGAAAAACACATCCTGTATCGCTATGTTGACGCCCGTCGGAGACATCAGGATTGTCTGGACCCAAAATGAGTATTCCGCTCCAAATCGGCCACTGATTCCGTTTTAATTCGGCCACCCAT
>CAZIQY010000146.1:0-4223 GCA_964541605.1 uncultured Syntrophaceae bacterium | reverse complement strand
GTCGTGAATCAAGATCATTTTACGTAACCGTATTTTTGAAATATGGTACTAAGGCAGATTCGACCAGACATTCTTGTCATTGAACCAAAATTTGAGGATGTAAAGTCAACTGTCTTGGACTCTGAGGATTGGACCGACGGTGCCGACTACGTGATTGATACCACAGCATCAATGGCAGTGATTGAAAAACTGGAGAGCCGAAGGGGGAAGAGTACCCGGCGGGTGCCAGTTGCATCCATGGTCGTGGGGCATCGAGCCCAACAAGGACTCGTTGTCGTCTCGGGTTCGAGACATAGTGGTGGACCTGTTGATGTCCTTCGGAATGTAAAGATAGCAGCCTGCTCAAAGAGCTGTTTGGGGGACTATGTGGATGAGTTCTGGCCGGCGGAACCGAGAAACGACGTATTCCAACCGGAACCTGGATGTTCGGAGGCAACCTTCGTTGGTTCGGCCGCCGACTCAATCGCTTTGGCTGCGACAATGCTCAATTTAGCAGCAGTTGACTTTCAAGAGACAGAAAAAGAAGCCGATACAGAGGATTCTGCGACTGCACACTTTGTTGCTCAGCCGCATACGGCACTTCCCGGTATACCCCTGTACTACAAGTTCAATTTCCAATCGGACGTTGTAATCGAAGATCCGCAAAGTAACTTTCAGATCAGGATATCGCAAGCAGCTCTTTCGGAAATGCATACATGGGTAAGGCGGAGCGCACTAATCTATGGAGAAAAAGCTGAAACAGGGGGCATCCTTTTCGGCGGAAGAGACAATGCGTGCCGGGTCATATGGGTGTCAGAAGTAATCGGGCCGCCGTCTGACAGTGAATCATCTTGCGAACACTTCATATGCGGCACCAATGGAGTGGCAGAGGCTAATGAAGAGAAGCGGCAACGAACCCGTGGTTCCACTCAATATATCGGAATGTGGCATACACATCCCACATCACTGCCTGCTCCAAGTGAGACTGATTTCCTGGCAATGCATGCGCTAGTGAATGCAGATGAGCCATCGACACATAAGCACCTCCTGCTCATACTGGGGTCCGATTCAGAGCAGTCTGTGGAGCTACTTTCAGGCTTTTTATTCTCGAAGAAGGATTTCGGTGATTTGGAAAAATTCGGAGTCCTTGAGAGGAAAATTCAGGTATCTGCTCTTGGACCTCTGACGCCACAAGGTATAATTGTGGATCAAGCAGGTAGACGCTTTATGGTACTGAGTGACATGCATTTCGGGACACCGGAGAGTTCAATCAATTTTGCTCAGTTTCGCGACCCCCTTATCGATTATATGGTGTCCCGTGCGCCTTGGGATGAGATTGTATTTACCGGCGACTTAATTGACATCAACCTGTCCACTTTTACCCGCGCTATTGAAGGGGGTACTTGGCAAGATTTGAACGGGCCACTGTTCGGATTCCGGCAATTCGTTCAAGAACTCGATATACGGATGAGACGGCAATCACCAGAAAAGGGGCTAAAACATCTCACACAAAAATGGATTTACGTGCCAGGTAACCACGACTATAAAATATGGGACATGCTCTCATCGAAACTGGTGTGTGATGACGTTCTAGCCTCCGGGGAAAAAATGGGCTCTGTATCCACGCCTGTCATGACGGGCAAGTGGATAGGAGAGGAATCCTTTTTCGCAGGAATCTTCCGAACCTACTGTGCACAGAACCAAGTCATCGTTGAATACCCGAACCACGAAATCAACTTCCGTCAAGAAAAGATGGTGCTGACTCACGGGCATTATTTGGATGCAAAACAAACCCGCTTCAATGACCTCTCTGACTATCTTTCCAACTTCAAGTCTCCCGAAGAGATCAGAAAGGCCCGCCGCCGGATTTTTATCGAAACAGCGCAATATCAAACTGTGGCCAATACTATCTCTTTTACAATGGGTTTTCGGGGCTTAGCGAATGTTTTGGTAGGCCCAGATGCATTTGGAAATAAGATCAAGAAACTATATCATCAGGTTGGCAGTTCACTGCTTATCCTCCTTTTCCCTCGTGAAGCAAGGAAAGGCAAGCGTCTATCCTCGAAGCAACTCCGGAACATGGGATGCTACCTTGAACAGTTCTGTCAGTATAAAAAACTGCCACGATGGTTCATTTTTGGGCATACCCACCATCAAGGAAAGGAGAAGAGTAATCTAGGTGTGGATGTGTACAACGCAGGTTCATGTTACAGCGACCGGGATATTCCCATCACTTTTCTTGAGATTGAAACCAATGCCCAAGGCATGCCGATAATCCAATTAATGTGTATAGACCGAAACGGGAATGTAAAGAGGACAGATTATTCATAATATTGATCTTACCTGCACGCTACGACATGAAATCTACTAAACCGCCCAACTTTGCCAAAATCCACATTACAATATTCCTCGGGAACACGAGTCGTAGCTAGGCCGGGTTAAGGATTTGAAGGTATAATCAATAATCTGACCGAGACTTAATTTGGTAGTGTACGTCAAGTCGAGTATGAGTCAGGACAATTTATGTCTGACTTCAGGCATCCCTCTTACCTCTTGCGGGCAGCTTCCAGTTCTTGCACCAGATCTCGTACTTCTTCATCGGTTCTGCCTGCAATACGCGCCGCGTTCAGTGCCTCCACTTCGTCTGAAGGCCATCCAACCGCCCGTGAGCCAAGTGACACCGGCCGCGTCCATAGTCCTTGTGAAATGCGTAAATAGAGAGTTGACCGGGAAAGCCCTGATTCAAATTTCACAGCCGGCATTCTTAGAATGGTACGCTTCATCTTCAGATCTCCTTATCCGGCGGCCCCATCGACCGCATTTATTCCTCTTTTCTGTTGCTTATGGTTTTGAGATTCATTGGACTGATCACTGTTCATAATCCAAATCAAAAATCGCCAAGGACCTCTTTGAGCTTGCCCGTTTTTTGTTGAGCCTGCGATTTATCTGCTTTCACTTGTGGCAGAATTCCCGGCGCTTCCTTCGAGAGCATCTCGTAAACTTCCCGGCCACCGACCGTGTCGAAATAAACCTTGAGGGCTCTCTGTATGACCCGCCCGCGGTCCGGCTGGGAAATCGAGCGGATCTTCCGGATCAATTCATCGTCCGTCAGGGTGATCCTCAGGGTTATTTCACGCTTCGTGGTCATTTCCCTGATTCCACGTCCAGCGCCTTCAGAAAACCCCTCGCGTTGGCATACTCGGGGCGATCGGGTATGTGAACGAGTGGCTGGTACTCCTCCGGAATGTGCTGCTGGAGGTAATAGGCGCCTCCGCCGGCGATGATGACCTTTTCCGCACGCTGTATCCTCGCCGTCCACTTCGAGCGCACCTCCTGGATCAGCCAGTCCATGTATTTCTCCGCCGAATCCCTGACCAGTTCGGAGAGATCCCGTTCTGCGCCGTACACCCGGATCCTGCCTTGGCGAAGCACGTCCTTCGATTCCTGCTCGGAAAGATCAAGCTGCATCCGTGCCTTGATTTCCCTGGCGAGGTCCAGGGAGATCTTCGACACCCCGTGCCTCTCCAGGGTGTCGGATTCGCCCTTGACGATCCGTCCCCGCTCGACCACGATGACGTCCACGGTGTTGAACCCGATGTCGAGAATGATCATGTCATGGTCCGTCCGCGCGTTGACGTCTCCCGCCTGGGACAGCCGGTAGTCCGCGAGAACCCCGAGACCCTGGGGATAGAACCGCGCGTTCAATTCCAGGACCTCGCGGCCCACCTCGATCCGCTGCAGGAGGGGAACGAGTTCCTTCAGGTTCGCATCCGTGTAATGGGAAAGAGGGAGTCCCATGGCGACGTCCGTGACGAGTTCACCGGTCTTCCGGTGGATTTTCTTCACCGCCTTGAAGACGAAAAGGGGCGAGTACCTCTTCATGAACTCGAAGCTCCGCGTCGAAAAGGCGCCGACCAGGGCCTCCCTGCCGACGAGGTATTTCCTGCCTTGGTATTCATATTCCTCGCCCCCTGCAAAGGCCGACAGATCTCCGATCTCCCGCTCCGCGTAAGTGATCGCCGTCGGGAACTTGAGCATCTCCAGAATTCCCTCGCGCTGGTAAACGGCCTTCACGTCCCCGTACCCGACATCCAGTCCCAGATTCATTTGCACACCTCCTTGATGTTCTTCTTAAGTTTTTGCCGACAATTCCGTCGTTTCATCACTCAACCGAAGTCGCGTTCATCCTGGTGATATCCCCGCCTGGCCAGGGCCTTTCGGAGCTTGACGAGATTCACCCGGTA
>CAZIQY010000145.1:0-4364 GCA_964541605.1 uncultured Syntrophaceae bacterium | reverse complement strand
AGCGTCTATTTTACTCTGACAGGGGTGGCCGATTTGGCCCGGAATCGCCGGCCGATTTCAAACGGAACGGGTGGCCGAATTAAAACGGAATCAGTGGCCGATTTGGAGCGGAATACTCAGAGAACGAAGGCAGACTCTCAATTCGTGATCAATGTGAATTATGCGGAAACCATATAAACATATTAGATCTCAAACAAAGAAAAAATAAGCCGATATACAATGAGTTATTACGTCGTGTTTACGCTCAGCCAAACTTTCATCCGTGCTTTATTCTTTTTAATACCTATCGCCGCTGTAAATTCTATTGCAAAGCGTGCTGGTAGGCCACCCCTGATTCACACAGGTTGGTCTTTCTTAGCCATCTGGATATTCCTATCGGTTCTGCAATTCGTGCTCGGGGACAAGGGACTTCAGACGCTTAGAATAATATCGTTTTTTTCCGCGCTATTGGGCATCGTGGCTTGGATTATTGGCGTCATCATACTGAAAGCAAAACAGACTGAGCCGGTTCAAGGGATTAAGGAAAGTGTAGAAAAGCCTGCTCAGCCATCAACGCCTGATGAAGAGTTGAGATCACAAGGGATAATCCACCTTATGAAAGATGACTTCACAAGTGCAATCGACGCATTCACCAAAGCGATCGAGATCAATCCCGATAATGCCAAGGCATATCACAACCGTGGTGTTGCCTATTCCAGGACTGGAGAGTTTAACAGAGCCATTGATGACTTTGATAAGGTGATTCGCTTGAACCCTGATATTGCGAAGCAGTTAGGGAGTTTTGTTCAAAGGGGCATTGTTTGTGAAAAAATGGGGAACAAAGAACAGGCAATTGATGATGAAGATGATTATGATGTAATAGAGGACAAACCTATCAATAGCGAGCTGTCGTCAAGAATTGCAGGGCTTATTGATTCATTAACTTATGAAATGTTCAGCCACCGCTATGCAGGTATTGCCATGTATGAAAATTATACTTTTTGCTATACAGCAATACCGAAAACTAAAAAAATCCCTGAGGGACCTGTAATTGGTGGCAAGGTGCTGTCAAGAATCTATCTTAAAGAAGCAAAAACAACTTATGAGCTTTTGAAATGCTATAAAGAAACAGGTGAAGACCCCAGGAATCCGGAGTGTTGGTTTATGACAGACCTATTTACAATGGAAGCATTAAATATATTGTTAAAACGGGCATCAAAATAGGTAATCTACAATCTCTTCGTGCATATCAACATGTACTATGGGGATATTGTCTATTGTTATGAAGTAACAGTCACTCACATTGCTGTTTTTGTATCAAAACGTGAAAGGAGCAATAATGATATGGGCAAGATATTGTTGATCATTATTGTGATTGCAGCCTTATTTGGCATTGGTGCTTTCATATTTTCGCATGAAGCCGATCCAAAAGAGCGAGCTAAGGAAGCTGCCAGTGCAGCCGCCGGTGGTGCATTTGCCTCAATGGGTTGTATGTTGGAGATGATATTTGCTGCAATCCCCGTACTGATCGGCCTTGTTCTCATTGGTTGGATCTTTCGATCATGCTCTTAGACAAGATAAGTGCTTTCCAGAAAACAAAATTCCTTGTGATCTTCTTTAAAGTGTAAACATCAAGTATTCTTTTGACGGGCAATTATGCGTTGTGGATTCTACTTAATGATACCACATAAGCAGTCTTTCGATTTTCTTTTTGTTACTGAAGCTTCGCTTAAAGGGAGCCCTGGGGCGGACGGGAGCTAGCACATAAAGGCAGATGCGTAAAGACCCGAAGGGGCTGAAGCCTGACGACTGTGTGGTTTTGATAATCTAAAACTGACCCACCTGAGGGGGCAGTGATCACGTAAAAGTGACCCACCATAAGATGATCTCTGGTAAGTTGGTTATTCACAAAG
The DNA here is from genome assembly GCA_964541605.1 of uncultured Syntrophaceae bacterium. Taxonomy (GTDB): domain Bacteria; phylum Desulfobacterota; class Syntrophia; order Syntrophales; family UBA2185; genus CAZIQY01. Next base: position 2,472 of record CAZIQY010000145.1, on the reverse strand, counting down.
ACCGAATGACCGGAGGTGGGAAGGTGATCAGGATGGATCAGTACGAGTATATCAGGACAGCACATCGGGTTTATGACAAGGGCATCCGGTGGATACAAAAGGAGACGGGGCACTCCCGGGTAACGATCAGGAAAGTTTTGCAGGGAGAACCTGCGGTATACAAGAGAAGGGAGCGTCAGAGTTATCCTGTTTTGGGTGATCACCGGATCACCATAGATCGGTGGTTGAGTGAGGACCGGGAGGTTCCGAAGAAACAGAGGCACACGGCTCGAAGGATGTACACCCGCCTGGTCGAGGAGGAGGGCTATAAGGGCAGTGAGGTAAATGTCCGGCGCTATGTGCGTTTGGCCAAAGCAAGATTGGGTACGGAGCCGCCAGGCGTCTTTCTGATCCTAGAGGCGGATTGCGGCAGGGAGGCGGATGCCGACTGGGGCAGAGGAGTTGCGATACTTCGGGGAGTCAAGACGCCGTTTCATTATTTCTGCCTGCGTCCCCGTTTTTCAGGCAAACACTTTGCGCGCGCCTATCCCTGTGAGAAGCAGGAGGCCTTTTTTGACGCTCACATTCATGCGTTTGATTTCTTTGGCGGCGTTTTTTCCACTATCGTTTACGATAACCTGACGAGCGCCGTCCAGAAGGTTCTGCAGGGCCGCAGCCGGATTGAACAGGAGAGCTTTCGTAAATTCCGGTCCTATTATAATTTTGCAGCCCGTTTCTGCAATCCGGGATGCGCCCATGAGAAGGGGGGCACTGAGGGGGCGATCGGATATATCCGACGCAACTACCTTGTCCCCGTCCCCGTTGTCGATAGTTTTGAGGAACTCAACGGGAAGCTTCTCGAAGCCTGCCTGCGTCACGGCGGACACCGCATGGATGGCCGCATAGAGACCGTGGATGCTCTTTTTGAGAAGGAGAAGGAACATCTGATTTCTCTTCCGGCCGTACCGTTCAGCAATCTGCGCTTCCTTGAGGCGAAGGTCAATAAATACGCTACGGCGATGGTGGATAAGAACCACTATTCGGTGCCGACATCGCACGTAAGATTTAAGGTCAGGGTTCAGCTTTCTATCGACCATGTGGATATCTTTTATGAAGGCAGGAAGATCGCCTCTCATGAGCGGCTCTTTGGCAATAATAAATGGCAGCTCGATCCCCAGCATTACCTGGAGTTGATCAGACGCAAACCCGGCGCTTTTGATTCCGCCCTGGTGATCCGCCAATGGCGTCCGGCATGGCCGTCCTGCCTGGAGCGGCTTCTGGTGCGGTTCAAGGAACGGCAGGGCGAGACGGCAGGGATCAAGGATTTTATTTCCGTGCTGATGCTCTACCGGGATCATGCCGCGGCAGAGATCGAAGCGGCCGTGGAACTGGCCCTGGAGAACCGTATCTCCAACAGCGAGGGGATCAGGCACATCCTGGTTTATTCAGGGCCGGAAGAAGTTTTTGCACCTCTTGCCGGGTGGCCCGCCACGATGGTCCCCGATGTGGCCCTTTACGGGGATTTGGGGGTGATCCGATGAACCCGGCGACAGAGGTCCTTCTTTCCGAGCATCTCAAGCAACTGAAACTGACGGCCATTCTCAGACATTATCCGCCCCTGGCACGCCAGGCGCGGGAAAACGGATGGGCCTATGAGGATTTTCTTCTATCCCTGACGGAATCCGAGATACAGGCCCGTTCCGATAACCGGCTCAAAAGACGGATTCGCGATGCCCGCTTCCCTATCCTGAAGACCATGGAGACCTTTGATCTTGAGGCCGCCCCCGATCTGGACAGGCGTTTGATGCGGGATCTGATAAGCGGCTCTTATATCCAGGAGCGCAAAAATATCATCTTCGCGGGGAAGACGGGAACGGGCAAGACCCATCTGGCGACCGCCCTCGGCTTGGAGGCCTGTCGTCAGGGTGTCCGGACACGATTTGCCACCGGCGCCGGACTGGTCAATGAACTCATCGAGGCCCGCAGCGAACGGATGATCAACCGGTTCATCCAGAAAACTTCTCGCTTTGGCCTCCTGATCCTGGATGAGCTTGGCTATGTCCCCTTTTCCCGCGAGGGAGCACAACTGTTGTTTCAAGTCCTGGCGGATCGTTACGAAAGAGCTTCCGTCATCATTACCACCAACCTGGGCTTTGCAGACTGGACTCAGCTTTTCGGAGATCCGACGCTTACGGCGGCTCTTCTGGATCGCTTGACTCACAAGGCTCACATTATTCTGTGTAATTGGGAAAGTTATAGATTGAAGGAAAGTTTGAAAAAGAAAACCCCAGCAAATAAAAAAAAGATGTGACGGCTCTGTTTTTTTAACTTCAACAGGGGTGGGTCAGTTTTAGGTGATCACAGTGGGTCATTTTTAGGTTGTCATTTACACCGGCATGGATAAGGAAATCGTGCACCTTTTCCGTGATGTGCTATTGGTGTCAACAACGACCTTCTTTGTCCCTTTTTCATCGGAATAAAATGTCCTCTGAA
>CAZIQY010000144.1:0-4461 GCA_964541605.1 uncultured Syntrophaceae bacterium | reverse complement strand
ATCCGACACCATCTTCCCGATCTTCAAATACCGTTCGTTCTCGAGCTCCTTAATTTTCGACTGGATTTCCCTGGCCTTCTGCGCGTGCTCGGCGGCTTTTTCCTTGAGCGCCGCGAGGGAAGATTTCTGGTTAGCCATAATGAAGCCTCCTTATAAATAGTTGATTGTTGTCATTGAACCCATGCTTTTATCTCGTAGATGGTGAAAAGATCATCGTACCCGTTAATAACGGACGCCGGACAGAAAACGGTGTCTATGGTTTCGATCCAGACGCCATTTGTAGAATCAAGCGGCAATTTCGGGAGACAGAACGACGAAACATCGACGAACGTGGTGTCAAAACAGGCGTTGTGGATCCGGACGGTGTCTTCGCCGGTGGAATACTGATAACAAACGCCGATGCGCGTATATGCCTTGGCAGATTCAGAGCAAATAGCGTTCGCCTTTGATTGAAAATAGGGCGCCATGTTGTAGACGACGGAATCATTCCTGACCCAGCACGTATCGGAGTGGCAATAGAGGGTTTCGGCAGGAAAAATGTCATATCGGATAATGCCCCAGAAGGTATCGGGAAAAACAGTGCAGGTATAATCCCAGGCACCGGTGCTGACAATAAGGCACGGTTGACCAGGAACGCAGTCGATAATTGAAGGGTAGAGAAAGGATTCAAAAAGGGAATCGGTGAACCAATACGTGCGGGCCGTTGGGTTAATGGTGATTACCGGACGGATCCCCGTATCATCCTGGTCGGACCCCGTAGGAGCCTCATCGCAGGACAAAAGAAAAAGTACTGCGGAAATTAAAAAGAAACGAGCCTTGAATAGCCGCATAAAATGTCTTTCCTTCGTAGTTATCGCCCATCACGAACAATGAAAAATAGTGACGTCCACCCGGACCACTGCGACGTATCGGGATCGACGCACCGACAGTTGGCCGTGACAATGCTGTTGCCTATGGGAACGGGAAAATGTTCAAGTTCAACCTCGGCCCACGAAAGACCGTCATATAAATTGTCGGGAACGAAATTGTAAGAGCCGTTGAGAGACGCATAAATATCAAACTTATCACAGCCGGCGAGATTAAACCGCATGAGAATATGGACGTAATCGATGACATCTGCAGAGGGAGTAAACGGGGCCGAGTCGGTCCAGAGCGTACACGCCGGGATGTAACCGGAATACGTACGATCAAAAGAAGCAGGAACACCGGTATTAGTACGGACACGAACTTCTTTGAATGACGGTTTGGAACCGCTGAGAACGGATCCCGGATCACAGCGAATGGTATAGGTATTGGCGAAAAAACCAGAGTCGGTGGTAACGCGCAATGTATAAAGGATCGGTGATGTAGTATTGGTCGTGGTAGAGGTAATGACCCACGGAGAAGCAACATTGTTCCAGACCGTGCCGTAATAAGGCATGTACGAATACCCCTGAATGATGGACGGATCGATGCCCGCGGCCTTAGCAGCGAGGTTATGGGTAGCGCCATAGCCGAACGTAGTGAAAACAGACGAATCGGGTAGTTCGACCAGGTAAATAAATGGCTGCGTACGATAGAACCTGACAGTATCGATAACTGTGTCGCGATGAACCAGAGTATCGTAGTGGTAGAGGGTATCAAGAAAATGAATCGTATCCAGGAAATGAGAAGTATCGATGAATGTTAAAGTGTCCCGATACGTGAGTGTGTCATATCGTGTAGTCGTGTCGTAAAAATGAAGCGTGTCTTTAACATGTACAGTATCAAAATACCGGACGGTATCCAGGATGTGAAACGTATCGATGATGTGAGAGGTGTCGAGATGAACAAGGGTGTCGTAATGATAGAGCGTATCCCAGAAATGCAGCGTGTCGACCGCGAATGACGTGTCATAACGGGTCTGAGTAACTATACGGAAACTGTCGAGAATAATGGTGTCGATATGGACGATGGTATCATAGACGATCGACGTATCAATAAGGGTGGAATCATATTCGCGCATGATGCGTACGAGCGTGGTATCAGAAACAAAATTCTGGCTCTTTGAATCAAAAGGATTCTCAAGCCCTGAACAGCAGAGGATAAGGGCTGCAGGAAGGACCAAAAGGAAAGAAAAGGCCTTATTCATCGATACCCTGGTCCCTTCTGAATTTCGCCTCCTGGACTTCGATTTCAAGGAGCTTGGCCTTCAACTCTTCAGCCTGCTTTGGATCGATGGCGCCGACCCGGAGAAGGGAATCAATTTGAGACACGGTGAAACCAAGGCCGGCCTTCTTTTTCTTGACCTCAAACTCATTGAGCCTGACTTCAACGCCGCCGGCCTGGAAAAGGCGGTTGAAGGCGTGAACAACGCCGGATTGACCGAGCGGAAGAAATATGAGCGCTGTGACGGTGAACAGGGAGAAGTATAGTATTTCAATTTTGGTGCCTGTGCGGATCCGCCAGGACGTACGGCGGGGAAAGACCCCCCAGAGACGGGAGGGGTAGTATGCAAGGATGCCCTGCTTGGTCATTGAGTCGAAAAAAAGATGAGAAAAGTAGGCAATGACCGCGGTGGCCGTTAGCGCCGCCGGGACGATCAGCGAACGAGAGAAAACGAACCCGCAAAGATAGAAGTTTGCGCCGACCAGAAACAGCGCTAGAAAACTGTGCGTGATCGTCCGATGCCCGAACCTGCGGTCGATGGGACCGGAAACGAAGAAGAAAAGCCGGCCGATGAATGCCCTGGGGTTGTCGATGTCGGGGAGCATTGAGAAGGTGGCTCCGACGAGGATATGCACCAGATCGAGGCGATATGTAGGCATGAGCAATGAAACGAACGCCATTGCGCTGATGCCGCCGACAACGTGGGTGGGTGCGGTCATGCGTCGCTCCTGTTGCCCTTGGCGATAAGATAGCGCAGAACCACAAACGCGGCGACAATGGCGCTGGTGATGATATAGAGCTGCTTGTTCATGGTGGCCCTACTGACGAACCGAAGAAGGATGATAAAGGCAAACAGAGAATAGATAACCCATTCAAGGGAGGTTTCTTTCCGGCCCGCATCCTGGGCAACCTTGCGGACGTCTTCGACACGGATGTGCGGTTCATTCTCAAAGTATTTGAGAAGGTTGTCGAGGGCCAGGGGGCTGCCGGCGGCCTTCCAGACGATGTTTTCGGTGAAGTGCTTCCGATCCTCGACCAGGTGGCCACGCTCATCGATAAAGGCATTTGAGAGCTTGCGGACGACATCATCATGAAGCGGCGGGACGGGAATCTCCTGGAACTGATACAGTACACGCTTAAGCGTTACCGTCCGTTTGGAAGCCGCGGCACAGACGATGGCGCCGGAATTCGTCAGCTCAAGGATGATCGACCGGCCCAGGGGCGTAAGAGTATCGAGATCATCGATGCCAATAAAAACCCCCGGATAGTTCCTGAAAGCAGCCAGGAGGATTTTAACGCAATGGCGGTAATGCTCACGGGAGAACCTTTTGCGGAGGGTGTCCCAATCCTGCTCGAGATATTCCCGGTCGAGAAGCTTGCGGCGGTAGAGCTTTTCAACAATGGCAAGGATGAACTGCTTGATGGGATTGCAGAAGGGAATAACCATCGGCAGAGACTGGGCCCGGCGTTCGGACATAATCTTGGCAGAAGCGGCAATAAGCGACGTTTTGCCGCACCCGTGGGGGCCGATAAAGATCACGCTCCGGTTGTGCTTCATGTGACCGAAAGCGGTCTCAAGGACCTGGTCAAAGCCAATGAATCCGAAGAATTCCTCAATCAAAGCATGCCCCTAATCGAACAGTTTTGAATCCCATTTTACGATCATTCTGTATGCCTCCAGCCAATCATTGCCGGCAATGACCGCCAAATCGATTATCCGCTGCTCAAGCGTAGATTGAGAGTCATAAAGCTGGGCCTGGACGGAATAAAACTGGTCTTCAACGGGGAAGAGGTCTGCCTTATTGACCAGTTTAAGGGAGACCTGGTTCCGGAGATATTCCAGACGGGTCTTAAGGCTGCTGGAACGAGTTTCAAGGACCTGAACGGATTTCTGGGCGGCCAGGATTTTGGAAAGGGACTTCATGACAAACGCCCTGAGTTCATCTTTATCCTTCGACCGGTCTTTGAGGTAAGAGACATCGAGAATCGGTATCTCGACCTTTGCTTCAAGCCTGGTGTTTGAGTGATCGGCGTAGATATAATCGGTGCTGTCCTGGGCGCCGGTCTGCCAGAGGGCCTGGCGGACGCCGACCGAAGATTTAATGTCCGGGAACAACGCCTTGATGCCGAAAAAGGTCTTTGAGTAAAAGTAGGAAAGGATCTGTTCGGTAGAATAGGTTGAATCCTTCATATCACGGGCAAACGAAAGAGAGACAATAAACAGGACAAGACAGAGACCGCAATAGGATTTCATGAGGTTGCGGATAACAATAGACGGAGTGGTGCCCTTTTCCTCGCATGCCATAAAAAATTTATCCTTTAACCATTTTGGCT
>CAZIQY010000143.1:0-4499 GCA_964541605.1 uncultured Syntrophaceae bacterium | reverse complement strand
GGTACACTTTTCAATGACCAGAATTGGTACAGTTTTAAATTACCATTGACAGATAACCATTTCAACGCCGGGAAAGAGTACCCCCAGGATCGTTATTACCTCACCGGATGTAACCCGCGCTGTTTCGGTAGTAGCCAAGAGAACGATCATTACCGTTACAGGTGTGGCGGAAAGCACGGCCGGTATAGTTGACGTCATGGTCAATGGCCAGTCGGCGGCGCTGGATGAAAAGGGTCAGTTTTCGGCGAATATTCTTCTTAAAGTTGGCAGTAATGAGGTTATTGTAAGCGCCGTAGATGTTCTTCAGAACCAGGCAGTGAAGCGGTTTGTCATCAATCGTGACGCCGGAAAGGTTGCGTCTGCAAAAACAGAAGCGTCCATTCAGGAAGCAAGTCTCCCATTCGCCAGGTACTATGCCCTCATTATAGCGGTTCAGGACTATGATAGCCCTGAGATCAATAAGCTCGATTATCCGTTGACCGATGCAAAGAAACTGGCGGATACTCTTATGACAAGATATACTTTTGAAAGGGAAGATATTCAGATTTTACAAAACCCAGACAGGAGAGCAATATATAAGTCGCTACAGAGTTTGAGGTATAAATTGACCGAGAAAGACAACCTCCTGATTTTTTATGCGGGCCACGGAACATGGATGGAAGACATGAGACAGGGATTCTGGTTACCGAGGGATGCGTCTGGTATCAATGACCCATCTGATTGGGTTCCAAATAGCAACATACGGGATTATATCAAAGCCATCAAGGCAAAGCACATCCTCCTGGTTGCCGATGCCTGTTTCAGTGGCGGGATTTTCAAAGTGCGGACGGCATTTCCCGACCCCAAAACATCTATGAAAAAAATATATGAGTTGGCCAGCCGGAAGGCTATAACGAGCGGTTCTCTGAAGACCGTTCCTGATAGAAGTGTCTTTGTCGAGTTTCTTGTTAAAAGGCTAACAAATAATCTCGATCCGTATTTAGATTCGCAGAAACTCTTCACAAGCTTGAGAGAAGCCGTCATAAATAATAGTCCGACAAACCAAACCCCTCTTTACGGTGCAATTAATGAAACAGGTGATGAAGGCGGAGACTTCGTCTTTGTGAGAAGACAATAGACAAGAATATTTGTGGCATTTGTCACCTTAACGAATTTGACCACTCATTTCTACCAGCAATCCTCAACATCCTGATTATTTAAAATCATTTAGTTGTAGTCGCACATTCACTCCTATGTTGCAATGCTCTCCGCAATTCTGATGCCGTCCAGGGCGGAACTGATGATTCCACCCGCATATCCCGCTCCTTCGCCACAGGGGTAAAGCCCGGATACGCTCACGCTCTGGCCATCGGGATGTCTCAATATTCTCACCGGTGATGAGGTCCTGGTCTCAACGCCGATCACTGTGGCCCCCTCTGTGATAAACCCTCTCATTCTTCTGTCGAATTGAAGAAAACCCTGCGCCAACGCTTCAACAGCGAAAAGGGGGAGGGTTTCACGCAAAGATGCCGCCTTTACTCCCGGGAAGAACGTTGTCGTTCCCGGAAGGTCGCCTTTCCGATTTTTCAGAAAATCGACCAGGCGCTGAGCGGGAGCATAATAGTTTTCCCCTCCTAGAATGAAGGCCTTTTCTTCCCATTTCCTTCGAAAATCCAGACCGCAAAGCGGAAGTAATCCGCCGTCCCGGAAATCGTCAACCCGAACATTCACGACCACAGCGCTGTTGGCATAAGCGCCGTCCCTTCGATAATTGCTCATGCCGTTTGTTACCAAAATCCCTCTTTCCGGGCTGCACCCGATCACACTGCCACCCGGACACATGCAGAATGTATAAACGGATCGTTTCAGATCAGTTGTTTTTGCCGTCAGAAAATATTCCGCGGGAGGAAGATCCGGATGATCATGCCACCTGCCGTACTGAATCCTGTTGATCAATGCCTGCGGGTGCTCCACGCGCAGGCCGATGGCAAAAGGCTTTGGTTCAAGACAAACGCCGCATTCATGAAGTTTCCTGTAGGTGTCATCAGCGCTCTGACCGGAGGCCAGAATCAGCTGGTTCGTCCTGATCTCTTCCTTCCCGTTGACAAGAACGCCTTCCAGCCTGCCTTCAGAAACGAGAAAGTCCGTTACCATGGATTGAAACCGAACCTCACATCCCCGCTCAATGAGACTGTTTCTGAGGTTGATGACCACTTCCCGCAGCCTGTCCGTCCCGATATGGGGTTTCGCATCCGTCAAAATTTCAGATGGTGCTCCCATATCAACGAAGGTTTCTTTGACCCATGCCGTATGGGGATTCCTGATTCTGCTCGTGAGTTTCCCGTCAGAAAAGGTACCGGCCCCGCCTTCTCCGAAATAAACATGGCTCTCCGGATTCAGCTTGCCTTTCTCCCAGAAGGCGGCGACATCGCAAACACGCTCCGGAACTGTCCTGCCTCTTTCAAGGAGAAGAGGGAAAATGCCTCTCTCGACCAGGATTAATGCCGCAAACAAACCGGCAGGGCCGCTTCCGACGATGACGGGACTTTTCTGCGGCTTCATACTTACGACCGGATAAAACGGCCTTTTGTCTGCCGGAACCAGTTCGATTTTTATTCCCCTCTGAACCGGAGCAAACTGACCGATCTTTTCTCTTACAGACACGTCAACCACATAAACAAAGTGCGGTTGTCTTTTTTCCCGGGCGTCGATGGATTTTCTGACAATCTTCAGTGACAAAATGGATTTAGATGAAATGTCGAGGAGCGAGGCAATCCTTGACATTAAAACCTCTTCCCCCTCGCCGGGAGAAATCATAATGCCGGAAATACGCAATTCCATCGTCATTTCACCATTGAAAAAACAAATGAGCTATTATAAAGTAACCGCCTTTAGTAATGATCATAAGAAGGGAATCGCCATGCCGTGGTACGCCATCCACACCCGCAGCCGTCACGAAGACAGGGCTTATGCCGGCCTTGTGCTCAAATCTTTTCAGGCCTTTTTACCGAAGATCGAGGTATGGAGCAAGCGAAAAGATCGGCGCAAGAAGATCATGATTCCCATGTTTCCGGGATATCTCTTCGTAGAACTTCTCTCTCTGGATAATACGACGAAACTGAATGTTCTAAAGACCTTCGGGGTCGTCAGAATTCTGGGAAAACCGAGGGGAGCGGAACCCATTCCCGTCCCGGATGCGAAGATTGAAGCCATCCGACGTCTCGTGCAATCAAAGGTGGAAATTCAGCAGTTCCAGTACCCGAGGATCGGCCAACCGGCGCTCATTACGGACGGTCCATTCAAGGGTATCGAAGGAGTGATGATCAGCACCGATTACGAAAAAGAACTTTTTGTCATATCCATCGAACTTCTTCAGCGGGCGGTCGCCATCAAGCTGGAAGGGTTTCAGATCAAAAGAATCTGACCATTGAAGGCCCGCATCGCCTCATCGACCAGCAGATTTCCCGCGCCCTTGTACTTGGGCGAAAAATGAAACAGAACCATTCTCTTTGCTTTCGCCCTCCTTGCCAGCATTCCAGCCTGCAGAGCCGTCAGGTGGTACTTCTGAGCGGCCTTTTCGGCGTCTTCATGCAGAAAGGTTGCCTCGATAAACAGAAGGTCGGACGCATCGGCCAGTTCAACGATTTTTCGGGTATTTTCCTCGCTGTAAATGACATCGGTAACATAGGCAATTTTTTGTCCCGGCGTTATCTTGACGACCGCCTCTTTCAGCTCTCCTAAAGGAATAATCCGTTCCCCGACTCCCAGAGCCATGTCTTTCCGCCAAATTCTGATGGGCGTGTCATCAGGATCACCATTCAAGATACGATCCTTTAACTCAATGAGCCAGGCGCCGACCGGCAACCCCATTTCCTCCAGGGCATTTTTTTTAATATTGATTCGGCTTTTCTCTTCAAACCGATAGGCCAGACAGGGTATCTTGTGATCGAGAAACTCTCCTTTTACTGAGAAATAATTCCCCGCAACAAGGGCGCCGTCAAATTCTTCAGCCTCTTTCTCAATCTCAGGTCTGAAAGCGGTCCGGCAATGATAGTGCCGCACGAGTTTCCTGTCCGGATGAAGCTCCGTCACATGGAGAGCAAAGTCATTTGTGTAATTTTCGACGAGATTCCAGGTATAAGCGCTGATCTTGTTCTCCACCTGTTGATGGAATCCGGGCGGCCCAAAGAGGGATATGTGAATGTCGCGGCCGAGGCAGACCCGCAAGAGATGGTCAAATCCGATGAAATGATCCATGTGGGTGTGGGAAATAAAAATGTGGCTGATTTTTAGAAGCTTCCGGGGATTCAGCCGGTGAATATCGCCCAGATCAAAAAGCAGGGCCGAGCGGCGGTATTTAAATTCAATATAGACACCAGGATCGCCGAAGGGATCGTTAATCAGACAGGCACTGAACATGTTCTTTCCAATCTGAGATTATTACTCCGGCAATTAAACATATCAAATCACTACTGTCCGGAATAATGGGGAACTAAATTTTGTAACACTTTAACATATTT
>CAZIQY010000142.1:0-4536 GCA_964541605.1 uncultured Syntrophaceae bacterium | reverse complement strand
GGCGACATGCCGACGCAAGATCTATTTGCTTTGCCTGATCGTTCCCACGATCGCAATACATCTCTTTTTAACCATACCGGCTCTGACATACGGGCAGACACAAGGTACAGAATACCAACCGGCGCCCGCGCTGATCGACCTGCGAACGACCTTCAGCGACGGCGATTACGATCCCGAAGCCCTCGTGCAGATGGCCCTGAGGAAGGGCTTCGGCATTATCTTCCTCAACGATCATGACCGCGTGGTCATGGAATACGGCCTGCCGCCCCTCCGGAATATCGCGAAGAAAAGGGAGGAAAAGAACTCCATCAACCAGTCGGGGGCGGACCGGTATCTCCGGACCATCCAAGATCTCCGGAAGATGTACCCCAATATGATCCTCATACCCGGCACGGAGAGCACCCCTTTTTATTACTGGACGGGCAGCCCATTTACCGGAAATCTGACCGCCAACGACCATGAACGCCGGATCCTGACGATGGGACTGGAAAAGCCGGAAGATTACGAAACCCTGCCCATCCTGCACAACGGCCTCTCCAGGTCCCATTTCCGGGCGGTGCTGCCCCCGCTTGCGGCCTTCCTCCTGTGCTTCCTTATCGCTGTCTACTTCCTGTTCAGGCATGGCTGGTGGCGCATTTCCGGGGCGGTTCTGGCCATCCTGAGCGCAGGGTTTTTCATCAATACCGTTTTCACACAGCCATCTCCCTTTGACGCCTATCACGGCAAGCAGGGCGCGGCACCGTACCAGCTCTTTATTGATGACGTCGGTCGAAAGGGCGCCCTCACGTTCTGGAACTATCCTGAGACACGCTCGGGGGTCAGAAAATTCGGCCCCATTCAGGTGAAGACCCTGCCTTACCCGCATATGCTTCTAGAGACGAAAAATTATACGGGCTTTGCCGCCCTTTATGGGGATACGATCACCATTACGGAGCCGGGTAATGTCTGGGATGTAGTCCTGGGGGAGTACTGTCGGGGATACCGCGAACGGCCTGCGTGGGGAATCGCCACGGCAGACTTTCACAAGGAGGGCGACTCCGGTGAGAACCTGGGGAACTTTCAGACCGTCCTCTGGCTGACCGAGAGATCACCTCAATCTGTTCTGGCGGCCCTGAAGACCGGAAAGATGTACGCCTGCCGGGGAAAGTTTCCTCATATTCCTCGGCTCGACGAATTTTCGGTATCCGCCGCCAAGCCGGATACGGCCCCCCGTATGATTTCCGGGGATGAACTCGTTCTGAAGAGCAACCCCCGTATCCGGATCGCCGTTTCCGGAGATACGGGAGGAACCGGAAAGGAGGTCCGTGTTCGGCTGATCCGCTCCGGCTCGCTCATTCAGATCTTCAAAGGGACCCTGCCGCTGAAGATCGATTATCTGGATCCCTTAGAGTCGCGGGGAGAGAAGATCTACTATCGGTTCGACATGACAGGGTACGGGACCATCGTCTCCAACCCCATCTTCGTCAGATTTGAGATATGATTTCCGCACTTCATTAAGGGGATGTCAATTTCATTATTCCCCCTGCTGCAAAAAACCATAAGCAAATCATATGCCTTAAAATAATTTATCGTTTTTCTACCGGGATGATCATCACTTCATCGCAGTTGATCATTTTTTTTATGTCCCGCTGCAGCGAGCGGATAGTATCCATCACCGTGCCGTGCTGATGCTGTGGCGAAAACTCCAGAAAAATTTCGATGTAGACCTTACTGCCTGCGCAGCGCGTGCGAATGTCATGAATTTGCTCGTACTCGTCAAAGTGGAGGGTCAGCGCCCTGAGGATCAGCAGTTGAGACTGTTCTTCCACCGCACGGTCAATCAGATCCCGTACGGAAAACTTGAAAGTCTTGGCCGCACTGGCCAGAAGGAGGCCGGCAATGACGACAGCGGCAACGGGATCGGCATAGAAAGCCCAGCGATGTTCTCGGAAAAAAAACGATATGCACAGTGTGCCAAACATGAGGATATTCGCGCCTGCTTTGATCGTGAACACACGCCTCTGTGCCGTTACCAGGGCTGTTTTGTCGCGCTGCTCCAGCCGCAGGCTCTGAACGAGCAGGCGCACATTGATGAATCCAAAAATGACATGCAGGACAATCCCGATCAGCACACCCATGCCTTGGACGGACACGGGATGCAGGAAACGGTAAGCTGCTGCCGCGGTAATGCACAGAAAGGAAACCACCATGAGAACAGCCATTCCCATGCTGGTCAGGCTTTCAAACCGGCCGAATCCGTAATGATAGACGTCGGTCTTTCCTGCATCGGACTTTTTCAGTCCCCACCAGGCAATCAATACCGCCAGGAAATCGATCAGCGTGGCGATCCAGTCGGACCAGAGCGCGAGTGAGTTGCTCGTTACGGCAATGAACAGGGCAAGTCCGACAGCGGCTCCGCCGGAGAAAAGTCCGGAGGCGGCAATCGCAGACCTCTTTGCCGAGGTATGTTCCGTATCGCCGGTCATGTAACGTTGCACACCTTCACTTCACGCTTTTTGTACTTGATAGACAGCATGGTAATATCATCCGCCTGTTCGGCATGCTCGGCAAAGGAATCAATATCATCCTTGATATACCTCAATAATTCAGTCACGCTTAATTCCTTAGCCTGATTCAGCACGGTTTCCAGGCGATGGTCGGAGTAGAGTTCCATCCCTGGATTGAGGGCTTCCGTCACCCCATCCGTATATAGGTAGAGCTGATCGTCAAAGTCCAGTTTGATGGCATTTTTTTCGTATTGAAAGTCCTCCATTGCAGCCAGTGTTAAACCGCTTTTGCCCTTCAGCCATTCATAATCACCGCCTGCCCGCTTGAGAAGAGGCAAATTGTGTCCGGCATTTACATAAACCAGATCCCCGGTCTTGAAATTTAACTCCACCACAAAGGCGGTAACAAACATTCCTGTGTCGTTGTTTTCGCATAAAAGGTTATTAACGTTATTCATAACCCTGTCTAAATCTCCGCCGATCTGCATGCAGTTCTTGATGTGGGTCTTGGCCGTCATCATGAACAGTGCAGCAGGAACGCCCTTTCCGGAAACGTCTGCCATGACCAGCCCCAGGCGATCTTCTCCGATCAGAAAAAAGTCGTAGAAATCGCCTCCGACCTCCTTGGCTGTGTGCATGGTGGCGTATATTTCGAATTCATTGCGGTTGGGAAAGGGCGGAAACACGTTGGGCAGCGATGAAAGCTGTATCTCGCGGGCAAACTCAAGCTCCTTGTCCAGACGCGCCGCCGCCTCGGTTATGGCGTTCTTCAAGGCCTTTACCGTAGAATTAATGCCGTTGGACAGGGAGATAAACTCCTGGTTGGTCTTGACTTGCACGATTTCATCCAGATCGCCTTCCGTTATTTTCTTGAGAGAGTGATTCATGCTGTGTATTCCGCTGATCACCACCCGCTGCACAAGCCAGGATATCAGGGCGAAGACCACTCCGAAGAGGATGAAATTGAAAATCACCAGTTCAACCGCAGTGGAATTGCGGCTGGTAAACATTTCGTTGACGGGAAGCGCGCCCACGATCGTGTAGCCCCAAAAATCCTTGAATATGCACAGCATCTCAACTCCGCCGATCTTCGCGGTAAAGCTGCGCCCCGCCTCTGCATCCGTGATATTGACGCCATACTCGACAGCAGGTTTGCCCAGCCAACTCTTGTCGCCGATGCTTTCAATGATGCCGTTCTTACAGATGAAAATTTCCCCGGCCGCGCCTATGCGGAACCCGGCCGCCAGATTCTTGATATCAGCCACCGCCATCGCCTCCACTACCCGTTCGGGGAAATAACCGATTTGGATAAACCCGGGCTCATCAGTTCGCCGCACTCCTGCGTATTGCATCACGGTTGCCTTGTCATATGAAATGGCCTGCGGTTCCTGCACCAACTCGGTTTCACTGTCCAGAAGTCTCATGAAATAGCCGGATTGTTCACCGCTGCTCATGTCAAAACCGATGAATTTCGCCTGGGTCGAGGCGGTAATCAGCCCTTTTCCATTGACGACGTTGATTTCATCCACATCGAGCATTTTCGCCAGTGAGTGAAGTTTGTCGGCACTGTTCACGGCGCCCGGATAAAGACTCAAAATATAGGCGCAAACCCGGGCTTTGCGAATGGCTGAATTGTCGCTGTCCCTCCGAATCGTGGCAAGACTGACGCTGTTTTGCGTGATTTGCTTTTTGGCATCCTCGATTTTCAGGTTGATGATCTCTGCGGAATTGACTTTGGCCTGTTGCGTTTGAATGTAAAATGACAGGGAAAAGGTAAAGATGAATGCTACGGCCATAAATATGAAAAGATATTTTTGAAAGGTTTTACGCACTGCAATTCATTCCTCTCCCTCTCGAAACGGCGAAACTTATCCAGAAGGTTTGATTTTTTTGATAAGCTATTTGACTTCTACATAACTTAATAATAGAAAGTCTGGTCTTATATGTCAAGAAAACCTTGGCAACATCGAGATTTACACTTGCAAAACGGACAAAATGAGGTAGTGTATAATCGATTGTGTAAATTCATAAGGGCATAGAAAAGGTAGAA
>CAZIQY010000141.1:0-4536 GCA_964541605.1 uncultured Syntrophaceae bacterium | reverse complement strand
ACAATGGCGTCATCGGCGGCCAGGGACCCCGTGTGGGAGGCGGCGGCCCGCGCGCCCGCCTTGCTCCGCCCGACCTTGAGAATCACGATTGGCTTCCTCTTCGAGACTTCACGCGCCACCCGGACAATCTGATCCCCTTCCTTGATCCCCTCCATGTACATCAGGATCGCCTTGGTTTCCTCGTCCTGTCCCAGGTACTCGATGTATTCGTGGAACTTGACTCCTATGGCGTTTCCGGCGGAGATGATGTGGCTCAGTCCCACCCCGCGCATCTCGGCATAGTGGGTGATCGAGTCGATGATGTTCCCGCTCTGGGCGATCACGGCCAGAGGGCCCTTCTGGATGAATGGAACACCGATAAGGTTCATGTTGCCCGCAGCGGAGAAGAGACCGTTGCAGTTGGGGCCGATGAGCTTGGCGCCTCCTTCGGTCGCGGTACGGAGGATCTCCGCCTCGATTCTCTTACCATCTTCTCCGGTCTCTCCGAGGCCGGCCGTGATGATCACGATTCCCTTGGCGTGCATCTTCACACTGTCGGCCACGGCCTGAGTGATCAGCTTCGGGGCGACGACGACCACGACAAGGTCTACCTCTTCCCCGATATCGAGGATCGATGGGTAGGCCTTTCGTCCGAACAGGGTGTCCCGTTTGGGGTTGATGAGAAAGATCTTTCCCGGGTAACCCCCCTGGATCAGACTTTTTGTCCTCCGCTGCGCAGCTTTGCCGGGTATCTCGGAGGCCCCAATCACCGCGACGGAGGCAGGTTTGAAAAGACAGTTCAACGATTCCATTGCATTCTCCATTTCCTTGATTAAAGAACTTGTGCCTTGATTTTCATCATCGCCTTTTCCATTACGGAAAGCGTCTTTTCAATATCCTCATCCGTATGTGTATAAATGATATACCAATGATGGAAGGGATGAACGAAGACTCCATTCGCTATGGCTTCCGTGAAGAAGATCCTGCGCCTTGATTGATGCTTCTTCTGTGGATCTGATTTATCTGATTTAAACGTTAAAAATGGCATTGGCGGAGGACCGGACACTTCAGCCGGAATTTCATATTTTGATAGAAGATCCTTCATCCCCTTTTGCAGCTTTTCACCCAGTCTCCAAATATGCGGGATTACATTCTTCACCTCGATTTCATTTAGCACCGCCAAGGCAGCCGTCATTGGGAAGGAGTTATAGAAAAACGTAGAAGAAATGTACGCTTTCTGATTTGCCATCATTACATCACTCGATCCCGTCACCATACCTATTGGATATCCGTTGCCGATGGCCTTCCCAAAGACACCGATGTCCGGTGTTACCCCGAAATATTCTTGCGCTCCCCCTCGCGCCAAACGGAATCCAGTGCGAACTTCATCAAAGATCAACAAAGATCCTTCCGCTTTGGTGATGTCTTTGAGTTTTTGTAAAAATCCATCCCTGGGAAATTCCAAGGGATGATTAAATTCATGAGCAAGTGGCGTAAGAATAATCGCCGCGACCTGACCTTTGTGTTTCTCCATTGCTGTCTCGACGGACGCAATATCATTGTATGTAAAAGGAATGATGTCCTCGCGCGCCTTAGCCGGTATCCCTGTTGGAACAGGTACGCACCAATCATGCCAGCCGTTGTAGCCGAACTTCAGGATTTTGTCTCTTCCCGTGTATGTCCTGGCTAAACGGATCGCTGCGGTTGTAGCATCTGAACCGCTCAGGACAAAGAGGACCCGTTCTGCACAAGGGATGAATTCAATAACTTTTTCTGCCAATGTGTTTTGAATATCCTGCGATAAATCGAAGCAAAACCCTCTACGGATTCTTTCGATTGCTGCATTGTCCACAGCTTCATAAGCATGCCCCAAAAGTACTGGCCCAAAACCTGCCAAGTAGTCTATGTATTCATTACCGTCGATATCTTGAAAATGTGCCCCCCTTCCTTCTTTTACGTAAAGGGGATATGCCCCCGGTACGAAATTCTCAGGCCGGCGCGTTCCTATCACACCACCTGGAATTACTTTCTTTCCAGCCTCATAAGCTGCCTCTGATTTCGGAAATCTTGTTGTTTCCATCATTTTTCTCCTCCTTAATATTAGATGTCGTCCCTAATCCAGAGCGAATGGTCTGATTTTTCGATTTGTCCGCAGAAGATTCCCTTTCTCATTTTCAGGTCTGGGAAGCGCAATGCTTCAAGTTGATTCCTTAGAGATTCGCCTCGATGAGGCAGGGGATGATGAAGTAATGTCTCTCTCGTCATAAGCTTCACCTCGTCGCTATCTCACACCGAATGTCTGGTGCTTGCTTCGTTAATTTTCAAAGAAATCCCGAGGAACCCTCTCCTTGGGAATTCCGAGGTGCTTTGCATAATCCAGAACAATCCGGACAATCTCTTCCTCCACATGAGGGGTGACTGTCTTTTGCGTTTCTCGGGACAGGATATCTTGTACGATCCCACGGGCGCGCTCCGCTAAAAAAGTATTCTATTCCATTCGCTATGGACTATCTCTCTTTACAACTTTATTACTTTGAATGTCTCATTGTCTGAAGGAAAGTTTATCTTTTACGTTTTGGAGCATAGAAGGGAAGTTGGCGCATGGGATTTATTAGATCTTTCTTTTCCTTCCAGAGCTCTTCGTGCTTTTTCAGCTCGGCCATCGTTTCTTCCGGATTATTCATGCTAACGGCGGTTACCAGCGCGCTGGCCACGCTGACGGCTGCTGTATAAGATTCGATGAATGAATCTAGTTGGCAATGAACTGGAAGCACCCATTGGGCATAGCGGGCAAGTGGCGACAGCGCCGAATCCGTGATAGCCCCAGTTTTTGCACCCTTTTTGTGCGCATATTCCAACAATTCCAGCGTTAATCGGTAGTAACGAGGAATGCTGATCGCGACAGCAAGATCTTCTTTCCCAATCGAATAGATGTGGTTCCAGATATCGCCGTAACCTGGCGTGATGAGAACTACATTACGATTCAGGAATCGGAGATAAGTACTAAGAATTAGGGCCGGGGCGTGGGCACCTCGCATTCCGATGAAGTAAACGCATCGTGCCGCCAGTATAGAATCAACAGCCTCTTGTAATGCAGTAAAAGGCATCTCCTGGAGGGTGCGGGTCAGATTAATTATGTCCTGCCGAATGTTTTTTGTGAAAACATTGGCCACGGAAGAACAATGGGAAATTGATTTTTCCAAGCGTATGACCGTGGATAGGCGGCTCTTTAGGCTTCCCCGGAGGTATCGCTGCATACCTGGATATCCCTTAAAGCCAAGGGTCTGGGCAAGACGGATGATTGATGTTTCACTCACGCCTACATTACGGGCGAGTTTGGATGAGGTCATGAAAATAACCTCATCGTAATGGTCCATGATGTACTTGACGCTCTGGCTCTGGACTCTAGTAAGGTGGAGTTGCTTTTTTAAGATGAGGGCATGAAGGGGCATGTTATAAATCCTTCATTATTTTTTGTTGAAGAATATTCTACTTCATATAGAATAAGGATGTCAAGAAAAAGATATTCAGAAAAAGATATTCACTTGAAAAACATATTCACTTCTTATGGAGGCATCGGTTATGCCCATATTTTGAATAATGTATGGCCTTAAAAGCGAGCACGTGGCATGTCTGCCTTGGAAATACTCACAATCTTGGTGGATAACTCTAAACGATTCGCCATATGCGTTGCTTAAATTTCTCATAATAATTTCCTTCCTGAGCGATTCGGTTGTTACGAAGATAACGGATTACCAGATTGCCCGTACAAGACCATCCGATCCGATTCCCGTTGCACGTTTTATGGATCTCCGGATGAACATTTTGTTCAATGCGGGAGGGATCTATCAGAGACCGGCGGAGACATTGATCGGTAATTAGCAATCATTTCCGATAAGATGCAAGTATCTTCCAAAGAAGAGACAATATGGCATGAAACTTTCATATAAGGGAAAGCAATATGTGAAGCAGAAGCCGGATCAAAGGGCGCAGGCATCCCGTATCCGTCCTATGAGATCACAGAAATTTTGAGAGGGGGGAAAACAAATGAAAAAGATTATTCAGGCCCTGTTATTGACAACCTTTATAATCCTGGTCACAGCGTCTTTCAGCTATGCGGAATACGCAGCAACGGGAGGCGGCAACTTCCCTTATTTCCACCTAGGTTGTCTTATCGTTGGCGGCCTGATCATCCTCTCCTTGAAAAACCGTTATCCGAGACTCTACCTCAGCGAGGCGATCGGATCGTTTGCCCTCTATACCGTGCTCGTGGCCCTTTTCACTTCTCCGGTGGTCGATACCCTCAAAGCGCTGGTCGGTTAAATCTCTTCTCCCCGGCCGTCAAGGCCGGGGAGCCCCTCATTTCTCCCGGAAGAACTTTTCAAAAAAAAATTGCCGTCTTTTCGGAATAAAGACCGAGCCGTCGTAGTCCACGATCAGCTTCCCGTCGAGATGGTCCATCTCATGCTGTACGACACGGGCGGCGAAGTCGAGATAGCGATTGCTCACCTTCCGCCCCTCCGGATCGTAAGCCCGGACCTTGATTTCCGGATACCT
>CAZIQY010000140.1:0-4672 GCA_964541605.1 uncultured Syntrophaceae bacterium | reverse complement strand
AACGCCATCGGCCAGCCCCCTGCGCACCGTTGGGCAAGGACTCTTAAATCGCCTCGGTATATATGACAAGTCGACCTGTAAAAGTCAAGCTCTTATTTTAACTGTCTACAGCCATATGCTCATGAGAACGGAAAAAATCACCCAATGCCTGAAGCATGAGATCCTTGTGCCGGATACAGCCCAATTTCTGCCTGAATTGACAGCCGTCTCTCATACCCTTGGTATACCAGAGAAGGTGTTTTCGGAAATTCCTCGTCCCCAAATACTCCCCCGAATACATAATTTCCATATCCATATGTTCCCGGATGACCTTTTCCTTTTCGGAAAGAAGCAACGGTGAAAACACTTTTTCATGACGAAGACAGGATATAACTTCCCTGAAAATCCATGGATTCCCGAGGGCGGCCCTTCCAACCATGACCCCATCACATCTCGTTGTGGTAATCATCCTAAAAGCATCCTGCGGACTTCTGATATCACCACTTCCTATGACGGGAATATGTAAGCTGTTTTTTACCGCTCCAATGATACGCCAATCTGCCGCCCCGCTGAAGCCCTGGTCAGCCGTTCGGGGGTGAATGATAACGGCATCCACGCCACAATCTTCCGAAATACGGGCAATTTCAACGGCCCTTACTTCGCGAGTACTCCAGCCCGAGCGTATTTTAACCGTCAACGGCAAGGTGGTTACTTTCCTGACGCTCCGCAGGATGAGATTAATCCTCACCGGATCCCGCATCAGAGCAGCTCCTGCACCCGTTTTGACTACTTTTTTGACAGGGCATCCCATGTTCAGATCCAGAAGATCGGCGCCTCTGTCCGCCACAATTTGCGCTGCCTCAGCAAGAATGGTCGGATCGGATCCAAAAATCTGGACTCCAAGAGGTTTATCATCCGGTGCGGAATCAAGATATCGGTGACTCTTGTCAGTCGCTCGTACGAGGCCGTTGGCACTGATCATCTCGGTAAACGCCATACCACAGCCGAACTTTCGTACGAGAGAACGAAAAGGCAGGTTTGTAATGCCTGCCATGGGCGCCAATAAAACATTATTTTTCAGGGACAAATTACCAAATTCCATGAAAAATTCCCGATCTGTCGTTACCCTTTCATTTTAATAAAAGCAGCCCTCTCGAGACCATCAGGTGTGTTAATACCCATGACTTCATCGGAATCGGGAGAGACCAAAGACACAACCTTAAAACCACTTTTGCTTGCAATTTCAATCATATCGGTAAGATAATATTCTTTCTGCACATTATCATTACCGATTTCTGCAACGGCCTCAAAAAGAAATCTGCTTGCGACACTATAGATGCCCGTGTTGATTTCCCTGATTCTCCTCTCGTCGAGAGTGGCTTCCTTTTCCTCAACAATCTTTAAAACGTTACCATTTTTTTCATCCTTAACAATTCGACCATAACCTGCGGGATTGTTCAAGATGGTTGCCAATACAGTGACAACCGCTCCTTCCGCAACATGACGCTCGAGCAGATTTTGGATGGTTGAAACCCGGAGCAGGGGAACATCGCCACACAAAATAAGGATTGTACCCTCGTAATCGCGGAACACGTCTTTTGTCTGAAGTACAGCATGGCCGGTTCCCATTTGTTCACGCTGTTCCACAAAGATCAATCCCTGACTGTGAAAAGCCTCTCTGACCAGGTTCCCCTGATATCCAGTGATGACAACTATTTTCTCCATCCCTGCTGCCCGCGCTACATCAATCGAATAGGCCAGCATCGGCTTGCCACCAAGGGTGTGGAGAACCTTTGCCAGATCCGATTTCATTCTTGTTCCTTTGCCAGCCGCCAGGATAATGGCGCTGTATCGCTTTTTCTTGTCTTCGGTCATTCATCCACCTTACTTAAAAAAATTATACTCTGGAAAGCGCTCGACTTCTGCAAGAGCTGTACTTCAATCACCCTTAGCCATGCCGGTTGCAGCCAGCAGGATAATCAGCACCTCTTTGATGGATTTCATATCCGCATCTTCAATAACAAAGAAAACATTACCATATTTAAGCGTCTCCTTCTTCTGGGGTATCTTTCCCATCTTATACAGCAGGAATCCACCAAGGGTTTCATAATCACCATCGGGTATGTCCACCGATATTAATTGCCGGATCTTTTCTATATGTATTTTGGCATTAAACAGATACTTGCGCTGACCGATTTTCTTATACAACTTTTCTCCGCTGTCATATTCGTCTTCAATTTCACCCACGATTTCTTCAAGGATATCTTCTAACGTCACGATTCCGACCGCGCCCCCGTACTCATCAACCACAACAGCCATCCGTTCAGCTCTGACCTGCAGCTCAATCAACAGCTCTTTCGCAAGTTTTGTTTCAGGAACATAAAAAACAACAGGCTTGAGACAGGATTCAATCGTATTTTCTTCAGGATAAATGTCAGGAGAAGATGCACGGTGCTGCATGGTTTCCAGAAGATCAAAAAAATGAAGAATACCAATGATATTAAATACATGATCTCTATAAACGGGGATACGGAGGTATCTTTTCTCTGCTGCAAGTTTGACGGCCTCCCGGAGTGTCGCCGCAACGGGCAGAACTATCATGGCCGACAGGGGAACCATGATTTTACCGACGGTGAGGTCGGAAAAATCTATGATGTTTCTTACCATGTCTTTTTCTGTTTTCAGGATGTCGCTGTCCGCTCCCTGTTCTTCCAGGATATATTTTAATCCATCTTTTGTAACATAGGAATAAGATCTCCCGGCCTCTCCCGTGGACATCCGTACGGTC
The DNA here is from genome assembly GCA_964541605.1 of uncultured Syntrophaceae bacterium. Classification (GTDB taxonomy): domain Bacteria; phylum Desulfobacterota; class Syntrophia; order Syntrophales; family UBA2185; genus CAZIQY01. The sequence goes on along the minus strand of CAZIQY010000140.1, from coordinate 1,905 downwards.
CCTCTTGAGATTTTTGCAATGAGGTACACTGCCGGATAAAACAGGAGTGACGAGTACCAGATAAAGTGGGAAAGTTTTATCGCCAGCGTTTCTGAATGCCGTTGAAAGATGTTTCTGGATATGATCATCACCAGCAAGGCAGGAATCATCACAAGCATGGAAATCACTTCACCCTGAGACGTTCCGAAAAGGGAGAGGCATAGTGCCGTCATCAGTGTTGTGCTTGTCACAATAAATAAATTGGTTCCTGTCAGGGTTGTAGCCAAAAACCATTCCGGAGATTCAAGAAGTTTTAGTGCGAGACCGGCTGATCTCAGGCCTGCTTTTGCCCTGTTTCTTATACGGTGTATATCGGACGATATGAAAGCGATCTCGCCGCCCGAATACAGGCTTTCGAGGCATAGACACAGGATAATCAAGACGACCGTGATATGATTATCCATGATGGTCGCCTTCGTCTATTTCGACTTTTAATATCAGAATCCTGGTACGACTCATCTTTTCCACATGAAATGTATAATTATCAAAACGGACACTTTCACCTTTTGACGGCAATTTCCCAAAAAGATCAAATACAAATCCTCCAATGGTGTCGAAATCATCCGCAGGGAAGTCGTAACCGGTCAGCCTGTTAAACTCATCTATCGACATTTTCCCGGACAAGAGGAGTGTCCGGTCGTCGATCTTCTGCCAAAGGATCGACTTCAAGCCATATTCATATATGTCTTCAAACAGTCCCTGGAGGATATCCTCGAGCGTTACCAGACCTGAAACGCCGCCATATTCATCCACCACAACGGCTATCTGTATCCTTCTGGCCTGAAAATCGCGGAGCACCAATGCGGCGCTTCTCTCTTCAGGAACGAAATATGGTTTCCGCAGAAGTTTCTCCAGTCGCGGTGCTTTTTCCGACTCCGAGACATGCTGCAGGAGGTCTTTCGCGAAGAGGATACCCAGAACATCATCCCGGTCTGTCCCGTAAATGGGTATCCTGCCATGACGCGCCTTGATGATTTCTTTTTCCATATCTTCAATGCTCAACGAGATGGGAAGACAAAACATATCGACCCGCGGAACCATGACCTCGGAAACAGGTTTGTCGCCGAGTTCAAATACACGATGGATGAGAGCACGTTGGGATGCCTCGATGGCTCCTTCCTGTTCCCCTGTATCAACGAGTGACCTGAATTCATCTTCCATTAGGGCAGTCTTCACCCTTGAATTGCCACCAGGTAAATGTGATACGATCCAGGCCGATACGGTTTCCAGAATCCAGACAACAGGACGTTCTATATGCGATACCATGCTGATGAAAGGGGCAACAAAGAACGAAAAGCGAATCGGATAGGTAACGCCAAAGGTTTTTGGAATCGCTTCTCCAAAGATCAAAAGCAGCAAGGTCGTAGCGGCAATAGACACCCACTGGCCGTTGATACCCAACCACTCAATGAATAAAGAAGCCGTCAGAACGGAGAGTGTGATATTTACCACTTCGTTTCCAACAATAAGGGTAATGAGCAAACGTTTCGGATAATTCAACAGATTGTGAATGTAGGACAGAAAAGGAAAGCGTTCTTCCTTCATTTTGTGAAGATGAAGGGGGGTAAGTGAAAAAAGAGTGGCCTCAGAACAGGAAAAAACTCCTGAAAGCAGAAAAAGAAATATAACCAACGTAATTTTGAATGTAACGAGATATTCCAATCTTATACAACTTCCAGTTTATAATAAATTGTCCCCTGCTATATTACGCGATGGCACTAAATCCCGGCCAAGGCTTTTTTCAATCACTGGACTGAACCCCTTACATTGCACAGATCAGGGCAATACAATTAGAGTATCCTGACAGGGGTGAGATATTGTCAAATGTTGTGGATGAGCGATATTCAACGTATCCTCGGCCCCCTC
>CAZIQY010000139.1:0-4697 GCA_964541605.1 uncultured Syntrophaceae bacterium | reverse complement strand
GAAATATGTTAAGCTTTTACAAATTTTATGTACTAACTATTCCGGACAGTAGTGAGTGAAGGCGTGTAATTTACATGCTTCGCATTACGGACATATTGGACAAAACCCAGTCTTATCTCACTGCGGAAGAGCTCGAGATTATCGAGAAGGCATATATTTTCTCTGCATCTGTTCACCAGGGGCAGGTTCGGCTTTCGGGAGAGCCTTATCTCACACACCCGGTGGAAGTAGCTGGGATCCTTGCAGACATGAAACTCGATGCTGCAACAATTGTAACAGGCTTGCTTCATGATACCGTCGAGGATACACTTGCGACCCTTGAGCAGATTCGGGGGGCTTTTGGGAAAGAAGTTGAATTTCTTGTCGAAGGACTTACGAAAATCAGCAAGATAACCCTTGGAAGCAAGGTGGAACAGCAGGCAGAGAATTTCAGGAAGATGATCTTGGCCATGTCTTCCGACATCCGAATACTCCTGGTCAGGCTGGCGGACCGGATTCACAATATGAGGACCCTTGAGTTTCAAACGACGGAGAAACAGAAATATATCGCTGAAGAAACCCTTGAGCTTTACGCTCCTCTTGCAAACCGCCTCGGAATTAACTGGATGAAGGTGGAATTGGAAGATTTATCCTTTCGTTACATTAATTTTGAAGCTTACAATGAGCTTGCCAAACGGGTTTCCAAAAAAAAGGAAAAGAGAGAGCAGTATACAGAAGAGGTTAAAAACATTATACAAAAGGAAATCGACAGGTTTCAGTTGAAAGGTATCGTTGAAGGCCGGGCGAAACATTTTTACAGCATTTATAAAAAAATGAAAGAGCAGCATATCGATCTCGATGAGGTCTATGATCTTCTAGCATTCCGGATCATTCTTGATTCAGAGAAGGAAATCGAATGCTATGAAGCTTTAAGCGTGGTCCATGCCTTATGGAAACCCGTTCCGGGCCGCTTTAAGGATTTCATTGCCATGCCGAAAGCCAATAACTACCGTGCACTGCATACGACCGTGATCGGTCCATACGGTGAGAGAGTAGAGATTCAGATCAGAAACAGGATCATGCACGAATGGGCGGAAGAAGGAATTGCCGCACATTGGCGTTACAAAGAAGGACAGTCATACAAGACAGGTGATGACGATCAGATTAAAAAGCTCAGGGAACTGCTTGAAGTTCAGCAGGAACTCGAAAACCCCCGTGAATTCATGTCGAATTTGAAAATGGCCCTTTTCCCGGATGAAGTCTATGTATTCACGCCGAGGGGGGATGTGAAGGCATTTCCCAAAGGAGCGACCCCGATTGATTTCGCTTACAGCATTCATACGGATGTGGGTAATCAGTGTGTGGGCGCCAAGATTAACCGGAATATCGTGCCACTGAAATATCAACTCCAGAATGGCGACACCGTTGAGATCATTACGCAGACAGGCCACCATCCCAGCAAGGACTGGTTGAAGTATGCCGTAACATCAAGAGCCATATCCAAAATCAGAAACTGGGTGAAAACGGAAGAGAGGAATAAGAGCATCGCCCTAGGTAAAGATATTCTCGAGAAAGAGTTCAAAAAGCAACACCTGAAATTCAGCCAGATAGTTAAATCTGAAAAACTCAAAAAAATCTATGCAGACTATTCTATCGGTACCATTGACGACCTGATGGCTATTGTTGGATATGGAAAAGTATCCGCGAAGCGAATTGTAAACAGATTCTTGCCGGAAGAGGTTACAAAAGCGGCGGAAGCAGCGCCTGAAAAAGATAAGAAGAAAAGCCAGGCATCCCCATCTGTTGGAATATCCCTGACAGGGATTGAAGATGTCATGGTCAGATTTGCAAGATGCTGTCATCCTATTCCCGGCGATGAGATACTGGGTTATATTTCAAGGGGAAGGGGGATCACGGTTCATACGGCAAATTGTGTGAACATAGAGGAGATGGACCCGGAACGGATCGTGGATGTGGAATGGAATGTGAGCAAGAAACGGACATTCCCGGTGAATATGATGGTCATCTGTTCAGATAAAAAAGGATTGCTGGCTGAATTAAGCGCCGTAATATCGGGCATGGACATTAACATCAGTCATGCGGAGATAGACACAAAGCCGGATGACATGCAGGCCATATGCAATTTTAAGATTGATGTGAATGATTTGAATCAGTTTAACCAGGTGCTTAATGCAATCAAGAAACTTAAAAGCGTGAGATCGGTCGAAAGGGTCAGGGGGGCATAGTAAAGAAGTGGTGGCAAGGTCAGTTTGTAGATTGACAGACATGTGTCATTTGCTGTATGAGACGCTCGGCTTCAGAAATATGTGAACATCATGGTTGATAAGATGAAACAATGGGTACAGAGAATCGTCATCGCAATAATGGTATTGGTATTTGCCACCGCATCAACTGCGATTGCGCAACCCTCCCAGGGCAAACATCAAGTTATTGTGGATGCGGGTCATGGAGGGAAAGATCTGGGAGTAAAATTAACAGACAAATTTAATGAAAAAGATATTACTTTATCTATAGCACTTATGTTGAAGAAAGAGCTTGATAAATACGGAAATATTCATGTTCTTCTTACAAGAGCTTCCGATATGGATATTTCAGTGTCCGAGAGAACAAAAGCCATATCAACATCCCGTTCAAATGTTTTTATAGGGATTCATGTCAACGCCGGTTATGGAAAGGAATCGTCCGGTTACGAGCTTTACTTCCCCGGGTTTGCATCTCTCACGGCGGATCAGATCACTTCCAAGGAAATTCTCGCGGACATGGCCAAGAATAAATATTTAAACGACAGCGTCAAGCTGGCACAACTGATTCAGCGAAATCTTGAGGGTGTGTTCCCGAGAAAAAGCAGAGGGCTGAGGAACGCCCCGTATGTGATCCTCGAAGGATTGACGATCCCTGCCGTTGTCGTAGAAATAGGATTTGCTACAAACCAGGAAGATAAAAACAAGATAATGGATGAAAATGTGAGAAGTTCGATTGCCCGTGCTTTAAGCAAGGGCATCAGGGAATACTTCTAAAGGAAATATACGTTGGAGTCTTATGCTATTAAGAGCTGACGGACGTCGTTTTGATGAAATACGTGAGATAAGAATTACGAAAGACTTTTTGAAGTATCCGGAAGGATCCGTTCTAATAGAAATGGGCCATACAAAAGTGATCTGCACGGCAACCATTGAGGAGAATGTCCCTCCTTTCCTCAGGAACACAAGCAGGGGTTGGTTGACCGCGGAGTACTCGATGCTCCCCATGTCAACGAAGATCAGGACGCCTCGTGAGTCGACAAGAGGACGAATCGGGGGAAGGACCCATGAAATTCAACGATTGATCGGAAGATCATTACGCTCAGTTACGAATTTGGACGCTTTTGGTGAAAAAACGATTTATATTGATTGTGATGTAATTCAGGCGGATGGTGGAACGAGGACTGCATCCATTACCGGTGGTTTTATTGCGTTGATCAATCTTTTCAGGGAACTTAAACATAAGGGCATGATCAATGACATGCCTGTGGAAGACTATGTTTCTGCGATAAGCGTCGGTATTCTAAACAAACATATCTATCTTGATGTTGATTATGAAGAAGATTCCAAAGCAGAGGTAGATATGAATTTTGTGATGACCGGGAAGGGGCGATTTATCGAAATTCAGGGTACAGCCGAAGAAGTACCGTTCAACCGTGATTCACTCAACGACATGATTGACCTTGCGACAAAGGGGATAAATGAAATCATTAAAATACAGGTACATATTTTGGGAGAGGTGCTCTGAAAACGATCGTTTTTGCATCCAAAAATGAAGGTAAAATACGAGAAATCAAATCAATGCTTGAGGATGCGAATGTAATGGTTTTTTCATTGAACGATTTTGCAGATCATCCGGTCATTGAAGAGGATGGAGAGACGTTTTTTGAAAACGCCTTGAAAAAGGCAAAGACGATTTCGGACGCCATTGGAGAGACGGTTCTGGCGGATGATTCAGGTCTGGAAGTGGATTATCTGGGCGGGAAACCCGGTGTTCGGTCATCAAGGTATTCCGGAGATGATGCAACAGACGATACAAACATCGCCAAACTTCTCTATCAATTAAACGGTGTTTCCGCAGAAAACAGAGGCGCTTCTTTTCGGTGTGTTCTCGTTCTTTACAGTCCTGACGGATGGTTTGAATCCTTTGAAGGCTCATTACGAGGGTTAATCAGTGAAGAACCAATCGGTAACGGCGGTTTCGGATACGATCCGGTCTTTTTCATGCCTGAGAAGGGGGTGACTGTAGCACAGCTTCCAGCAGAGATAAAAAACAGGATTAGCCACAGGGCGGAAGCTGTAAAGAAGCTGAAAAAGTGGTTACAAAATGAAATGATACCTTTACGAAACAATTGATTGAAAACGTATCCAGTATGCGACGGTTATAATATCCGTCATTTTGAAATACCCGCTTTTTGGGCGGGATTCATCAAATCGGGGCGTAGCGCAGCCCGGTAGCGCGCCTGCTTTGGGAGCAGGATGTCGCAGGTTCAAATCCTGCCGCCCCGACCATACTTAGCTCATGTACACCCCTCTATGCTTGTGGGTGATGCTTGTGGATAATCTTTTTTGGGTGTAAATTTCCCCTGTATTTTGTCTATGGCGATCCGCTGTCCCTCATCTGAGTATTCCGCTCCAAATCGGCCACTGATTCCGTTTTAATTCGGCCACCCATTC
>CAZIQY010000138.1:0-5169 GCA_964541605.1 uncultured Syntrophaceae bacterium | reverse complement strand
TTTTCTACCTTTTCTATGCCCTTATGAATTTACACAATCGATTATACACTACCGATTATCTATGGCACTTGCTTGTTAATAATCCCAGCATAACCGAATACTGATTGATTATTTATTGAAGTCAGTGAGTGCAGTCGATATGAAAATATAACATCTTTCGAATAAGCGTCAATCTTCAGCGGAGTTGCAGATTGACGCTTGAAGAACTAAGCCGCGTGCCGGAGGCTATGGCGTTTCAATCGTATTTTTTTTGTTTTGTCTATCGATAATGAGATGAATAAAGAGCCTTGTTGGCTTGTTTTACGCCGACCCCGATCAAGATTGGAGCCAACATTGTTATAGAATGGTCTGCCGATGATCGGGAAAGGTAGGAATGGAGATTTTTAGGCAATAGGACAGCATGGCGAAAAGGAGTGATTTTTTCGCAGGAGACTTGAGGCAGGGTTTTGTCATCGTCAAGGGTCATCATATCGACAACACCGGTGGGCTGTTGCATCGAAGTGGGTTGAGAAGCGCAACCCTGAACAGTCTGCCTTTATGACAGACAGGGCAGGCAGTGACATCGATCCCGCAGATCCTGAGCAACTGCTCCTGCCAAGTCTCGTGTCCGGCGCTTTCTTTTGCCACGGTTTGGCCGATTCCAAGGGATTCACGGCATGCCGCGATGGCGTCTTTGCGGTTTCTGTTTGCCAGCAGGCCGAAGTGACGAATCCGCACATAACGTTCGGGCAGTACGTGAAGCAGGAATCTTCTGATAAATTCGTCAGCCTTGAGCGCCATGGTTTTTTTGCGGTTATCGTCGGCATAATCACGCCAGAGAAAAGAGACATGGCCATCCCTGTTGGCAAGGATGCGGTTGTTACTGATGGCGATCCGATGGGTATATCGGCCGAGGTATTGGAGAACACCTTTGGGGCCATCGAAGGGCGGTTTGCAGTAGACAACCCACTTCTTCCGGTAAAGCTGCCTCCTGAAGGTTTCAAAGTCGTCCGGTTCCTTGAGATGACGGATACTGCCGGGGAAAACAATCTCACCTCTTTTGAAGCAATGCTTGAAGTGGTCAAGGAACTTGCCGCTGAACAATGCCGACATGACCCTTACGGGAAGGAAGAAGCCCTTGCGGCATGATACCCACCGGCTGCCGTCAGGAGATAGACCGCCCCCGGTGACGATACAGTGGATGTGGGGGTGATCGATGAGGTTTTGGCCCCAGGTGTGCAGAATGCCAATGGCCCCTATCCTTGCGCCAAGATGCTTCGGATCATTGGCGAGTTCCATAAGCGTCTCGGAGACGGATTGAAAAAGAAGATCGTACATCACCTTCCGGTTCATTGAGACCAGGTGATTCAGTTCCGAGGGGATGGTGAAGACCACATGGAAGTACTCTATGGGAAGGAGATCCTCACTGCGGGCCTCGATCCATCTCTCTTTCCGTAAGGTCTGGCACTTTGGGCAGTGCCGGTTCCGGCAGGAGTTATAGGATATCTTCAGATGGCCGCAGTGGTCACACTTGTCCTTATGCCCGCCCAGGGCAGCGGTTCTGCATACCTCGATGGCGTGCATGACCCGCAAATGATTGCGGGACAACCTATGGGATTTTCTATACGCAGGGCCGTGTTGACGGAAGATCTCCGCCACCTCAAGGCCGCCAGATGTTCGCATCCGTTTTCCGGGTTACGAAACCTGGTTGTCTGCCCTATCGAGGGGGCTTGTGACTTGGGACAGGTTCAGCCGACTGACATGCAGATAGACGGTGGTTGTTGTGGGCGACCGGTGCCCCAGAAGAAGTTGGACATGGTGGAGGCTCGTTCCCGCTTCTATGAGGTGGGTGGCAAAGCTGTGCCGCAAGGTATGAACGCTTACCGGTTTTGTGATACGGGCACGCTTTTTTGCAGCGCGAAAGATAGACTGTATCGTGGATAAGGATATATGTTCATCCTTCTTTTGCCCCTCAAACAACCATTCTTGGGGGCGATATTTTTTCCAGTATAGTCTCAAATGTTCAAGGGTCGTTTGGGATAAAATGGAATAGCGGTCCTTGCCCCCTTTGCCTTGGTTTACCCTGACGGTCATCCGTTTGCTGTCGATATCCGTTAGCTTGAGCCGTGCCGTCTCACTTACCCTCAGTCCCGCTGAATACGTGAGCATCAGCATCGCCTTGTGCTTGAGATTCCTGGTGACTGTTAGCGGCGGGGAAAAGTGTGCCAGAAATGGCGGGGGATGTTTTTCTGGGGTAGGAAGGCTGGCGGGAGAATTTTCATGAGAGGAGGGTTTTCTCCTCTTCTTTGTTTAGAGGTATTTTGTTTGTAGCCTTTTCTTCAGAGAGTTTCTTTTCATCAATCCATTGTTTTTAAAATAGAATAGAAGCTGTAGAGAGATGGCTGCCATAGGGGGCAATGCCCATAGGGAGGTAGCCATTGAGGAAGCGGTGTGCGTATTGCGGGCGGTATTTTGTACCCGACGTGAGGGTTGGGGCCAGGCAGAAAGCATGTCAATCCGAGGGATGCAGGAGGAATCGGAAGCAGGAAGCCCAGCGTCGTTGGCTAGAGGAGAATCCTGGATACTTCAGAGGTCGTTACGATTATGTGAAGGAATGGCGTCGAAGACGCAGGGCGAACAATGGATTTTCCGGCAAAATGATACAAGACGAGAGCCCCCCTTCAAAGCCAATGCAGCGCTACGTTTTGTTGATACCGGCGGCCAAGGCGAGAGTGATACAAGACGAGATCGTTTTGCGGAGGCTTGATGGCAGTACGTTTGCGGCATATGGGTGATGATACAAGACGCGATGGACCTGAAGGTCCCGGGTGATTTAGACCGATTTTCAACATCCTGTTTTTGGTGTGGATAAAAAAACAGAAGGGAGATCGGTTTTATGGATGATGGTTTATTGAATCAGGTTCGGCATCTGCAGGAGGTGGAGGGGCTCAGCATCCGTCAGATAGCGGATCTACTGGGTCTGTCGCGCAAGAAGGTCACCCGGTTAATCGAGCATGGCGGGATCGTCAAAAAGAAGCGTACCAGCATGATGGATTCATATGGGCGACTGATTGAGGACTGGTACGAGACCTATCCGTCATTGAAGGCCATACAGGTTTTTGATCGATTGCAGACCTATGGTTATACGGGTCACTACACGACGGTGAAAGAATATACCCGACGGTTTCGCCGGAAGAGGAAGCGGATGTACCATGAGCTATCGTTTCTTCCGGGAGAAGAAGCCCAAGTGGACTGGATGCAGCGGCACTTTACTTTTGGCGTTGCCTACGGTTTTGTTTTCATTCTTTCCTACAGCCGTTATCTCTACGTCCGGTTTTATCCCAGACAGACGATGGAGTTTTTCCTGGAGGGTCACAGGGATGCCTATCAAGAGATCGGCGGCATTCCCCGCCGGGGCCGCTATGACAATCTCAAAAGCGTCGTCGTCAAGCGGAAGCCGGAAGTGGTCTTCAATCCCCAGTTTCTGGATTTTGCGAGGCATTACGGTTTTTCCATTTATCCCTGCACTCCCGGCAGGGCCAACGAGAAGGGGCGAGTGGAACGGGTGATCCGTGATATCGGTCAATTCTTAACGGTGGAGACATTCGATGATCTGGGCGAGCTCAACAAGAAGGTTGCTTTATGGCGGGCGGAAAGAAATCAGAAGATTCATCGTTCCACGGGGAAACCACCGGATGAACTGTTGAAAGAGGAAAAGCTCAAGACGCTCCCCCAAGTTTCTTATAAGGCTTATCGGATGCAAACGGGTATCGTGAGCCCCACCGGATTCATCAGTTTTGAGACCAACCGGTATTCCGTTCCCTCCCGATACAGCCATCAGCCAGTCAGCATGATGATTTATCCGCGTCATATCGAAATCATCATGCAAAGCCGGCCAATAGCAACCCACCCACGCTCTTTTCTGAAAAACCAGAAGATCGAGAACCCCCTCCATCGGGAAAAACTGATCGACATGACACCGAACTTTAAATACCAGCGCATCTGTCAGTTAATGACCAAAATGGACGACGCCCTGGTGCTCTTCCTCAAACGCGCCCAAGGGGAAGGAGAAGACCCGCTTGAAACCTCCTATGCCCTTTTCAAGCTCCTCAGAGGCGCCTCCAAGCATACCCTGCTGTCCGCCATCCGGGAAGCGAACAAGCTGGGCACCTTCAAGGTCGCCTATATCAAGAACCTGCTCCACCCCTCGGAATCAAAACATCATCCCGTTTTTCCACAGGACGATAAGCTCTTGAACATCATCTATGAAAGGAGTGATCTGGCCAAGTATGACGACCTTATCTGATCTGTGGAAAACTTTTCGCTTCCTGACCGATCTGGAAACGATCCCTGATGATAAAAAAGCCTTCCTTCATGACTTTCTGATGGGGGAATACAGAAAAAGGGAAATCCGACGAATTGAATACCTGCTGAAAATGTCCGGCATCAAGAGAACAAAACTCCTGAGTGATTTTGACTGGAAATTTAATCCGAAGGTCCCCAGAGACAAGATCATGGCGTTCATGCAAACCGATTGGCTTAAAATCCCCGCCAATCTGGTGATCATCGGCCCGGCAGGTGTAGGTAAAACCCATGTCGCCACGAGCCTTTGTCATGACGCCGTCATGAAAGGACGCCAAACGGTCTTTGTCAGCCTCTTTGATCTGACGGCAAAATTAGTCAAGTCTAAAAACGTCTACTCTCTGATCGATTATTACGCCAGGGTGCCGGTCCTGTGCCTGGACGAACTCGGTTATGTGATTCCCTCCAAGGATCAGGCCGACGCTATCTTCCAGATCGTCTCCAAAAGAACAGAAACGGGAACCACCATCGTTACCACTAATCTCGTCCCCTCAGACTGGGGAAAAATCTTCGATACGGCAACCGCCTCGGCCATCCTCGACCGGCTCAGCCTGAACGGACGATTCATCACTTTTGAAGGAAGATCCTATCGCAGCAAAAAATAGCGAGTCTTTGCGAATCAAGAAAATCAAGCCACCGATTGCGGCCTGCTCAGGCAGTAAGGAACGACTCTGCTCTTTGAATAAAATGGCGGCCATGCATACCTGTGCCTAAATCACAAAACCCAGGGGGACAACACCGCCGCTTTTGGCTCTTCTTCGCCGCCGCCAACAGTGACCGAAAAGAGGGATTCCACCTCGGAGAGGTCCATCACGACAGGGAGTTTGC
>CAZIQY010000137.1:0-5319 GCA_964541605.1 uncultured Syntrophaceae bacterium | reverse complement strand
CTCCGAACGGCTGGCCGCATAATACGTAACCGAATTTATGAACCGATGTACTTAGTACGCTGCATCCCTCCAGAAACACCAAGAGCAACTGGGAACTCATTTGGCCGAAGATACCGAAGACCGCTGCCGACATGGCGAAGACCGACGCCCCAGCTTTTCCCTTTCTAAACTACGTCTCAAGCGGCCTAACGCTTGCGTCAAACGTTCTCGAATCCGCCACCGAGAACCAGAAGAACTGGTTTCTGTATCAGTTTCTTGACGAACGACTGAAATCTCCGACAGTCGAATGGAGAATTAACAGAAAGGTTCTAAGGGAGTATGGGCCGCTGCTGCGTGGCGCTTTGTTCTTATCTTTCTATGGTTCAACTCAAACTACCCCTGGTGCTGTCAGGCTGTTATTGAGGCCCCAAGTCCGTTACTGTCCAAAGGACGATATCACATTTGTCATTCCAACCAATGCGTTAGGCAAGGATCAGCAGGTCTGTTTTGAGGTAAAACCTCAAGACCGGAAAGAGCCGCCAGCGTAACTCCCGCTTGCAGGCGGACTGCTGAAGCGGCCCGTTAGACAAATCATTTCAAACGCAAACCCTCAAAATATTCCACCACCATGCTTGTTGCTTTGAAGACAGCGACTCCGATGGTTTAGTGCTCTTGAAAAATCAGTGAATGGATTTTTATTTTGCTTCTTCTTTGGCCATACACCCCGTCATTATAAACATTCAGGATAAAAAGTTGTAATAGCAACCTTGTCCCAGCCGTTTTAATTTCCCAAGAGCTTTAAATTTTGTTACAATGTCCACGTGAAAAAAACACTTTATCGAACCGAACATGATCTACTTGGAGAGCGTAACGTGCCCGCGGATGCGTATTACGGCATCCATACTCTTCGCGCGATAGAGAATTTCCCCATTTCCGGAATTTCAATTCAAACCTACCCGAGGCTTATCCAATCCCTGGCGTATGTCAAGCAGGCCTGTGCGCTGGCGAATCGAGATCTGGGGCTGTTGGACAAAAAACGGGCGGGCGCAATTGCGCTCGCCTGCAGGGAGATCCGCGATGGCAAGCTGAACAATCAGTTTATGGTGGACGTCATTCAAGGCGGCGCGGGGACTTCGACAAATATGAACACCAACGAAGTCATAGCCAACCGGGCGCTGGAAATTCTTGGATTTGAACGCGGGAATTACAAAGAAATGCAACCGCTTGAACGTGTCAACCTAGGTCAGAGCACCAACGACGTCTACCCAACGGCAGTTAAAGTTGCGTTGCGGTTTGAGATAGACTGTCTGGTCAATGCCATGGAAGTGCTGCGCCTGGATTTCGACACCAAGGCAAAAGAGTTTGGCGATGTGCTCAAAATCGGCCGCACGCAGTTACAAGATGCCGTCCCGATGACGCTGGGGCAGGAGTTCAGCACGTATGCCGTTATGCTTATGGAAGACCAACAGCGCCTGCGCGAGGCGGCTCTGCTCATCCAGGAAATCAACCTGGGGGCAACCGCCATCGGAACAGGAATCAACGCCCCGCCGGAATACGCCCCCCTGGTCTGCAAATACCTCTCGAAATTGACCAGATTCCAATTTATAATAGCCGATAATCTGGTTGAAGCCACCCAGGATGCCGGAGCGTTTGTTCAGCTTTCAGGGGTGCTTAAACGTGTGGCGGTGAAACTTTCAAAAGTATGTAACGATTTGCGCCTGCTCTCATCCGGCCCACGCGCCGGTCTGGGCGAGATCAACCTGCCTCCTGTGCAGGCCGGTTCGAGCATTATGCCCGGCAAGGTCAATCCAGTCATCCCCGAAGTGGTTAATCAGATCGCATTTCAAGTGATCGGCAACGATGTAACCATTTCGTTCGCTGCCGAGGCCGGTCAGTTGCAGCTCAACGCCTTTGAGCCGATCATTGCCCATAATTTGTTTAACAGCCTGATCTACCTGCGTCAGGGCTGCCTGACGCTGGCTGAGCGCTGTGTGCGCGGCATCACCGCCAACCGCAATCGCCTGGTTGACATCGTCTCACATTCCATTGGCATCGCGACGGCGCTGAATCCATATATCGGATATGAAAATGCCAGCGCGGTAGCCAAGGAGGCATGCGCTACCGGCAAAGGTGTGGCAGAGATCGTACTGGCAAAGGGCCTGCTTACCAAAGAACAGCTGGACGATATTTTGCGACCTGAAAACCTTACCCAACCAAGATTACAGTGCGTTGGTGACACTTCCCTTCCAGAGCCGCGATTATAAACCGGATTGGAAAATTTACGAATGAAATAAACCCCTCGCTCCAACTGGACGACATCGATACCACACTTGACTTCGTTCTGGCGGCCCTGTCTGGAGAAGGTCTTTTACCGGTCTACTCAAAAAAGGTGATGGGGAAAAGCGGCGCCGGGCTCGGCATGGCTGTTGTCTGGGGAACCATCAAGGACCATGACGGGTTTATCACTAATACGAATCCTGCGATTATTGATTTTCATATCCGGTGTTGTTATTTACGCCACGCGAGACTCTTTTCCAGCCACCGGGAAAGACTCGTAAAGGCAAAGCAGATGATGAAATAGACGACGGCAATGAACAGGAAGATTTCTGTGGGATATATCATGGTCCGGTTGTTGACCTGCGTTGCCACGTGGGTCAGTTCTGAAACGCCGACGATGAAAGCGAGTGATGTGTCCTTAATCATGGATACGAACTGATTGACGAATGACGGGATCATGTTGCGGAGTCCCTGAGGAAGAATAATAAACAGCATGGCCTGCCAGTGGTGAAGTCCCGTGGACAGGGCGGCTTCCGTCTGCCCTTTTGAAATGCCTTCAATGCCGGCCTGGACAATCTGCGACATGTAGGCGGAGGTAAACAGGGTTAAGGCCATGATCACGGTCCAGCTTTCCGGCGTCGGGCGTCCCATGAGCGCGGGAAGCAGAAAATACATCCAGAAGATGACCATCAGCAGGGGCATTCCCCTCACCGCATTGACGATTGCCAGGATCGGGTATTTGATGACCCTGTTGCGGGAAACACACATGAGCCCCAGAATAAGCCCTCCGAAGAAAGAAAGAACCAGGGACACCACGGCCAGATAGAACGTCAGCAGCACTCCTCCGATCGGGCCGCTGGGGTAACGGCCGATCATAAAATGGGCCATATTGTCCCAGATCACCGTGAAATCAAATCCCGCATCCATGCCTATCTAACCCCCATCGGGCTTAACACCTTTTTGCTGTAAAGGGTGACCAGCCCGGTAATGATGACGGAAATAGCGATATAAACCAGGGTCGCCGCCGTAAACGCCTCGAACCCCTTAAACGTGTAACTTTCCACCTGGCGGGCCTGATAGGTGAGTTCGGCCACACCGATGGTCATGGCCAGGGAGGAATTTTTCGTCAGGTTGAGAAACTGATTGATCAGGGGTGGAATCGTAATCCGGATTGCCTGAGGCAGAATGATATAACCGCAAATACGAAAATCCGGAACTTCGCGCTGCTTCCATCTGCTCCTTGGGTATGGAACGAACGCCGGAACGAATATCCTCCGCAATAAAGGCGGATGTATAAATGGTCAGGGCGATAACCGCAGCGGCGAACTCAAAATCCCTGGCGTTCAACCAGTCATTGATACCCTGGGGAAGGATCTTGTAGGAACCGAAATACCAAAAGAATATCTGTACCAAAAGCGGGGTGTTGCGAAAGAATTCCAGGTAGGCATGGGAGAACCAGAGGATCGGTTTCATATTGCTCATACGCATGACGGCGATAAGCAACCCGATGACAAAAGAAAGGGCAATCGATACGGCGGACAGTTCGAGCGTGACCTTTACCCCGGAAACGAGCCACTCGAAATATTGGCCTGACGTGACGATTGCCCAATCAAATTTATAATCAAACACTGATGATTACTGCTCCCATGAAAGTTTTTCCGAAGTGATCTTGAAATCACGCTTCAATGGCGCAGGCGACTTGGGACCGAACCATTTGTCAAATATCTTCTTTGCTTCGCCCTTCTTTTCCATTTCCAGAAGGGTGGCATTCACAAAATTCAGGAATTTTTTCTCCCCTTTGCGGATTCCCAGGCCGTAGGGCTCATCGGAGATCCGGATGCTCGGAATCTCGTATTTTTTCTTATCCGGCGCTTTTGCATGGATGCCGGCGAGCATCGATTCGTCCGTCGTCACAGCAACAACCTTCCCCTGCTGGAGGGCCAGGAATGCCTGAGGATAATCGTCAAAGGAAAGAATGGTTGCCGTAGGCAGTGCCTTTTTCGCGTTCTGTTCCGAGGTTGAACCTTTGGCCGTTCCGATCTTTTTTCCTTCCAGGTCTGCCAGCTTCCTTACCGTTCCTTTTCTGGTCAGAAATTTCTGGCCTGTAAAGAAGTATGTATAACTGAATTCAATCTGTTTTGCCCTGTCCGGGGTTTTTGTCATTGTCGCGGCGGCGATATCGATATTTCCGGCAATCAACTGGGGCATCCGGGTTGCCGAGGTTACGGGTTTCAGCTCCAGTTTTACACCCAGCTTTTTCGCGATGGCTTTGCAGAAATCGACGTCATATCCTACGATTTCACGGGTTTTTTCATCAATATAGCCAAATCCGGGTGTTGAATCCTTTACCCCCGCAACAAGGACGCCTTTTTTCTTTACCTCATCCAGGGTATCCCCTGCCAGAGCGACGCCACAGAGGCTGCTTAGAAATACTACAGTTAACAATAAAATGCCGATCCTTTTCATTCTTGTATCCTCCTTTCAAAATGTTAATGCATCGGTGATAAAATCTCTTTCAAGAAGAGCTTGGTCCTTTCATGCCGGGGATTATTGAAAAACTCCTTCGGCGGCGCCTCTTCCAGGATAACGCCGAAGTCAATGAAGGCGACCCGGTCCGCCACTTCACTGGCAAATCCCATTTCATGCGTCACCACGATCAGGGTCATCCCCGTATGGGCAAGACCCTGCATCACCAGCAGGACCTCGCCGATCATTTCCGGATCGAGGGCTGATGTCGGTTCATCAAACAGCATGATTTGGGGTTTCATGGCCAGGGCGCGGGCAATGGCGACTCTCTGCTGCTGTCCTCCTGAGAGTTGCGACGGATAATCATCTCTTTTTTCCGTCAGCCCGACCCTCTCAAGAAGAGCCATGGCCTGTTCCTCCGCTTCTTTTCTGGGAATGTTTCGTATTTTTATCGGCGCCAATGTAATATTCTTCAAAACCGTGAGGTGCGGATAGAGATTAAACTGCTGGAACACAAAACCGATCTCCGCACGGAGTTTATTACCCAACTTCGACACCTTGGAGGCAATAAATCACATCCAACCAATTGATTAGAAA
>CAZIQY010000136.1:0-5351 GCA_964541605.1 uncultured Syntrophaceae bacterium | reverse complement strand
CGTCGAGGAGGCCGATTTTTTCAATTACTGCTCTTTTTACGAGAAGTGCACAACCTGTAATATAATCGGATTCCAAGGGCTTAGTATCCATTCCTTCATCTATTTGACCAGATTTAGGAGTGATCAACATGCATGTTTCAGAGTCAAATCGTGCCCCTGCAAACCAAATTTTCCCTGGTTCAGAATAAAAGTGGATTTTTGGTCCTAGGATTCCCGCGTTAGATGTCTTTTCCGCTGTTTCAATCAGAATGTCAAGAAAGGATGGGGAAACAACTGTGTCATTATTCAACAAAAGGATATAATCGGCCCCAAGGGATAGAGCTTCTTTAATTCCGATGTTGCTTCCTTTGGCATAACCTTTATTGTCTTTTGACGTAATAATCCGTATCGAGATAGGAAACCACGGTTTTATAGAAAGAGTCTGCACTTGCAAATGTGAACCGTTATCAACGATAAGGATTTGTGGTTTTAAGGTGTGAGTTGCCAGACTCTTCAAAGAAGCGAGACAATCCGAAAGAAGGCTGATATCCTTGTAATGAAGAATAATTATGAAAACACTGTGTTTAGCTTGGTCCATGGTAAATCAATCTCTACAACTTCTTCGTTACCCACCATTGCATTCGTCTCCGGCCTAGGATGGTGCCCAACATGCTTGCTTCGTTGTGACGCAGAATACGAAAACCTTTGGCCTTAAGAAGCCGATTTATCTTATTAATAATAATGTCGTGCGGGTGAAGGCGATAGGGATTGAAGTGGGGTCTCAACCGTCTGTCAACCCACCTCACAATAAAACCGAGCAATGAATTCGTGTCTACACCGATGCCAAGATGCCCATTCTTTTTGGTAACGCGGCAGAGTTCATCCAAGAGCCTGCTTGGGGAAATGGCATGGTCAAGAACATTATTGCACATGACGAGATCAAAAGATTCCGCAAAAAAAGGAAGATCTTCTCCCCGGGCTTGGATAAAGATACTGTCCGCACGAATCCTATGAACCAGGGCATCCACATAAGCATTTCCTGTCTGCACTTTCATCCGGGGAAGGGTATCTATACCGATCTTGAGAAGGGAGGCAGAATATAACCACAACAGACCAATACCAAACGGACCGGCACCGGCATCAAGAAAGGCAGTAGGGGCTTTGTTCAGAATCTGCATCATGTTAGCAGCAAGATCGGAATGTTCCGCCATTTCATTAATGACACTCACAGCGCTGTTGCGGCGATCCAGCCAGTAAATTTGCTCCCCTTTCTGGGCTTTTTCCCATGAAGTCGTCATAAAATTCGTTTTGTATCCTTGTCCTCCACGGAAACGGTTGTGAATTCGTCGTAAATACGGAGAAACCTTCCTGCGACTTCCGGCCAGTGATAAGCTTCTCTGGCGACCTGACGGTCGAGGAGGCGAGGGGGGCCTTTTTCAAGGATTTCAATAACGGCCCTACTCCAGTTTTCATTCGAGTCGATGGGAATGAGTCTTCCAACGCTTTGTTTTTCTATCATTTCCGCTGTCTCGCCTGCAGGGGTGGACAGGATAGGCAAACCGCAGGCTATGGCTTTCATTACGCCAACCGACGCTCCTTCACTGGTAGATACCAGTGTGTATATATCCGATGCCCAGTAGAGCTCCCGCAGCTTTTCATCTGTCACATAGGGGTGCAAAACGGCTTTCCCATGTTCAACCAAAGTTTTGATAAGGGTGGTCAATGAATTTGTATTCTCTTTGTCACCGTGCCCTGCTATTATCAAGAAAAAGTCGTCACGCTCCTTCATCTCAAGAAACAGTTCGATCAACTTGTCCAGTTGCTTCCGCGGTATAAAATTGCCGGTTGCTAAAAAAACCGTTTTATCCGGAGATATGTTTAATCGATACTGTAATTCTCGCTTCACCTGTTCAGAAGGAACAGGCACCCAAAAATCAAAATCACAACCCATAGTCAGTTTTTCGATTCGGCCATGATAAACTTTCCTTATTTCCCTTAATGCAGATTCGGCTTGTTCAGAGATAATATCAACATAATTTAAAAGTTTTCCGAGTCGCAGTTGCTCCACAATAAGACAGGGATATGTTAAAGGTCTATGTATGCCGAATATTTCAGTAATGGGCGCTTTCGACATGCCATGTCCAATAAGAAATATCGGGATTTTTTTTTCGGGGCCGAAGATTCTTAGAATCTCACTGTAAAAGGGCACGCGGAATCCATGAAGCTGAAGGATGATTCGGTTATTTTTTAGTTCATCGAGTCTATTAATTATTGGCTGTGAGTAAATCCCATATTGATTCCTGACACCAGGTCTATAGACTTTTTCTTCCGCGGGAAACAGATAGTGGGTTACACCTGTATCTATAGTCCTTGAATAAATTTTATCCGCACGGTAATCCGGTTGCCAGACCTGCCATTCATATCGTTCGGTCTCTTTAAGAATGGCTTCTCCCAAAAGGTCAGGCCATTCTCTCTTCCAAAAACCAACAATAGTGCCATCTGGCTTTTCCCAATAAATGTCAGGTTTCTCATCGGGTGAAAAGTGGTAAGCCGGGCCGTGCGGCATAATGTTAATGACCAACGTTTTCTGATCGGTTGTCATGGAATTATCCATCCTCTCGAAGCCGATTAAAGATTCTGTGAAGGAATAAGTATTTTTTCAGCGGCCTAGATTCTATATCAGCCGTCATCAAGGTCTGATAATGGGTTTCCAATTTTCTGCCGATTATGTCGAGGAGAAAATGGGCTTCGGCATATTGACGGCCCCGTTCCCCCAGTTCTATCCGTTTGTCTTTGTCGTGATAGAGGACTCGAATATACTTAGCATATTCTTTATGATTGTCGATTCCTGCGAAATAACCGCATTCCTTTACAAACGGCTTGTGACCGTTCGCGATACGGCTGCGGTGGGAAATCACGGCTTTACCGTGTATCATGGATTCCGCAATGTTGAGACCAAAGGTCTCTCCATCTCTCCTCGCATGCGCCAGGATGTCGATGGTGTTGAAAAAAGACGTAATGTCATGATCGGAAACAATCGGCGTGGTCAGAAATTTCACGCGTTCCAAGCCTAGATCTTTCGCTGTTTGGATCATGATAGGAGGCGGCGATTGAACGAGATACAGAAGGTCATCCTCTTGATCGCTTTCGATGAGCTTGAGGGCACGCAATGAAATGGGGTCGAAGATATAATCATCGGGTCTCCCGATTCTGCCCATGACGAAGGTCGTCGGGGAAATTCCAAGAGCGGCTCTCAAGTTCTCCTGGTGAGCGGGAGGTTTGACCGGGTAGAAGAGGTATCCGGTGTTCCTCCTCAGAAATCGTCCTGCCTTCAACAGGGACTTGTTAATATAGAGCGTCAGGTCAATGACGTCCGTTCGATCCACCCCTCCGAAGACGTTGGTTTCAACACACCTGCGGATGAAAGGACGGAGTCGCGGGACAATGGGAAATTCGTCCGGCTTTCCGCTGCGGTGGATATGAAAGATATCGGGTCGTATGCCATCCATGACCTGGAAGAATTCTTCTTCAGAGGCGTGACCGATCACCTTCTCCGGTCCCAGGAGTTCTTGAATCAGCTTTTCCCGGTACCCCCCGGCAAAATCCGTTTTTTGACGATGATGAACCGCATAACAGTCATGGCCGGCTTTGTGGAGATATTCCAGAAAATACTGCATGCACTTCTCCGTTCCGCCGATGCCCAACTGATGAGAATAATGGACTATCTTCATGTGTTGCCCGAATGATGTCTTCAAGTTTATTTTAAATAGTAACCGGTGTAATAGGCCTGCAAAGCCCCTGTAATGAAACCGAGAGAAAACAAAAAAGAATAGAGAATCATTCGGGGTTCCTTTTTTGACACGGCCAACGACAGCCCTTTAACTACTTCCAACAAGGGATTCTTATGTATCAGGATTGCGGACGCATAGATGCGAAGCAGTGCGTTCTTTGAGACAGCCAAATTTCTTCCCCTCCACGCAGCCTCCCAGAAGACCTCTTTTATGTTTTCGACATTACGGTGAAAACAAATGGCATCAGGAACAATGACAGCCAATTCCCCCGTACGAAACGCAATCGAGCTGTCCTCACCCCATCCTTCAATTTCGGAATAGCCTCCGCTTTCCTGAAAAAAATCCTTTCTCACCGCCCGATAGACGTACTCATGGGGAGGAGCAACCGGGGGTTGTCGCATCCCGTCGGGAAGCCCAAGATACCATGTCTGGCATCGTGCCCAGGGGTTATCCCAGTTGGCTACCTTTTCATTCCAATGGCAGGTCGCGATTGCTTCTCCCTTGATAATCGGTGAAACAAGCTTCTCAATGTAGTCAAGCGCGAACGTCATATCCGCATCGATAAAAACCAGAATATTGCCCGTTGCGTGTCGTGCGCCAAGGTTCCGCGCTGCTCCGGGACCTCGATGTTTCTGCAGATAGACATGGATTCCCAAACCCTGGCAGATTTCGACGGATCTATCCGTGGAGCCGTCATCCACGACAACGGTCTCCAGAGGACGAAACGTCTGATTGAAAAGAGACAGGATGCATTCTTTGATGGATTGTTCTTCATTATATATGGGTATTACTACAGATACATGAGGAGGTTCTGTTATCAAACCATAGCTCTTTATCGAATGCATATGAGGTATCACTTCAGTTATTGATCAGGGGAATCAAGCGAGGTATTACATTAATCAAATCAATGATGGGTGATCAGCACTTCTGAGCAATCACATAGCAAAAATTTGGATACGTTCCCGGGTTCAAGGACTGGCGGAAAGATGTGCCTCGTTCAATGAGCCTGAATCCAAGTCCTTCAATGTATTTTGCTATTTCGTCTTCACTGGCCATGTACACCGCGTCCCAATCACTTCTCCATGAGTTGGTATCCAAACACGCTGGATGAAGATTAATGACCCATGCCCCATCTCTTTTCGCCATAAAACGAGCCCTCCGTAAAAAAAATGGGAAAATAAGGTATCGGTTTATGATTTCGTTCACTACTTCAATCCATTGGTGGTTTCTTATTTTTACTCTGATACCTCCTGGATTTCCTCCAAAGAAATAGAGAGACGGCATGTATCCCAAGTCAAGGTGATGAGGACACAATATACATAAAAAGCCGTTCTTTTTTACACAGTGTGCTGATGCTTCTAAAAATTCTTTTGGACGGACAATATGTTCAAGAAAAAAAAGGACGTGACGACATCGTACATGACATCCAATTGGATAATACCGCGCCAGTTGAAGGCGAAGAATTGTCCTTTTGGGAAACGTGTCTTATTGATTTCTATTTGTCTCTCATTGAGGTCGATACCGGTATAAGCATTGACGCATAAATATATATAACATAGTTGTTGTCATCTCCATAGTCAT
>CAZIQY010000135.1:0-5407 GCA_964541605.1 uncultured Syntrophaceae bacterium | reverse complement strand
GTGTTAGGCACGCCGCCAGCGTTTGTTCTGAGCCAGGATCAAACTCTCCAGTTTTTAATCCTTAGCTTAGACATTTCTTTCCATTTTCTAAAAAAGAAAAGGACCCACAAATCAATTATCCCACTATTCAATTTCCAAAGAACATCTCAAAAACGAGTTTATAGATGTAAGCTAAAAAAAATTTTCTGTCAAGAATTATTTCGTTTCATGAACAACAAAATGATTGCGTGAAGAAAAGAAAGCGGTTTCTACATCGTCTATCATCAGGTGTCAAGAAAAAACTTTAAAAAAAGTAACTAACTGTTAACCAATTTATTTTATTAGATAATATTCCATTCTCGTCTCGCAGAAACGATTTATTCTCCTTTTTCTATGACGGAATATCTCTTTTTCCCTTTTCGGATAAATATCCTTTTACCTTCCCCAAAGTGATTTATCCCAATCTTTTCATCGAAAGATTTAATCTGAATGTCATTCACATAGCCACCACCCTGAGCAATGATTCTCCGGGCCTCACTTTTCGATGCACAAAGATTTGTTTCATAAAATAACTCATAGGCCGGTATTCCCTTTTCCAGATCCTCTTTCGATATTATTATCCTGCATATAGCAGAATCGTCCGGAACTACCTCGACTCTTGGAATGGCACTTGCCGGAAGAACAGATGGATCAACAGGCTTTACGCCAAAAGCTGCCGCTGAAGCCTTCCACGCAGACAAAGCAGCCTCCCTGCCATGTGAAATAATTGTCGCCTCAAATGCCAAAACCGCTTTTGCCATATTCAAACGGGCATCAGTAAGAATCTGTACCTGTCTGATTTCATCCATCGGTAAAATGGTAAACAGCGCGAGAAATCTCTCCAGGTCGGCATCGTCAGTATTGATCCAGAATTGATAATAATCATAGGGAGAGGTCAACCCCGCATCAAGCCAGACTGTTCCCTTCTCAGTTTTTCCCATTTTATGACCGAGCGCTGTTGTGATGAGGGGGAAGGTCATGCTGAAGGCGTTTTTCCCTTCAACCCTTCTGATCAGATCGCTGCCAGCCAGCATATTCCCCCATTGATCATTCCCGCCCATCTGGAGAACACAATCATAATGCCTGAAAAGATGCAGAAAATCGTAAGCCTGTAGGAGCATATAGTTGAATTCAATAAAATTGAGTCCCGTCTCCAGTCTCAATTTGTAACTCTCTGCAGCCAACATTTTATTTACGCTGAAATGTCGTCCAATATCCCTTAAAAATTCAATATAATTCAGTCCTGTTAGCCATTCCGCATTATTTAACAGCACGGCCCCGTTATTTTCAAAATTGATGTATTGTGACAATTGCTTCTGCAAGCACCGGGCATTATACTCAATATCCTTCGCAGTAAGAAACTGTCGCATTTCCGTTTTCCCACTGGGATCCCCGATCAAGCCTGTTCCGCCGCCTATCAGAACGATCGGCCTATGACCGCATTTTTGCATATGAACCAGCGCCATAATAGGCACAAGGCTTCCTATGTGAAGGCTTGCGGCGGTTGGATCAAAACCGATATAACAGTTAATTTTTTCGTTCTGCAGAAGATCCTTAACCAGAACCTCATCTGAAACCTGCTCAACAAATCCTCTTTCACATAAAACTTCGTAGACGTTTTTCAATTGATTCGCTCCACAAAGTGAAGCTCTCCGCCCACAGGACGGTGCTTCCCTGTAAAGAAAATTTTTTTTTGATTACACCCTTTGTCACCGTCTATCATGCTTTTCTTGCAGAATACGCTCCCGGCCATGACCGGGAGCGTGTGTCTTTGACTGTGAGAATCTTCAATTCGAAAAATGTTTTTCATTGTTCAGGCAGCCACATTCATCGTTAATCTTCGAATGTTCCTGGCCTTGCCACTCTTCTCATCAATATCAAGAATAACTCCCTGGAGTCGAACGTCATCTTTGGCCACAACGAACCTGTTCGGCACCTGAATCAAAAATCTTTCCAGTATCAGATCTTTTCTTATCCCGATGATTGAATTAAACGGTCCCGTCATGCCGACATCGGTGATATAAGCGGTACCCTCAGGCAATATTCTTTCATCCGCCGTCTGCACGTGGGTGTGCGTTCCCACGACGGCACTAACCCGGCCATCCAGGAACCAGCCAATGGCCTCTTTTTCAGATGTTGCCTCGGCATGAATATCCACGATAATGACCTTCGTTCTTTTCCTCAATTTGTCTATTTCTTTTTCTGCCGTCCTGAAGGGACAATCAAGAGGAGCCATGAAGACCCTTCCCATGAGATTGATGACACCTACGTATATTCCCGAAGAACCGGCCATCACGACGCTGCCCCAGCCGGGTGTTCCCGCAGGATAATTAGCGGGTCTGAGAAGTGTTTCATAATCTTCAGCAAATTCCGTAATTTCTTTTTTGTCCCATATATGGTTTCCCGAAGTCAGTACCTGAATATGACTATCGTAGAGTTCTTCAACGACATCCCTCGTCACACCGAAACCTGCTGCCGCATTCTCACAGTTGCCGATGACAAAATCGACTCCATATTGGGAGATAATTTCCGGTACAAGTTCACGAACAGCGTGCCTTCCCGGTTTGCCAACAATATCACCAATAAATAATATCTTCATGTTCCCGGTTTCCTATCTTGCAAAGTCCGAAACTCTCGTTTCTCGGATCACGGTTACCTTTATTTGTCCGGGATACGTCAAATCTGTTTCTATCTTTTTGATAATATCCTTGCACAGCATGACGGTATCATTGTCGGAAATTCTCTCGTTTTCAACTAGAATACGAATTTCTCTTCCTGCCTGGATCGCATAGCATTTATCAACACCGCTGAACGAATTTGCAATACTCTCAAGTTCTTCCAGGCGTTTGACATAAGTCTCAAGCATTTCCCTCCGTGCACCGGGTCTTGCTGCTGACAGTGTATCTGCCGCCTGCACAAGTACCCCCAAGAGGGTGTTGGTTCGGCCGTCATCATGGTGCGTTGCAATAGCCTGGATAATTTTGGCTGTCTCGCCGAATCGCTTGGCATAATCGGCCCCGATTGCCGCATGTGTCCCCTCAATCTTATGGTCAACCGCCTTACCGATGTCATGAAGTAAGCCGGCTCTCTTAGCTTCTTTGATATTCATCTTCAACTCAGCGGCCATCATACCCGTCAGATGGGCGACCTCTATGGAGTGCTGAAGAACATTCTGAGAAAAGCTGGTTCGAAACCTGAGGCTCCCAAGGAGATAAATGATTTCGGGGTGGATATCATGAACGCCTGCATCAAAAGACGTCCTTTCGCCGGTTTCCCGAATGATAACATCAATCTCAGCCCTGACTTTTTTAACAATATCTTCAATTCTCCCTGGATGGATTCTGCCGTCTGTAATCAACCGTTCCAGAGATATTCTCGCCACCTCACGCCTGATGGGATCAAAGCTTGAAAGGACAACCGCCTCCGGCGTATCATCTACAATCAGGTCTATACCCGTGGCTGCCTCAATAGCCCTTATGTTTCTACCCTCACGTCCAATGATTCTTCCTTTCATTTCATCATTTGGGAGATTGACCACCGAGACGGTATTTTCAGCTACAAATTCACCTGCATACCTCTGAATCGCATAGGCAATGATCTCTCTTGATGTCTTATCGGCAATGCGTTTCGCCTCTTCTTCAATTTTTCTTATTGCTGTTGCCGCATCCCGCTTTGCCATGGCTTCCATGGACTGAATGAGATGATTTTTCGCTTCTTCTGATGAAATTCCCGCTATCTTTTCCAGCTTTTCTTTCTGCTCCTCCAGCATGCGATTTAATCTGTCATGTTTTTCGTTGAGATGAGACTCCTTGTGTATCAAGGCTTTCTCTCTGTTTTCAAAATTCGTTTCCTTCTGAGAAAGCAAGTCTATTCTCTTATCAATATTTTCTTCTTTAGACCGTAATCTTCTCTCGAGATTATCGAGATCGCTTTTCCGCTCCCTTGTATCTTTTTCGAATTCCGTTTTTGCTTTAAGAAGATTTTCTTTGGTCTGAAGAACGGCCTCTTTTTTTATAGTCTCAGCTTCCTTTTTTGCCTCATCCACAATCCTTGCCGAAAGGTTTTCTGAAGATTCCAGTTTTTTTCTTGAAAGCTTCTGACTCAAAACATAGCCCAACAATGTCCCGACGGCAACTGCCGCAAATATCACCAATATAATCATTTCATTATATATCAAAGCCTATTCACCCCCCTTTATCTTAAATAAGGCTTATCCCCCGATCATTCATCATCTAAACCATGTTTTCCTGACGTTCAGTAAATAAGCGTAGCAACGATCATATCCTTCCACTTCACGGAAAATTTATGTGATGTTCTCCGTCAACTAATTGCGCGGTTATACCGCAATAAAGTTTTTTGAAGGGAAAATGCAGAACCCCTTCGGTCGTAATTTCAAAAAATGTCTCGAAGGGGATAGCGAGGAAGGAGTTTGAGTGGGGCATAAAAAAATAATACCCCCGCATATGCCGTGTTAATCACCTTTTTGAACCTTTCGATAAGGTGGGTACCCTGTTGCTGCTTTAGGCTTTCCACCTCCCGCCGTTACGGGATGCTGGCAGACATGCACACGGCGAACAAGGAAAGGCCCCCGGTTCAAGGTGTTGGCTCAAAAAACGAATGTTAATCACGCACATCGCAGGGGATTATATCTTATTTCTACCCTACTTCATTTATAAGGCTAATTAATTTCTCAGATCTGCTTTCCAATTGATTGTAAATGTCTTCTTCTACACTTCGAAATTTCATATACTCATCAGCAATGTTTAAAGCTGTCAGTATGGCAACACTCAAAATGTTATAATGATCAGAATGCTTCTTCACTTCTTCCACCTTGTCGCTGACATACTTGACAACATTTGCAACATGTTCATCCCCTGAATCACTTAAAACTGACAACTCCTGCCCCAGTATTCTGATATGAAAACTCTTTTTCAAAATGAGCGACCTCAACTATTTTTGTACATTGATGTCCTGAAGCAAATCGAGAAGCGAGTCCACCTTCGTGCGTATGGAATTCCTTTCCTCGTTTAATCCCCTTATTTTAATGTTTGCCTCTTCTAACTCCACTCCTTTGTTTTTTAGAAGTTCTTCGAGCTCTTGGTTCTTTTTTTTCAGCAATGAGTGTTCGCTGATTAGATTCCTTATTTTATTGTCCAGTTCCTTAAACTTAATGAGTTCCACCTTTCGCCCACTAATATGCACTAATCTTTTGACGTACTCTATATCAGATCATCCATCGATTACGATCTGCCTTCCAAACCGCAAAAAATACAAACCATTCTTCTCTAAGTATCTAATAAATCATATAAAAGTTTGTTGTTTTTTATGGGTATATGAGCCAATTTAAGTGTCTGTCTGTCCCATTTTCCGGGCGGTCCCGCAGGTTGCC
>CAZIQY010000134.1:0-5472 GCA_964541605.1 uncultured Syntrophaceae bacterium | reverse complement strand
TCAAATATGTTAAAGTGTTACAAAATTTAGTTCCCCATTATTCCGGACAGTAGTGCAATTTCCTATGAGCTTCGCAAACCGGGACAGAACTATGATGATCTGTACAATACCATAAACTCAGCATCTTCGTGGTGTCACCCATTGACGTCTCACTGGTTCATTCGGACAGATCATTCGGTGCAGACATGGTATGACAAACTGCGAAAAGTGATGGATGTAAGTGATTACCTTTTCGTAGTTGATATTACCGGTCAGCCGCGTCAAGGTTGGCTGCCTAAGTGGGCCTGGGATTGGTTCGAAGAAAATGAGTACAAAAAAGCAGCTGTATATTAATCACTAACCAAGAGGCGGATCAGAAATGATCCGCCTTCCAATTATTGATAAAAATGGAACATTGGAATAACTGATGTTTTAAATGTTTATTTTGACTATAACGACTTGCAAATGAAATCAATAATACTGATCAATTTCAGAATCCTTGGAGAACCAATCCGAGACTGTTTATTGACTCATTCACCATTTCAAGCGCTTCATGGACTTCCAGCACCTTTTTATAGTCCCAGTATTTCAGCTTTGATCCCAGGTTGGGAACCTGTTCAGCATGTTTCCTGATCTTATCAAGTTGCGCTGCATCTGAAACGGCCACCACGCCCTGCACAGCCTGATTGTTGAGAGCCTTGAGAAGATTGAGGATAAGACTATCGACACTCCCCTTTGTCTGAACTTCAAAGATATAGATAACCCGCCCCATATTTCCGATCGTCGCTTCCCAGATTGTATCTACTTTCGATCCTTCGGCAACTTTCTTCTCTGTATCTGTGTTGAAACCAAGCCACTTACCAATATCCGATAACTTGTCGCGGATTTCATTGTGAATAAAGACGGCTGTTTCAGCATCTAATTTTTCCTCTATAACCGGCGCCACCTTTGGCTTCTTTACCGATGAGTGAATCTTGCTGAGATTATCCTCGACCTGTAGCTCGTCCCATATAAAGTAATCAACTGTGAGGAGGTTTACGTTTTCCACACCAGATGTTCTCATTTCTTCAGCAATTTTTTGTGCTTCTCCAGACAAATCACAATATTTCTTCCCAGTCATTTGATAGTTGTACCGGGGGAGCCCGGATACACCGAGATAATGTAAACCCACATAGGCCCGGCGGTTCCACAGCATGCATTTGTCAGGATAGACGTAACACAGGATTTCGCTAATTGTTGCCGGACCAAATCCCTTTACGTTTTTCAAAAAACTATCCCATCGTTTGATTATTGGTGATGAACCCCATACAAGTTCAGATAATTCCTTTTTCAGCGCATCAAAGTTATTATCCCGAATCATTTTATCCACGACATATTTTTTGTTTCCCCAGATGAGCATGGCCCAAAGCTTGGAGATGTATTCGTAGAGGCCCTCTACCGTCATGGCAAGGATCAGATCCTTCGTCCATGACTGATAGTAATCAATCCGTTCCTTTCTTTCTGCCAAGTCTCTCGTGTGTTTCTCAGGGTCCTTTTCAAGATTCTGTTTATAAATGCTGACATGCTTCTTCAGGAGAGCAGTATCCAAGGTACACCTCCTATGAACGGGTTATATCAATTGGTTACCATCTGATTTATACAGGGGTCATCCCCTGGTTTGTATGATCAATTTCGAACCACTGTCTCTATATCGCGCATAACCTCCGAAAAACGGCCATCGAATTTTCTGTCTATCTCGTCGCGGTTGCCAACGATGCGTTCGTAAATCGGATTGGCAAAAATATCATCGGCTGTAATCTCTTTCCGGGCCTCAACATTGGCGGCAAAGATATCCTTCAGTCTCCGGAGAGTCTTGATTTGTGTGTCGCTGAAATCATAAGTTTGTAAGTAACTTTCAATGCCGCGTTCGATCCGCTCTCTGCGGGTCGGTATTTTTCGGATGCCCAAAGCGTTAAGAAAGAAATCCCATATCGTTCCCTGTGGGAAATCATAAATGGCCTGCAACTGGCTTTCGTCAAGATAGATTTCCGGATTTTTCGACCAGTTGTGTATGGCATCAATTTCATCATCCGTAGGCGCATAATCCAGTTCCCGGTTGACCTTTTCCTTGATGACCACCATAGACTTTTCTTTTGTATTTTTAGCGCCCTGCTCGAAGATTCTCCTGGCCTCGTCAATGGGGATGTTGTCCTTGACCTGAATGGTATCGCCGTGAATCCAGACCCTCTGGATGAGTTTGGCCGGGTCGGGATTGTCAATGATAAACCAGTCGCTGCCGGTTCCTTCTCCACCGCCTTCGCAGGCGGCACCTTTCCCTTTGCCATCAACGATTTTCACATTCGATTTTGGCGATCCCTTTCCGCTGTCATCCATGCGCTTGCAAAGACCGACGAAATCCAGCGCTTTGAAGCTGAATTTCCCCGTCTTCGGGTCCAGTCTTGTCCCGCGTCCCAGCATCTGGATGTATTTCCCCACCGACGCCGTCAATGCGGCAAAGGCGATGAAACGTACACACGGGATATCAACGCCGGTGCTCATAATATCAACTGACACGGCAATATGGGGGTTGCGATAAGGCCGTTTGAACCATGTTTTAAAGGTTTTATTCAATTCGCCGTTTTCGGAGATGATGGCCTCGGCATAGCGTGGGCTGCTGTCACTGCCACCAAATACTCGATTTAACCCTTCCACAAGCATCAAGGCATGGGCCTGGCTGGCGGCAAAGAGGATCATTTTTTCGCCGTATTCGGTATGTTTCCGTACTTCTTCGGCTATGCGCTTCGCCCGTTCTTCGGAGAGGAACTTTTTCTCAAGCTGCTCCAGATTGACATTTTTCGTATATCCCAGCTCAATCTTCCTTCGTTCATCAGGATCAAAAACATAACTAAAATCTATACCCTTTTCTTCCGCCACCTTCGTCAGGTGGGTAAGAATCTCGTAGGGCTTGTAAGGCGCAAGAAACCCTTCCTCAATGCCTCTCTCCAGATCAAAGGCGTAGTCCGGCTCGCCGGTTTCACAGCCGAAGAGCTTATAGGTGTCAAGAATCGCCAGATCGTCCTCGGAGATGTTGTCCCCCTTTGCGGCAATGGCCTGGCGGGGCGTCGCCGTTAGTCCGATGCGGAGACAGAGAAAATGATCAAAAATGAGCCTGCGGTTGACATTGATAGACCGATGGCACTCATCTACGATAATCAGATCGTAGAAGGTGCTGGGGATGTCCTGAAAGATATTTTCCAGGGTGTCGATGACTACCACATGGATATTTACGTTTTTCTGTTGCCGGAAGTTGGAGGTTCTGAGTCTCGTGGATGTATGGTCATTGCTAATCAAGCTGAAGCCGTCGTCCAGGGCTTGCTCTGCCAGGAGGACCCGATCCACAACGAAAAGCACCCGCTGAGCGAGACCGTGATCCAGAAGGGACTTAACCAGAGCTACAGCGGTACGGGTTTTACCGAGACCCGTGGCCATATGGACCAGCATTTTTTGTTTGCCCCCTCTGAATTTTTCTATGAGTGTTCTAATGCATTCGATCTGAAAATAACGGTCTTTTCCGGCAGCAGGATCGTAGCCACCGGCTATTGTCTTGTCGATGACAATTTCTTTTTCCTTGTCGCGCTTCTTTTCCTGCTCGATCTTAATCTTCATCTCCTCCAGGGTCATGAAACAATTAACGCGGCGGAATTCTCCCGCCTCCAAGCCCTTCCATGCCGTATCATAGAAGAGGATGCGCTCCGGGGAGCAGGCATATAAAAACCGGGGTCGGAGGATCTGATTATAGAGGGTGCGCAGTTTGTTCAGGGCCTTCTTTTCGTCGTCCAGCTTGTTTTCAAAAACAGCCAAGGGAAAATGATTCAGATCGGTGAGGACTATATCTGGTTTGATACTCTTGATACCGGGGAAGGTTTTCTGCTGCTCTGCGGTCAGTGTGAATGATTGCTGATAAAGCAAAGTATCTTCTATTTTCCAACCATACTTGTTCTGCAATTCGTTGATGATCTTCAGATCGGTGGATGTGGCTTCGTTAATTTTCATGGATTGCAGTTCTCCTCTGTCTTGTCTCCCCAGATTTCCGCCAGTGTTCTTTTTATGCGCTTCTCGACCTGCTTTTTCAGAAATCTTACATTCTCAATAGCTTCCATTTCTTTGTCTAATTGGTCAACAATTTGTTGTTGAACTTCAAGAGGTAAAAGTGGAATTTCAATAGAATACAACGATTCTAGGCCAATCCCCTCAACAGTAGGACCAGATCGAACCTTTGATAGGAATTCGCTCTCTATCGATTTGATATAATAAGCCACAAAGAAAGGATGGAAATCCTTTTGGGGAATAATCGCCTTAATGTCTTGATTTATTGCAACGGTTCTCATTGTTATGCCAACGGGTAATGTATGTTTTAAAATGCCACTCCGCACAACAATTAGAATCGCGTCTTTCTCAATCAATGAAGATGATGACCCACATATTGCCTCTTTTGATATCTTATCTTGAGAATCAGATATTAAAAAAGTCTTCATGTCTTTTGGTGATATCCACGGTATGTCTCCATCCCAATATTCATGGTTGGACTTACTTGGTGTTCCTCCGCCTAATATTACAAAATGACTCTTTGAAGATAATTTGATTTTCTCAGAACCATGAATTTCAGGGAAATCAATTTCCGAGCTGTTTGTGATTTTCACCGCCCCTTCAACGATCCGTGTCCACTTTGCAACTTTTTCGGCAATCTCACGTTGCATCGGAATACCGGGCAATGGAATCTTGATATTTAGGAAATCATTTGCCCGGATGGCCGCGTAACTTGTGGCCCCCCGGACATAAATCCGAACCTGTTCTTCGATTCTCCTGTCGCCCAGAACGACGCTCAGATACTCGGGCAGTAATTTACGCGTGTCGATGTCGTATAAAAAGTAATGGGAACTGACGATAGCACCGTCACCGTCGGGAGGAACCACGCCATAGCCACCATTCTTGGCGTCTATCTCGGCCACGAGAAGTTGGTTTTCTTTGACAACCTGCTGGCTCTTGGTTTTGATATCCTCGCCCAGCGCATATTCCCGGAACACAATACCCTGCCCGTGGAGTTTGCAGGTCAGGAGCTTGTACCGCGTGTCATCCTCGATCATGATTGTTCCGTTGGTCGGGGTGATGAGCTTCCGCAATTCCTCTTTCGGGAAGGCCTGACCGCTCTTGAGAACCGCATCCAATCTGTTTAAATGATCGGTCTTTTTCAGTGCCTCCTCATCAATTCCGGCAAGATATGCCTTGGTTATATCCACATGCAGAGCATTTCTTGGATTGAAGGCGGCCAAAATCCGCATGACAAGCGTTTGGTCTGCCGTTTGCAGCGCTTCGTATCGATGATCGAGGGAGCGTTCGTTTTGCGGTGTTATCCCGTCCATCACCTTTGGCCATTCCTCAATCTGCTGATCCGTCAGGTCACTTAGTACCATATTTCAAAAATACGGTTACGTAAAATGATCTTGATTCACGACA
>CAZIQY010000133.1:0-5812 GCA_964541605.1 uncultured Syntrophaceae bacterium | reverse complement strand
AGGGCGGAAATGCCGATAAAAGCAATAGTGCTGTCGAAAACTCAGGAAACTCCAGGAGAATTAACGGCCTCCACCCAAGGAGGAGAAAGGAATTGAAAGAGAAGAAAAAAGTTGCAGTATTGGAATCGCCTGATTTAGTCGCCTTTATCCAGCTTACCCAAAACCTAACCCCCCGCCCCATGATACGGGAACAAGATCACCGGGTCGTGTTTGCCTTCGATGAGGACATACGCGATTCCATAGGCTTGTTTTACAAAAACGTCCCTGTCCCGATTTTGGATTACTGCAAGAATCTCAAAAGCGTGAGATCGGCAATCCACAACGTGCGGCAGGGGGGAAACTTTGCAAGATAGCGCCCTTCCCGGTAATCGTGATTGGGAAAAGCCTGACATTGTACAGGTAGCAGACCGTGAAGGGATCGCTCTGAAGCAGCGAGGCCACACCCTGTGGGCATGCTGTCCCTTCCACGAAGACAAAAACCCATCTTTTCAAATCAATCCTAAAAAACAGACTTTTCGATGCTACGGCTGTGGAAAATACGGCGATGTCTTTTCCCTAGTCATGGAGTTGCACGGCATATCCTTCAAAGATGCCTGTGTTCATCTGGGTGTTCGACCAGGAATGCTGCACAAACCGAACCCGCAAATTGCCAGAAAACAAGAACTGCTGAAGGCTTTTAATCTCTGGTGCCGGTCCTACTATTTTGAGCTTGCCGATAAATCGATTTACCGTCATCAATTACATTTTGCGGTGAAGAAAAATCCCAACCTGAAAGAATCTTTAGCCTGGGAATATGCCCGATACATGAGCGAGCTTCACCTTATCGAGTGGCGTCTTGATATTCTGCAATCAGGATCAGATGCAGACCGTCTTAAACTTTTCAAAGAGGTTAATCATGTCATTTGACTTAGCCAAAGAGCTTGAACTCTGTGCCGACCACTTGAAGCCTTTCATGTTCGAAAAAGAAACAACTCACGAGGCATCATCAAAACCTGACACCCCGAATACTGACACCCTAACCTTCCCTTCCATTATAACCGGCGCGGCAGGCGACTTTGCTACGGTTTACGGTGAGCATCTTGAACCGCCAAAACAGTTTTTCTTCATGGCCTTCCTGACTTGTCTCGGAAACATTTTAGCAGGACGCCTGATATTGAAATCGGAATTGCCTGTGGAGCCTCGCCTCTACACACTCATACTGGGGGAAAGCGCCGATGATCGGAAATCAACAGCAATCTCAAAGACGGTTGATTTCTTCCGGGAAGCGGTGCCCGACTTTCCCGTCTGTTATGGCCTCGGATCGGCAGAAGGATTGCAAAGAGTGTTGGAGAAATCGGCGAATGTTCTGATCGTATTCGATGAGTTCAAAAGCTTCGTTTCCAAAAGCAAGATTGACGGTTCAGTTCTGTTGCCCTGCACAACATCCCTTTTTGAAACAACCCGTTACGAGTCTTGCACAAAAACCCACACCATTAACCTACCAAACGCCCATCTGAGTATTTTAGCGGCAAGCACAACTGACACCTATGAACGGACCTGGGACAATAGTTTCACTGCTATCGGCTTTACAAATAGGTTATTTCTGGTTGCCGGGTCCGGTCAACGCAAGAACGCATTCCCCGAACGGATCAGTTCTCCTGATCGTCGATGGCTAATGAATCGGCTTGGAGAAGTTCTTACCCATGTAGGTCAAAGACTTGAACTTGGGATCAGTGATGAGGCACGAAGCCTTTACACTGATTGGTATTTGGCCCTTCCTCAGAGTGTGCACACTAAAAGGCTTGATGCTTACGCAATGCGTCTCATGATGCTTCTTGCTGTAAATGACCTAAAAAAATTCATTGATGAAGAAATTATCGTCAAAGTCATCACTCTTTGCGATTGGCAGTATCGCGTCAGACGGCTGCATGACCCCATTGATGCCGATTCTAATATGGCGAAAGTAGAGGAGCGAATCAGACGGAGCATTGGAGAAGGTGGGAAAAATGACCGGGATTTGCGGCGAGCGGTTCATGCTAACCGGACTGGATTGTGGGTTTATGATAGCGCTCTTAAAAATCTTCAGAAAGCGAATGAAATCATTTGGGATAAGTCAAAAAAAATGTGGGTCACGACATAAACCGTCACCATTTTTGTCACCAACATAGTGGTGACACATTAAGTATAGGTGTTAATTATGAAAACAACCGATTGTCACCAAAATATCAATAGAGAGGGTGTTATTTTTTGATATTAATACCCTACCCCTTATAGAAATTGGTGACAGTGGCATTATTATCAAGTAATATCATGGTGATAAGTTGTCACCATTAAGGTGGTGACATTTTTGGTGACACTCAAAAAAACAGGGAGGAGAAAGGATGGAGGTAGAAGGCAGTTTGGATCATCGAGGCATGGAATGGTTGATTAAAGAAATCGAAAAGCACGGCATGAAAGCCAGAGGTCGGAAGGAACTGATCCGCCACCTTCAGGGAAAACCGTTGCAAAGGGGCCAGGCGATCACGGCGAAGTGCTATGACTGCATGGGCTACTTTTCCGATGGAAAGGTTGATTGTCTACTTCCGGCGTGCCCCCTTCATGCCTTCATGCCTTACAAGGGGCTGAAAAAGTGAAAGAGGCAAGCTTCAGAAATCAATTTTAATGCTCTGGTGGGCCTCTGGGAAGCGTTTCCAGTAACATAACTTCCCCGAGACTGGTCAATACCTTCAGAGCAAAGTAACGCACATTTTTTTAACCGTATAAGCACGGATTAGAGGAGGGATGTAAGCATGTCCAAGAAACCCGGATTGACGGTAGATGAGCAGGAAAAAGTGAAGATGCTTGTGGCAATGGGGAAAACTTATCATGCCATAGCCAAGGAAATCGGCAGAGATGAAAAGACCGTGAAGAAATGCGCGACGACAACGGACGCCTCTTTAGAGATTGCTGCAAAGAAACGTGAGTTGGTTGATTGGTTCGAGGACTTAGCCAAAAGGATGCTATTTTCAATTAGCGATCAGGATATTGAAAAGATCAACGCATATCAACGCACCGTAGCAGCGGGAATTGCAACGGACAAAATGAGACTGCTCAAGGATCAGTCAACGGAAAACGTTCACCTGATAGTGGAGATGATTAAACGTATCAAAGAACAGGATGGGTAGATTGTTTCTTGAAGAAAGGCTCTTTTAAAAATCGGGTTCATCAGGGTCAATTAACGGTGATTGCAGGGGAGTATACCCCCCAAGCCCAGGGCCTACCCGGTCAAGGTAAAATTTAAATGAGAACGAAAGGTGACAAAATGAGTAATCTACTGAAACGCATAGAACGCATTGAAAATGCCCTGGGAGAGCAACCATACCCCGGCCAATTATCACCGGAGCTTCAAGAGGCGGTGGATCGTTTGCTTAAGCGAGTGGGATGGCAATGTGATGAGTTAAAAAAAGATCCCAAAGGAGAAGATGATGCAACAGGCAAATAAGTCAGATTCGGTTATAAGCGGTCAATTGCCGGTGAAGCAGAGGCGCTTGATTCCCTATATCGTCAACGCCCATACCATCGAGCAGGGATGCAGGGATGCAGGGATCACGGCAACAACATTTTATGAATATCTGAAAAGTCCTGCATTCGCCCAGGAATTGAGGAAAGCCAGAGGCAATGGAAACCCTGAAGAACGCTGCAACTAAAGCCGTGACGGAATTGGTCTCACTTTTCGAAAGCAGGGATGAGAATATAAAGCGAAGGGCAAGCGTGGACATTTTAAACTTTGTAACTAAGTGGCGGGAGTTTAATGAAATCGAAGACCGGCTTGTGAAGATAGAAAGGATCATTGTCGAGCGCCGGTCATACAGTCAAAGGGAGGAAGTATGAAGGAACAATGGAAGATAGGATTAAACACATTGAAGATGCACTATGGGGCAAGGAGACGACTCCCTGTCATGGAGTATGTTCATGATGGGACCGGAACACCATCGAAAAGGGATCGCCCCCAGAGCTTCCGCATCCCCAACGGGGGACCCAATAAATAGACAGCCTTCTTTATCGTTTCCTTCCGGCTGTCTGGCGTCTCAGGATGTCACAGGAGGCAGGGTGTACATACTTCTCCGGTGCTTTGATTTGTTAAGAGTTAGAACTGAGACGATGGAGGAGCAAGGTTCTTTATTTTCGGGCACAACACGGGCACAGGCAGAATTATTTTAATGTCGAATCATGAACTTGCAAAACGACAACGGATAGATAATCCGGTGCGGGGTATATCGAAACGACTATATTCGGTCAATGAGGCTGCCGTTTATCTTGGCCGTTCTGTTTGGGCTGTTCGTGAAATGCTCTGGGCCGGGAAGATATCATTCGTTAAAGATGGAAGGCGCAAGTTGCTTGACATCCGGGATATGGACGAATGGATTGAAAGTAGCAAGATACAAATAACCTCATAAAAAAATGACTTGACAAGTATAATCCAATGGAATATAGATTAGCCATGACAAGCGGGGAACTCAGGGAGTGGAGACAGAAAAACGGATGGAGCCAAGGCCAATTGGCACGGGCTTTGGGTGTCATTCCAATATCTGTTTCTAGGTGGGAAAGGGGAGAACGTCAGATTTCTTCATTCCTGCATTTGGCTTTGGCTTATCTGGAATTGAAGGTGGACGATCTCAAACCCCAGATGAGAAAAAAAACGAGAAAGGAGGTTTAATGTCATGGGCATGATCTATCTGAGAGGCCATACATGGTGGGTTAAATACTACCGGGATGGCAAGCCTTACCGGGAGAGTGCCAAAACCGAGAAGGAAACGGAAGCAAAGAAATTCTTACAGAGACGGGAAGGACAGGTTGTCGAAGGGAATTTTCAAGGACTCAAGATTGAGAAGGTTACCTTTGATGATCTCAAGAAGGACTTGATTAACGATTACAAGCTAAATGCAAAGCGGTCTTTAGATCGGGCAGAACTGAGTATTAAGCACTTGGAAGATTTCTTCAAGAGTATAAAGGTGATCAACATCACCACAAATCAGGTTGACCGTTACATTCTGAAGCGTAAGCAGGCGGGGGCCTGTAATGGAACCATTAATCGTGAATTGTCGGCATTACGGCGAATGATGTCACTTGGAACACGACAGACACCCCGGAAAGTAATAAACCCGCCGTTCATCCCCAAGCTGAAGGAAGCGGACCCACGGGAAGTATTCTTTGAGCATGACGAATACAAACGCCTAAAGGACGCATTGCCCGATTATCTGAAGCCTGTGCTCACGATGGGATATTTAACCGGGATGCGTAAGCGGGAAGTTCTTAATCTCCGATGGGATCAGGTCAATATATTTGAACGAAAAATCACTTTACATGCTGGGGACACAAAAAACAATAAGCCCAGGATTATCTTTCTAACTGGAGAACTGTATGATTGTCTCCGGGATCGGATGATTTTGAGAGAGAGAAAATACCCTGCATGCGAGTATGTTTTCTTTCGGGAATCTGTTTCACCCAAGGGCAACATTGAAGCGCAATCGATTAAGAATTTTCAGGCCGCATGGCAGACAGCCTGTAAGAAGGCCAAACTATCGGGAAAGGTCTTCCATGACTTGAGACGATCCGGTGTCCGGAATCTTGTGCGGTCCGGTGTGTCGGAGACCGTTGCAATGCGGATCAGCGGACATAAGACCCGAAGCATTTTCCAGAGGTATAACATCACAAACGAAGAAGATTTGAAGCAAGCAGCGGAACGTCTTAACACCCACCTGAAGGAAATCGAAGAAACCCGCCAAACGGAAACCATGGGCACAAATCCGGGCACAATTTCAGATATGACAGCGAAGGAGCAGGGGAGATGAAA
>CAZIQY010000132.1:0-5834 GCA_964541605.1 uncultured Syntrophaceae bacterium | reverse complement strand
TTTATAATAAGTTAATGAAATACAATGAACTGGCCAACGCCGTCAAAAGTCCTGTGTTCTCCCGTACCGACCTTGCGTTGTCGGGGTATGAGGTCCTCGACTACCAGCTTAGCTTCTGGGCGAAAAAGGGGTATCTGATCCGCCTGAAAAACGGGCTCTACGCCTTCCGCCGGGAGATGGAAAAGCTACGGGGCGAGGACGTCGCTTTTCTGCTTTGCCAGCCCAGTTATCTGAGCCTCGAAAGCGCCCTGGCCTGGTACGGCTTCATCCCGGAGATTGTATACGCCTATACCAGTGTCACCGCCAGGATCACCCGGACCTTCGAGAATGTCTGGGGCCGCTTCATCTACCGGCACGTGAAGAGCGACCTTTTCTGGGGTTACGTGGAGAAGAAGACAGAGCACGGCCCATACCTCCTGGCGGAGCCGGAAAAGGCGCTGCTAGATTACTTTTATCTCAACCTGGCCCGGATCAACACGGAGGATGATTTCGATAGTGTCCGCCTGAATGAAGAGGAGATGAAAAAGACCCTCAAAAAAGATAAATTCATTAAATATCTTAAGGTTTTCGGTGTGAAGAAGATGGAAAAGTGGGCGGGGCGATGCTTACCGTAGAGCAGATTTCCGGATACTTCCCTTCCCCTTTGCAGCAGAGAAATCCCCGGGGAATGCTGGTGGAGTATCTCCAGTATGAATTGTTGGATTCGCTGTTCAAAAATTCGGCGGCGGCGGAGTTGAGTTTCATCGGCGGCACGGCGATTCGCATTTTCCATGACAGCGATCGTTTTTCGGAGGATCTGGATTTTGATAATTTTGGCCTCTCTTTCTCCCAGTTCGAAGAGCTGTTGAAGATGGCCTGCCGGGACGTAGAGTATAAGGGCTTCCTGATTGAATACCGGGTCGTTGAAAAAGGCGCTTGGCATTGCTATATCCGTTTTCCGAAGATCCTTCACGAAGCGGGGCTGAGCCCGGACGCGGAGCGGAAGATTCTCATCCGCATCGACAG
This sequence comes from uncultured Syntrophaceae bacterium, assembly GCA_964541605.1. GTDB lineage: Bacteria > Desulfobacterota > Syntrophia > Syntrophales > UBA2185 > CAZIQY01. Next base: position 4,829 of record CAZIQY010000132.1, on the reverse strand, counting down.
CGAGGCGAAGGAGAAGCTGTACAATCCGAAAAAAGTTTTCCTGAACAAATTCAGTATCTACCGTCAGATCCTGGCGGCACCGGACGCGATACTCTTGGCCCAGAAGATGATGACCATTCTGTATCGAAAGCGGGAAAAGGGACGGGATATCTTCGATGTTTCTTTTCTGACCGGCTTTGCCGCCCCTGATTTTGAGTATATAGAAAGGACGGTCGGACTGGGTCGGGCGGAATTTCTCCGACGCTTTGATGAGCGGCTCGGGGAACTGAACCTGAATTTTCTGGCCCGGGATGTGGAACCGTTCCTCTTTGCTCCCGAACAGCGGGAGCGTGTCGCTGGTTTCAGAGATTTCTGGGGGGAAAAGAAAATGTGAGAAAAATGTCTCTAAATGAGATCTTGCTTGTATCAAGTACGGGGTAAACTCCAGCCGGTATCCTGTCTTTTCAAGACCTTCTGGACCTCGGCTTTCGCCGAGGTGACAACATAAGGTAGAAATTCAAAGCTCTCCTATTCTGACATATTGACATAATGACGTATATGCGGTATAAGGCACTCAATGGTGTGAAACCGGGGCATGTTCCGCCCCATTATTTCGTAGCAATCCGCGGGGAATCAGCCCTGCGGAATTCAAAAAAGGAAGTGGACACATGTTGATCACGGTGGACAAAAGAGGAAGCATCAACCTTCCCGCCTCCCTTAGAAGGCAATTGGGGCTCGTTGCGGGTACGTGCATGGATCTGTCCGTCGCTGACGGAGGAGCCTTCATCCTCCAGCCCGTGGCCGTTTACCCGGCTGTTCATTTGAATGAGCAGGGACTCGCGAAACTGAAGGAAGCCAGGGAAAGCGGCGCAGCGGCGATGCCGGCCTGGATGACGGATGAGATGGTCCATGTCGAAACTGATCCCGACTGAGAAGTTCATCGAGGATGCGGAACGCTTTCGCCGTCAACCGAAGATCATGAAGAAGATTGCCAGGACCCTGGGTCTTCTTGAAGGAAATCCCCTCCATCCCGGCCTGCACCTGGAGCGCATCGTCAATGATCCGACGGCGTGGGCTGTCCGTGTGGACCAGCGATACCGCCTCTCCTTCGATCCGGAGAAAATGCTGCCGGCGGGAAACCCGGACTGGGTGGCGCCGCTACGCCTCCTGCGCCTTCTCGACCATGACGATCTCTATCGTCATCCCCGCTGAAAGGTCGATAAAACGGGAAATAGGGAAGGAAACCTATACGCTGTCGATGATTACCTGAAAATACGACCCTTCTGATCATCAAGGGAAAGAAGTATCATTACGCAGAGAGGCATTAAAGGATGTTGGCGTTTTGACTTTTCGTGTGAATCGAACTATGAAAAAATACTTGATTACCGGCTATGCCGGATTTGTCAGCCGTCATTTTCTGGAGTATCTTGATCATACTGAAACGTACGCCTCTATCAAGGGATTGGACGTACAAAAACCTGATTTCCCGCAAGATTCCTATAAGAACGTCCACGTAGATTTCGAAAAAATTGATCTGCTTGACCAAAATCATGTTGAAAGAATCCTCTTCAATTTTCAACCGGATTATATAGTCCATCTCGCATCGTACAGCAGTGTCGCTTTCAGTTGGAGAGAACCCATCCTGAGTTTTCGAAACAACATGAACATTTTTTTAAACCTGCTTGAGGGTGTCAGAAAATTGGGGCTGCCCGCACGAATACTATCGATCGGATCTTCGGAAGAATACGGCAATGTCGATGAAGACACACTGCCGTTGACCGAAACGCACACACCGAGACCTGTCAGTCCCTATGCAGTGGCCAGGGTTTCCCAGGAGATGATATCCAAAGTTTATGTCAAGGGTTATGGCCTTGATATAGTCATGACCCGGTCCTTCAATCATATCGGACCATTCCAGAAAGACATCTTCGTCATCTCATCGTTCGCAAGACAGCTCGCCAATATCAAGCAAAGTGGAGCAAAGCAAGGTGAATTGATTACAGGAGACACGTCGATTATCAGAGATTTTACCGATGTGAGAGATGTGGTGGCGGCCTATGATCTGCTGCTGAAAAAGGGAACATCCGGAGAAATCTATAACGTTTGCAGCGGCAAGGGAACCTCATTGAGCGATATCATAGGCATCATGGCAAAAATACTGGATTTGAATATCCATACCCGGGTTAATGAAAACTTGGTGCGTCCAAGCGACAATAGAATAATCATCGGTTCACATTAGTGTCCGGGTGTTTCGTCAAATAAATTTAATTGGTTACGCATTGTAACATTTTCGCATCTATGTGTGTAATTTGTAAGTAGCTGATATAGGGGAGTTCTTTCGAAAGCAGAGACACTGAGTGCCTGTAAAATTGTGTAGAGACTTGTCGGCAGACGGAGCTTTTTCTTCAAGATAGCGACGAGCACATACACGGAGATGGCGATCCAGATTTGCGTCTTGACGGCATTTTCTGAGGTTCCATAAAAGCTCTTGATGCGGAGGTTCTGCTTGATCCATTTGAAGAAGAGCTCGACCTGCCAGCGGCAGCGGTACAGTTGCGCAATGGTCAGTGGCGGCAGCGTGAAGTTGTTGGTGAGGAACACGAACGTTTGGTAGGTTCCGGTGTCGTAGTATTTTACACGGCGGATCTTGTCGGGATAATCCTTGGCCTGATAGAATCCCGTGAGCATCACTGACTGATCGCAGATCAGTCCGGTTGAGCGGTCTACCGGATGGGAATACACCCTGCGGCACTTCAGATTTGATTTGGCGCGGATCAGGAAGAAGGCCGCCGTCTGGGACAGGGCGTAGAGTCTGGCAAAATCCAGGTATCCCCGATCCATGACGTAGAAGGCGCCGGGCTCCCAGGGAATGAAGTCGAGGGTGTTGACTTCGTGGAACTTTCCGTCGGAGATGTGAATGAACGTCGGGATGCTGCCGCGGAGATCCAGAAGCGTATGCAGCTTGATCGCGCTTTTCGTTTGCCGGAAGTGGGCCCAGGGAAACACGGAGAGGCACAAATCGATCGTGGTCGCATCGAGAGCATAGACGGTTTGCTCCAACTCTACGGCAAATCGTTCGCTGCTGTACATCCTGCGGGCTATGGCAATCAGGGCATGAGCCAAATCGGCGTAAATGCGCCAGTCTCTCTGCTCGTTGGCATCGGCGATCGTCGAGCGCGATACATTGCCGCGAATACCCATGTGGTATAGCTTCTGCTGCTGGGAGCGGAGGCACGTTTCGATGTCTCGCAGACTTTCCCGGTATGTGAGCTGTGCGAACGCCATGCAGAGATACTGATCGAGACAAGAGAAACTCTTTACCTTGAAGTCGCCTTGGTACCGTGCCACGCACTGCCGAAAGGTACGGACAGGCACGAGGTCCATGACTTGAGAAAAAACGAGTTTGCCGACATGCATGGGTTCTTCCCTCCTTTGCCAGAAAGGGAATATGCCCTGAATGCCAAGTCAATTTCAAATCGAGTACACGCATAAACCGCTTGTTTCTTGTTCTGTTATAAACAGTTACGGAGATTCAAAACGCCGTATCCCGGACAGCAATGGTATTTTGGGGTTATTTATTAACGAAGGAGCGTATATGAGACTGTTTATCAAATTCTTAATTGGGGCCTTCCTAACTTTATTTCTGGTGATGGCCGGGACATTAGGCAGCTTCGCCCAGGAAAAAATCATTCGTGCTAAGATCGGAATACTTGTCAAATCGGGAAACCAGGACATGAGGGCAGAATCCAAAGGGTGTTTCAAAAAAGAGGACCTCCTCAGGATCTATGTTCACCCGGAAGAAAGCTCTTACATATATGTGGTGCATAGAGATAATAAAACCGTGACACTACTCAACATGGTGGAACATCGGATCCAGGGTTCATCCCTCGTGCTACCCTCAGTGCAGGAATTCTATCAGGTTCACGGCCAGAGCCCCGTGGAAACTTTCACCGTGATCTGCAGCCCCAAGGAGGTAAAGGAAATCTTATCCCTGGTCAACGCCAAGATGCCCTATGATCGTTGGTTATCCTTGGAAAAGGATTTACTCAAAAAGGGGGAGATCGATCTTACCCAGAAATCGGAAAAGCCCTTCGCCATTGCAGGCAGCGTACGCGGTGCAGGAGATGTGGCGGAGGGTGACGATTTCGCAAGGAAGCTTCAAATCTTTTCAGGGAAATCCATCCTTATAAAACAGTATGAATTCAGTATTCAGAAACAGTAGGCATCTTCGGTTCGTCGGTTTCGCTACTGCAGTGGCAGTTATGGCTGTCACGCTGGTGCTCTCTTGTTTGGAATCCCTCTGGACCCAATATGACTACAAAGTGCTGGACCTGTTCTACAAGCAGATCGTGCGACGTGAGCAAAGTCCGAAACAATCTCCGCAGGTGGTCTACGTCACCATAACGGATTGCACCTACAACTTTTTTGCGGATCATCTCCCAAGTGAGTGGGTAAATTGACATGGTTTATATCTCCGGCAGCATGCAAGTGAGGATTTTGAGGCGGAGATATTCTTCATCCCGTAATCCATAGGCGCGCCGTTGAATTACACGGATCTTATTATTGAGGCCCTCGACAAAACCCAAGGAGACCTTGTTCTCGGGGAGGCAGTAAGCTGCGATTCCCTCCCAGTGGCTGTCGATCATCTTGGCGAACTTATCGAAGGGCTCCAGTTTCTGCCCCTTGAGGGATTCACGCCAGTTCTCGAAAAACTTCCGGGCCCAGGCAACACTGCGGTAGTCCCAGAGTTGTCCGAAGGACTCCTTGAGCAGGTAGGCTGTCTGCAGCCGCTTATTGGCCTTCAGCAGCGTCCGCAGGGCTTTCTTTCCGTCCAGGGAGAGGTTCTCTCG
>CAZIQY010000131.1:1114-5982 GCA_964541605.1 uncultured Syntrophaceae bacterium | reverse complement strand
CCCGAGTTCGACAGCGATAGGTATAAAAAACCAGAGACAATAATTTGATAATAATAAACATACCTGCAATTTTAAAAGTGGAGTCGTGTTACTATAAAATCCGTCTTACTGTATGTCTACGATAGTTGAAGGCTCTTTTATATCCAAAGAAGCCAAGATGGATTTCTGTTCCGGTGTCAGGTCTGTCAGCTGAGCTATGGTCTTGTTCTCATGAATGAATTCACCATAAAACATCCTGGCCATCTCACGGCGAACAAGGGACCAGGTTTTCTTGGTCTTGTTTTCAACAATACGGGCCATCACCAGAGCGAGGAAGCATAGGAAGATATGGCATCTGATACGATCATCCTTGGAATGGTAATTAGGCCTGAGCTCCAGCGTCGTCTTGAGTGTACGGAAAGCATCCTCGACATCGTTGAGCTGTTTGTAGCCGAGAACGATATCTTCAAGCGATAGGGAATCATCGCTGGTTTCGACCAGGAATTTCCCGTCATACCGGCTGTCTCTGGAAAGTTGACCCTTGTCCAGCGAAAGCCGGCCATCTTCGAGTTCTTTGACATATTTCCCGTAAACCGGATGGCTCTTGATTTCACAGACAGCCTTGGTATGGGTTTTTCCACGCCTGCTGTTCAGCCTGGCAAGTCGTTTTTCGATTTCATCAGCGATCTGGCTTCGGACTTCTCTGGCTCTTTTTTCTTCATCAGTATTCTTGACCAGAACCAGGCGTTTGCGTTTTTCACCTGATCCGGCAGTAACATCCTTGGCGAACAGGTTTTCCCTGATCTGGGTATAGGGACCTCTGTGGGAAAGGGCGGAAAGTACATCCTCTTCGGAGGTTTTAAGTTTTCTTCCGACGATGTAATGTCCGCCTCCCCGCTGCAGGTACTGCAGGTTTTCCTCCGAACTCATTCCTGCATCGTGCACGATCACGCAGCGGTTGAGTTTCCAGCCGGATAAATCCTTCTTGACTGTTTCAATGGTGTTCATGTCCGCAGTATTGCCGGGGAAAACCCAATGCCTGACCGGTATCCCCTCCCGGGTCACGGCAAGGCCGATGACCACCTGCGGCAGGTCTTTTCTTTTGTCCTTTGAATATCCGCGGCTTTTGAGATTTGTCTCTTTCTCAGTCTCAAAATAGGTGCTGGTCGTGTCGAAGAACAAAAGATCAACCTCGAGGTTCATGAGGTCTGCAACTGCCCAGTATATCTCCTGTTCAAGCTCTGACTGGAACTCCAGGAGAAAATCCATGGCTCGGTATAGAACCTGTACATCGATGCTGGATAAACCAGGGATATGGACATCGTTTTCCACCCAATCGCTGACTGCCAGTTTGCTCTTTGGTGCAAGACAGCGGTTGGCCACCATGGCGAATACAGCTTGGTTCATGGGTGTCTTGAACGCTTTTTTCTTCACCCGGTCCTGGATGATTTTCCGGAATCCCAGCTTCTCCCAGAGTGCATCCAGAAGAAAGATACCTCCGTATGAACGGCAGCTTTTCCAATTGACGCCGGTCTTATCACTGAGTTCAAGGCTGGTCTGGACTTTCAGCGCTTTTTCTGGATCTAAGAAACGGGTGATGCTTTTAACAAGACGCTGTAATTGTAAAAGATCGAGATCCTCGACCCTGCCGAAATTGTAGAGGACTTTGGCAACGGCAAATCCCTTGTCTGAATCGTGGATATTATGAGCCAATTGCACGTAAGTGACCTTGGAGCCGTCTTTGTTTTTGCGGGAAATTGTTCTGATATACATGCCTATAATTTAGGCATTATAATTATCAATGTCAAGATATTTCTATGTGTTCGTGTGCCTATGCTTTTTGAGAATTTTGGAAACATTTTTGTTGAAAATATTGAGTTTATAAAAAATAATTCGCTAAAAAATGCCTATTGCTGTCGAACTCGGGTTGAACTTGAGATAAAGGTCGGTGTTCCGCTCTTCCCCGGCCGCTTCAGCCTTTTCAAGCTCTGCGAAAAGCGATTCCAGCGTCTCCTCTCCAAGGGCGCTGCGCTGAATGGCGCGCTCTGCCTTTTCCTCCGAAACGGGCTCGGAAAGAACAATCGGATTCACGTTCTTCTTCCGGTCTTCAAAATCCTTCCTCTTGCTGTCCAGATCCTCCGGACCGACCGAGTCCCTTCTCGCCAGGTGTAAAAGGAAGCGGCTTTCCACATCGCTGACTTTTTTACCGGCTATGAAGATCTGCTCTTTCTCCAGCCCCTCGATCGACTCGAGAAAACCGCCGCGGATATTGAATACGGCTTTCAGGCATCCTTCAGGCTTGATCGTCGCCTGAAGTGCTTTCCGGCCTGAACCCGGATTCGTCGTGCCGGAAAAATATTTTAACCTGGATTTCCGGAAGGCTTTCTGATCTGAATGCAATTCTTTTCCATGGATCAGGAAAAGAGGGGACAGGGGTTCGTAAAGAGCTTTGTAAGTGCCGTTCAGATCCTCCTCCTCTGATTCCCAGGAGCCGTCACCGGTCACTGGTTCTGAAGGCGGCACGAACTGGGACTTGGCCAGCAGTGTCCTGGCATAATGGCGGGCGAGATCACTCGTGTTCGGATCCAAGTAAACACGGAGAATCCTACCCTGCGCATTCATCTCCGTCAGGAACGCCAAACCGAGGTCCGCTGCGGTCTGAAGGGCCAGGTCCTGCGCCTCGGATCCGTTCAGCTCCAGGCTCACGAAAGATTCTGCGAGAGCGTGAGAGAGGATGATCCGGCCGCCTGCATTTTCAATGACGGTCATGGTCCATAATCCGCGCACAGAAGTGGCGTGGGATTCGATCATGCCGCTTTGTGTCATTCCCCCGTCTTCTCCTGAGGAATCCGCAGGTTCTTCGAACAGCGCCTGGAAATCGGTATCGGAGATGCTGTGATACTCGAGCAGGTATTCATAAGTCTGCCCGGCAGACAAACTCCATTCAAGGAATCCGGCCGCAGCTGTGCCCTGTAGAAAGGCCGGCGTCAGATGGATGCATGCGGCCCAAAAGATACAGGCATGATATAATCCGGCATGGTTCTTCAATCGGAAATTCCCCGGCTGGAGGCGGCTGGATTCCTCCGGTCCTTTCACTGAAAGAGTTTGTGCTGATCCTCCTGCATGACAATGATCTTTTTATCGTCATCCGAATGCCAGCCTCTCCACTCCACGAGGTTGGTCATAAATTCTTTCTTGTCCCAGGGAGGCCAGGCGAATGCCGGAACGTAGATGTAGAAATACACCCCCAGGCTGCCGGCACAGGCTACATAATCTCGGGTCATTATATAATTCACAGTAACCCATTCTTTCATCCTGTTCACAACCGCCTGCATGGTCAGGTAAGCATCGATCAAAGTCAGATTGCACCGGACGCCCGCCCCAGTGATGACAAGGTCGATCCCGCCCTGGCAGTACGCATCTGATCTGACCCAGGGCGTGAAATGATTGATGTTGAGTACGGGTGAAGTATAAAGCGAATAGTTGATGCCTGCGGCGATGCTGACCCCGGCTCTGACACTGATGGGTATGGGACCGGCCATGAAAGAGGTGCTGACGGAGAGGGGTTCAAAATCGACCGCCCGGAACGGCTTCCATCCGCTGTCGATTTCCGGCAAGGGAGACATTTCCTCGGGCTTTTTATCCGGAACGCTTTTTGCCGAGACCGACTCTGTGACTGTATTTTTCCCAATGGATCCGACGAACAGGAATTGAAGCATGCCGTTTCGATAAGACGCACGTGTCGTGATGCCGATGCCGGCGATCTTAAATCCTTCACCGAAGATGTAACCCCACAGCTCAGCTTCATTCATGACTTCTGTGATGTCCGGATCCGCCTTGATTCCCATAGACCCCTCGAGGGATGCGGCGAAGAGATCTTTTTCGCCGAATTCCAGAAAATCCGCACTGACTGTTTTGGCGTAGGGATTGGGCTGGGGAGCGGATGTTTCCTTCTGGGTTTGCATTTCCTTGGGAACCATCGCCGTCTGCGATCTTTGCATCTGGCCCGAGGCGGATCCGGTGCCTGAAGGCTTCTGTCCGGTTGATGTTTTCATCGGAACCAACAGCGCTTTTTTGCTGTTCAGCCGTTTTTCGGAAAAAAGCTTTTCAATGGCTTTGGGATCATGAGCCTGTTTCAGGGATCTGATAGTCATTCCGGGTCCGGTCTCGAATCCTGCGGTGGATTTGGTCGCACGGGCGAGTGCATAGGTTGTATCGGATTGTCTGCGGACATCAAGCGAATAGCCCAGAGGGTTGAATTCTTTCTCCAGCCGGTTGAGCTCCGAGTAGTACTCCTTCGCCTTGATGGACTCTCCGTTGGGCAGATTGAATGTCGTGTCCGGGGATACCGGCCTGGATTTCTTTTTAGACGGGTCCAGTATCTCGAAGGGTTTGAAAGTGAGGGCAGGCCGCTTGTTGATTTCGACGGCGGGTTTGAAAACAACATTTTTAACCTTTATTTTGGGGTCCTGTACCCCGCCTAGGAAAGGCGGTTTAATGTCGTCTTCCGTTCTCTGCCGCTGAGAGACCGGGCTCCATCGCATCGGCCCTGTTTTCGCTGCCGAAGCCAGAGGCGCGATCTGGGGAATGGCTGAAACTGCGGGCTTGGCCGGGGTCACCGAGGCGGGAGTTTTGGAGGCTGCGGGTTTCACCGGTTGTGTCTTGGATGTGCCCGTACCGGTTGCGGACTGTCCGCGGCCGGAGTGAGCGGCTTCTGAGCAGCCGGTTGAACCGTTTGTGTCTGAACCGCGCCGGTTTTTTGTGTAGGCGTTGCAGCCTGGATTTTTGTGGCGGTCTTGAGTTCGACTGGGATGTTTTCGGCCTCCACTAACTTGGTCCCTTTCGCATCCAGGAGAATGAGATGAAAATCCTTTCCCGTAACTTTTTCC
>CAZIQY010000131.1:0-1104 GCA_964541605.1 uncultured Syntrophaceae bacterium | reverse complement strand
TTCCGTCTTCATCTGGAGCGAGAGTGTGAGTTTCTCGGCCAGGGACTCGACAATGCCAACGCCCACATCGCCCTGTCCGACTCCCTGGTTCTTAAAAAGCTGGGCGGCGGAGACCGTTTTAAGGTTTTTCCCGTTGATGACGATTTTAATGGGCGAGTCGCCTTGCCTGAGCGTGATCGCGTTCAAGGCGTTGCCTTTTTCATCCTGTACCGAGGTGATGCTCGGGCCTATCGGTATCCTGGCGATCTGTCTCTGGGACAGGGCGGAATGAAACGGGGTGAACAGGATCAGCAGGCTGTAAAAAACCGCAAGGCCGGTCCCGGTTGATGGTTTTGAAATGTGCGCATGCATGGCGGATTCCTCCAACTATGATCATTCGAATATATGCTTGTCATGATTGCATCCATACAAATTTATTCGATAGCTGCGCCTGTACCGATGGATTTATTTGTAACAAGGGTAACGAATATTTAATGAAAATGAAAAAACAGCGCAACCCGCGCGAAAACCCATTCTCTTGGTTCCCCAAAAGCAAAGGCGCGGTGTCCGAGGAGTCTCCGCGAAACATTACCTGTCAAAATAAGCCGACAGATCTCTAAATTTGGTATGAGGATGAACAGATTTAAAATACCATTATTTGAAGAGCAAATCAAAAGTTTTGTGGGCATGGACCTGGCATTCGAAGGATTTTATATCCATTTTCCGATTTTTAATATGATGATGTCTTGGAGTCAAGTACCGATTTCTCTTGTTTGTTTGCGTCTAATGGCGTTGAACTTCGGCCGACCGTCAAGTATCCCCCTGAACCGGGAATGAGAATTGTGCCCGGCTTAGGCTGCACCTGTATCAACCCGGCAGAAAAATCATTTGATTCAGTCATGTAAAATCGTTTTATTGCACAAAAGGTCGGAAGACATGCAAATCTGCAGGGATGATAATGGAGCGATCGTTTCATCGTTTCGAACTGATGTTTGCTGGGAATTCTTGACCAGAGGGGAACTGTTTGCAGACGGGATTGCGCTTCAAAATAATAAGAATTTTTGTCTGCGTTGTATTATCGGCACTTTTCGCCTGCAAAGGCGTCAAACGCGGCGGGAAAACGGC
>CAZIQY010000130.1:0-6021 GCA_964541605.1 uncultured Syntrophaceae bacterium | reverse complement strand
ATAAAAACAGTAACCAGTTGAACTTATTCACGGATTATTCCGGACAGTAGTGATATCCATATGATTTTTCAATTTCTCTATATGCGGCAGAATCAGAACTTTGACGTTCGAGAGCACCTTCTGTTCAAATTCGTTTCTGTCTTCTTCGCGCTGTTTCAGCAAAACCCTCAGGGCCGCGTTCAGGTCTTCAAGTTCATGGGTCTTGGCCTCAAGCTCCATCTCCCTTTTCCCCAGCACCTCTTCTGCCTGTTTGCGTTCGGTGATGTCCCGGATCGACTCGATGGCGCCCACGATGTCTCCCCTGCTGTCGTAAAGAGGGCTTGCCTTTGCCCAGAGAAAGGCCCTTTTGTTTTTCAAATACGGAACCCACGTCTCCACGATAAGGAGGTCCTTCTGTTTATTGAGGATAGAATAATAACTCTGCTCAATTTTCCTGTCCGGTTTCAGCACCAGATCGATCAAGATGGGCCTGCGCACGGCATAAAACGGCAGGGCGTACTCGTAATCGCCCTTTCCCAGCATGTCATAAGCCCTGACCCCTGTCATTTCCTCGATGGCGCGATTCCAGGCAATCACCTTTCCCTGCCTATCGATCGCAAGCGTCGCATCCGGCAGAAAATCAATAATATCCGCCAACCGCCGCTCCGATTCTCTCAGCCTCTCCTCCGCCTGCTTGCGCTTGGTGATATCTTTTCCGATTCCCAAGATCACGTTCTTTCCCTGCCATGTGGTTGGCGTAACGGTCAATTCCATAAACTTGACGCTGCCATGAATGTTGTATTCCGTTTCCACGGACCCACCGGACTTCCAGATAGGTTTTTTTATATCAAGCACCTGTTCTTTTCTGTCCGGCGGCATGAAATCAAATATATTTTTCGATAGAAGTTCCTCCTGCGTACACTGAAAAAACCGGAGAGCTGAATTGTTGCCGTTGATATAATTTCCATCGGTGTCGGTGACCAGGATTGGATTGGCCGTTCTCTCGAACAACTTACGGTATCTCTCCTCGCTGTCCTTGATCGCCTCTTCGGTTCGTTTGCGGTCCGTAATGTCGCGGATGACAACACAGATGACCTTTCGTTCTCCCAGGTCAAACATGCTCGTGGATGCTTCCACAGGAAGCACGGTTTTGTCTCTTTTCATGTGATAGCGAAGCGGCACCCTGTCCATTCTGACGGCCATTGTTTTCTTTACAACCTTCTCTGACTCTTCCGGTTCTGCCGTGATGTCTGCAAGCGTCATCTTGAGAAATTCTTCCCGGCTGTAGCCGTACAGTCTCAAGGCGCTCTCATTTGCGTCGATGAACTGGCGCGTGTCTGCGTCAAACATAAAAATGGCGTCCGGCACCGTTGCGAAGAGCTGCCGGTACGTTTCCTCGCTCATTCGCAGCAGCTCCTCCAGCTGCTTGCGCTCTGTGATGTCCCGGATCGACTCGATGGCGCCCACGATGTCTCCCCTGCTGTCATAAAGGGGGCTTGCCTTTGCCCAGAGAAAGGCCTTCCTCCATTTTAAATAGGGAACCCACGTCTCCACGATCAGGAGATCCTTCTGTTTCTCAAGAATAGAATAATAACTTCGTTCAATCTTCTTGTCCGGTTTCAGTACCAGATCAAGCAGGATGGGCCTGCGCACGGCATAAAACGGCAGGGCATACTCGTAATCGCCCTTTCCCAGCATTTCATGAGCCTTAACCCCTGTCATTTCTTCTATGGCGCGATTCCAGGCAATTACCTTTCCCTGCCGGTCAATCGCAATCGTCGCATCCGGCAGAAAATCAATAATATCCGCCAAACGCCGCTCCGGTTCTCTCAAGGCCTCCTCCGCCTGCTTGCGCTCAGTGACGTCGATGGCATTACCGAGGATGGCCGGCTTGCCGTTGTACTGGATGGAAGAGACCAGTTGAATGATGAATCTGATCCCGCCCTGCTTGGTGACCATTCTGAATTCATACGGCGTGGAGTCCCTCCCCTGCAGAATTTCACGGGCCTTCTTTTTCACCATCTCCCTGTCGTCGGGATGAACGATAATATGAGAATCCTGGCCTATAAGCTCTTCCGCGGTATAGCCGGCATAAGCAATCGCACTGGTATTGATATAGCGATATTTCCCGTTCTGGACGATAAATACGGCGGCAAAGGAATTTTCGGTCAGACTTCTAAAGAGCTGATCACTTTCACGCAGCATTTTTCCCTCCTCTCTGCGGCAAGCCCTTGTCTTTTCTAATCTTGATCTCCTGCTTCCAACATTCCCTGCATAGAAACATACTACACCCCCCGTCTGTTTAAAATCAATTTGAGATAAACTCAACTGTTTTTTATATCATCGCCAAACAGCCATATGATGCAATCCACTCATTCCAAAACGATAAGCGTAAGACGCAACCGGTTTATGATTGACAACGTTCTGACCCTCCTCTATAATTCCCCTCACTTTGACAACAAATGAAGAGGCTTAAAAAGCAGAATCCTTTTTTCATCATTCTCAAATAAGGGAGAACTCAAATGGTCAGAAAAAAAGATAAAAGCGCCTCCATTGGCCGGCGGGCAAGGGAAGGAAGGGAGAAAATAGGCTTGACCCTCGAAGAGGTCGCCCATGAAACCGGATATCCGTTAGATGTTATCAAACAGTTGGAGGAAGACCGGATCGTTCCTCCTGTATCTCTCCTCCTTCAACTTAGCCGTGTCCTGAAACTGTCTATGGAAGACGCGGACGTGGAAGATGTGAAGGCGTCAAAAGTCCGAAAAAAAAGTCATAAAAAAAGGGTCGATTCCTACGCCTATACCCCCCTGACCAGGCCGGGTGATGATAAGCATATGCGGGCATACCTTGTCACCATTGATCCCAAGACAGAACACAAAGGCGTGGAATACCACCACGACGGGGAAGAATTCATTCACGTTCTCAAGGGCGGACTCATCATCCAGGTTGGTGAAAACGTTAAGGAACTTGCCAAAGGGGAAAGCATTCATTTCAACTCTGCATTACGCCATAAACTCAGCAATCCAACAGGAGAAACAACAAAACTGATCGTCGTGGTTTACGTACCTTAAGGAGGGTAAAATGTCTTTTCAATTGACCGATGAACATGAAATGATCCGGTTGATGGCCAGGGAATTTGCGAGAAAAGAGCTTGAACCCTATGCGCATCAGAGGGACAGGGAGAAGATTTTCCCGTCTGATGCCGTGAAAAAAATGGGGGAGCTGGGCTTGATGGGAATGATGGTTCCATCGGAATACGGAGGCTCCGAAGCCGGAACGATCAGTTATTGTCTTGCGTTGGAAGAGATTGCCTATGCCTGTCCGTCCACCGCCGCCGCCATGTCCATATCAAACCTTGCCACAGACCCGTTACTTAGATTCGGAAACGAGGAACAGAAACAAAAGTACCTTGAGCCACTGGCGCGCGGAGAGACCATAGGCGCCTTTGCCCTCACAGAACCGGAAGCCGGTTCCGACTTCGGCAGGATCGCGACCCGGGCCGAAGACAAGGGAGATTGCTACCTTCTCAACGGGGAAAAATCCTTTGTCTTAAACGGAGGATATGCCGATGTCATCATTGTGATTGCCCGGACGGATCTGGAAAAGCTAAACAGAGGACTTTCCGCTTTCATCGTGGAGAAGGGGCTCCCCGGCTTGACTGTCGGACCCGTAGAAGATTTTATGGGACTGAAAGCATCCAACATCACAAAGATTGTATTCGAAAATTGCAGAATTCCCAAAGAGAATCTCCTTGGCAAAGAGGGCAACGGATTCAGAATTGCAGCGATTGCGCTGGATGGCGGGCGTATCGGCGTTGCAGCTCAAGCCGTAGGAATCGCAAGGGCATGCCTCGACGAAGCTGTAGAACATGCAAAAAACCGCAAACAATTCGGTAAGCTGATCGGGTCCTTCCAGGCAATTCAATGGATGATCGCCGATACAGCGACGGAAATCGAAGCAGCAAAAGGGCTCACGCTCAGCGCTGCCGACCTTAAAGATCAGGGCTTTCCTTTCACCAGAGAAGCGTCCATGGCGAAGTTGTTTGCATCCGAAATGGCAAACAGGGCGGCGCACAGGGCTCTCCAGATCCACGGCGGATATGGATACATCAAGGAATACAAGGTTGAAAGGCTTTACCGGGACGCTAGATTGAACACCATTTATCAGGGAACGTCAGAGATTCAGAGGATTGTCATTGCCAGAGAAACACTGAAAGGATAGGCCCGTGACGAAACACCCGGCAACCCAAAAGGACGGATTTCCCCGGATCGACCGTCAGGGATATGATACGGAGGATACGTGCAAGAAGACGGAAAGAGTTGACGTATCACCCTTCGGAACAGAAGGAATTTTTATTGATGCAGACCCTCCCGCAAGAGAAGGCGAAAAAAATGAGCGGGACAATTAATCAGTCCAAAGACGGCGGGATCTCAATCTTCTTGAATTTTTTATTGATAGGATTACGTCATGTTTGATGAAACGGCGGCAAGATGGATCGATGAAATGCTCCTGGAAGGAAAATTAAAGGGGCTTTCTCAGAAAGAGCTGAAACTGCTGGGGAATGATTACGCCCGTCGTCTGGAGAAAATATTCCATGAGGCAGTCTCAAAACAGCTTGAACCGTCGGGGAAAGTGGAAGAATATGAAAGAATGCTGGACTACGACAGTCAATATTTAAATAAATATTTGAATCAGACAATCCCCGGTTATTCGGGATTTAGGGCCGATGTCTTTAACAAAGCCAAAAAAACTATCACGGGTGAGGTTTGAAACACCCGGAAAATGCCCCTCATGCTTGATCTATGAAGAAAAAGTACACCATTATTGTTATCGGGGATAAACGGAGGATCGGCTCCTTCGAAATTAAGGCGGCCACCCTCATCATGACGCTGTCTGTCATGATTGGCCTCATTCTCATCCTTGTCTCGTTTTTCATGATCGTGACCTACACAAAAAAAGAAATGGCCGCAAAAACCGATTCACCCAATCGTCAAATGACGTCGGCAACCCAACAACCAGAAAATGTTTCTCGGGGACCCGACTGTCCGGGTGACAAAGATTCACCTCTTCCCGACACATCATCCCATAAATTAACGATTGAAAATTTTCAGGCACATTATGACTCAGGGAAAAAATTGATCCGCTACAAATTTCTTTTGAAGAACCAGTCGGAAGACTCTGCCGTATCGGGACATATTTTCGTCATTTTGAAATCAGATGTGCCCGGGTCCGGTTCATGGCTTGTGTTTCCAAAGACCGCTTTAAATGACGGGGCGCCAAAAAATTCCAAGGAGGGCGATCCCTTTTCCATCAGTAAATACAAAATTATCCAGAACCGAATTCCTATAGACGCCACCTATGATTCCATTATGATTTATGTGTTTTCCAACAACGGCAGTCTGATCTTGAAGAATAGTTTCAAAATAGGAAGCTCCTGAGATGAGAAGGGATAGGCCAGGTGAAAGTTAAAGAAGATCAGATTTCCATTATTAACAGAGAATCCAGAATGGAAGGACTGCTGCAATCCAAAGGCCATCTTATTGTTGAAGGCTTGATAGAGGGGTCCATTCATGGCGAATCCATTTTCACGGAAAAAGACAGTCGCATCACCGCAAAAATTTATGCAAAGGTTCTCAGCATCGCCGGTTTCTTCAAAGGAGAAATCGAAGCGGGTACGCTGACACTCCTAAAGACAGCCAATGTAGAAGGACATATTCGATGTCACAGGCTTGTTGTTGATGAAGGTGGTATTCTGAATGGAAGTGTCAAATTCATATCCCCCGATGACTCACCCCAATGCCCCCCCGCAGCCAATCTTTAATAAACTCGTAAAAAGACGTGAAAGCCTTGAAGCCGGCAACTTCTCATCACTGAATCCGGTGAGGTTTCCCTGCAGGAGTAGGGAGGATGAAGCTGTCTTCTGTATACCGACTGCTGTATTCTCATATAAAAAATTATGGGAAATTACGTGAAAAAAGTGTTATCGTTATATAATTCCATTTCTAATTCAAATATGATATAATTGTCGCACAATTCATTTGG
>CAZIQY010000129.1:0-6025 GCA_964541605.1 uncultured Syntrophaceae bacterium | reverse complement strand
GAGACTTCGGCCGTTGTATTCTCTGTGGCCGCTGTGTTCAGGCCTGTAACGAAGTCGTCGTGAACCGGGCCATCGATCTCGGTTATCGGGGATCGAGGAGCAAGGTTGTAACCGGTGGAGACGGCCCCTACCAGTTAAGCGATTGCGTATTTTGCGGCCAGTGCGTGGAGGTATGCCCGGTGGGCGCCTTGACCGCTAAAAAAGCCAAAGGATTGGGCCGGCCATGGGAAGTAAAAAAAGTAAGGACGACCTGCCCTTACTGTGGTGTGGGGTGTCAGCAGTGGCTCCACATGAAGGATGGGCGTATCGCCAAGGTAACGGCTGTTGAAGATGCAATGCCCAACCAGGGACGCCTGTGCGTGAAGGGACGTTTTGCGTATGATTTTATTTATTCGGAAGACAGGCTCAAGACCCCTCTGATCAAAGAGAACGGCGATTTCCGGGAAGCCTCCTGGGATGAGGCGCTGGATCTGGTGGCCACAAAGTTTAAGGACATTATTAAAAAAGACGGGCCGGACGCCATCGCCGGAGTCAGTTGCGCCCGCAGCATCAATGAAGATTCTTACCAGATGCAGAAGCTCTTTCGTGCGGTGATCGGGACAAACAACATCGATCACTGCGCCCGTACCTGACACGCCCCCACGGTCGCCGGTCTGGCGATCACATTCGGTTCCGGGGCTATGACGAACTCCTTTACAGAAATGGCAAAAGCGAAAATGCTTCTACTTATCGGTACGAATATGACGGAAGCCCATCCCGTCGCATCCACCTATGTCAAGGATGCCGCGCTTGCAGGTGCTAAGATTATCGTCGTCGATCCACGGAAGACGCCGATGGTTGACCATGCTGAGCGTCACCTGCAAATCAAGGTGGGATCGGACATCGCCTTCTTAAATGGCATTATGAATGTCCTCATCAATGAAAATATTTATGATAAAAAGTTCGTTGACGAAAGTTGCGAAGGGTTTGAAGAACTGAAAAAGAAAGTCATGGAATATCCGCCGGAAAAGGCGGCTGAAATATCGGGTATCAGTGCCGACAGGATCCGTGATCTTGCCCGGACACTGGCGTCGGTGAAACCTGTCATGCTGATCTACACCCTCGGCATTACGGAACATACCTGCGGCAAGAACAACGTCATTTCCTGCGCCAACCTGCAGATGCTGTTGGGCAATATGGGCGTCGAGTGCGGCGGGGTCAATCCCCTCCGTGGCCAGAACAACGTTCAGGGAGCCTGTGACATGGGCGCGTTGCCCGTTGTCTTCCCGGGCTATCAGCCGGTCGTTGATGAAAAGATCCGCGCCAAGTTCGAAGCCGCCTGGGGTGTGAAGAATCTCCCGGCAAAGCCCGGATTGATGATTCCACAGATGATTGATGGGCTGGTTGACGGTAAAGTCAAGGCGTTCTACATCTTCGGCGAGAATCTGGCCAACACGGAACCGGACATTAAGCATATTGAACACTGCCTCGAGTCGGCGGAATTTATTGTCTGCAACGACATCTTCCCGACAGAGACGACGCGTTTTGCCCATGTTATTTTCCCGGCAGCCGCCTGGTGCGAAGACGATGGGACGTTCTCAAGCAGTGAAAGACGGATGAACCGGGTTCGCAAGGTCAGTGAACCTCCAGGACAGGCAAAACCCAACTGGTGGATCTTTAAGGAAATTGCAAAGCGGATG
This sequence comes from uncultured Syntrophaceae bacterium, assembly GCA_964541605.1. Lineage (GTDB taxonomy): Bacteria > Desulfobacterota > Syntrophia > Syntrophales > UBA2185 > CAZIQY01. Next base: position 4,346 of record CAZIQY010000129.1, on the reverse strand, counting down.
GGCCATGAGTGGACGTCCAACAGCGGCCAGGAGATTTTTGACAACGAGGTTTCCGTTCTTTGTCCCGGATTTGCAGGCATAAAATATTCCCGCCTGGACAAAGACGGCATTCAGTGGCCGGCGCCGACCGAAGAGCATCCCGGCACGCCAGTCCTGCACATGCACGGTCGTTTTACCAGGGGTAAAGGGAAAATGGTCGCTGTCGATTGGACTCCGCCGGCGGAAGTGCCCGATGCGGAGTATCCTTTCGTCCTCAGTACGGGACGCAGGCTCTACCAGTATCATACACGGACGCAGACAGAACGCTGCCCTGGAATAAACGATCTCCTTCCTGAAGAGACAGCCGATATTTCTCCTGAAGATGCGAAAAAGATGGGCATCGCGCAAGGAGAGATGATCAGGCTCAAGTCAAGACGCGGCGAAGTCGTGGTTAAAGCCAAGGTGACGGATCAGGTGCCTCCGGGATTGATCTGGATGGCCTTTCATTTCCGTGAAAATTGCGCCAACTGGCTGACCAATCCGGTCTTTGATCCGGATACCCAGACTGCCGAGTATAAGGCTTGCTCTGCGCGTATTGAGAGGTTGTAAGAAAGAAGAGGGTGGCATAGCGCCTCATGACGCTTTTCCACCCTCTTCTTGTATGTTGAATCATGCTAAAAATAGCATACTTACGGCAACCGCATCAATTTTCAGATGCACAATTGACAAGGTCGTAAAAAGTCAAAAAGCAGTCCCAATGTCATTTCGAGCGATAGCGAGAAATCTTATATCATTAAAATATTCCTCGTCGCTAACGCTTCTCGGAGTGACAAAACGGGGCTTTTTACGAACTCATCACCATTGAATCAAGTGAAAATATTGGAGGTAATATTATGAAACGATTGGCCATTCTTCTTCAGGTTTTGATTGTGTTGCTCATGCCGGCTCTGCTGTCGGCGGAAGAAAAGTTAAATGTGGCCGTGGCGGCGAATTTTATACAACCTGTTCAAAAAATAGCTGCTTTATTTGAAAAGAAGACAAACATAAAAATAGAGGCGACATATGCTTCAACGGGTAAACTCTACAGCCAGATCATCAACGGCGCTCCCTATGATGTATTTCTCGCCGCTGATGAGAAAAGGCCGAATCTTCTTTACAGAGACGGATTGGCGGAAAAACCGTTTGTTTATGCAAGCGGGCAGGTCATTCTATGGAGCGCCAAGAAGGAATTCTGTCAGGCTAAAGACTGGCGCGAAGCCGTGCAAAACAGCAAAATTAAAAAGATTTCCATTGCCAATGTCAAAACGGCACCCTATGGCGCAATGTCCATGGTGGCTCTAAAAAAAGCCGGCCTGTGGGAAGGCCTTCAGAGCAAAATGGTGTTTGGGCAGGACATTGCCCAGTCATTCCAGTATGCCTTTACCGAAAGCGTCGATATGGGATTTTGCGCCCTCTCTGCCGCGTTCTCTGATCAGGGGGAAAACGGATGCTATCTCGTGGTAAATGAAGCGCCGACGGTGGTTCAGGCAGCCTGTGTCATAAAGCAATCAAAAAAAGCGGCGGCGGCACGGCAGTTTGCCGATTTTATCAACTCCAAGGAAGCGAAAGAAGTGAAAATGTCCTACGGGTATCGATAATATGGAGTGGCTCCCCCTTTATCTTTCAATCAAGCTGGCCTGTGTGAGCACCTGTGCGCTGATCATTCTCGCGGCGCCTCTCGCCTATGTGCTGGCCTATTCCCGCTTTGCCGGAAAATCGCTCCTGGAGGCGCTGATCAATCTGCCCCTTGCCCTGCCGCCCACGGTGGTGGGATTTTATCTTCTCGTGGTCATGGGACCGAAAGGAACTGTCGGCCGCATCTGGGAAGCCGCTACGGGTTCGCCGCTGTTATTTACTTTCCTGGGGATTGCCATCGCGTCAATCGTTTACAGCCTTCCGTTCGCAATTCAGCCCATGAAGGCGGCTTTCGAGAAAATCGACCGGCGGCTCCTGGAGAGCGCCTATGTTCTGGGACTTTCCCGTTTTGCCACGTTCATTAAAGTGATCATACCCAATAGTATTGCCGGAATCGCCGCGTCGGCCATTCTTGTCTTCATACACAGCATGGGCGCCTTCGGTGTCCTTTTAATGGTCGGAGGCAGTATTCCGGGCGAAACGAAGGTGGCATCCATCGCCATATACGAGGCCACTGAAGCCTTAAATTACAGGGAAGCGGGATTGATGTCCCTGACCCTGGTACCGATCAGTTATGCATTCCTTCTTTTAATCAACCGTCTCAACAGGAGTAAAAGCCATGGAGCTTAGGATAGACATCAAAAAGATGCTGCCGCACTTCGATCTGGATGTTTCTTTCGTTTGTGAGGACGAGAGAATGCTTGTCCTGATCGGACCGTCCGGAGGCGGTAAAACCACCATCATTCGGATCATCGCTGGTCTGGAAAAACCGGACGAAGGGAGCGTCGCCTATAACGGTGAAACATGGCTGGACGTGGGGAAAAGCATTTTTATTCCGCCGCAGAAGCGCCGTCTGGGGTATGTGTTCCAGGACTACACTCTGTTTCCACACCTGAACGTCTATGGAAACATTGCATTTTCTGCTCATGACAAAAAGGACGCAGATGAATTGCTGAGAGTTTTCGGTATCCGGCATCTCAGAAACCGTAAACCTTATGAAATATCGGGAGGGGAACGTCAGCGCTGCGCCATTTGTCAGGCCCTGGCACGACGGCCTCAGGTACTTCTTCTGGATGAACCGTTTTCAGCTCTCGATGTGATTACCCGGAGAATGCTTCGTGATGAGCTGAAGGCGATGAAAAGCACACTCTCTCTTCCCATTGTTTATGTCACCCATGATATTAATGAAGCCCTGTTCCTTGCAGACGATATATTGCCTGTCGTAGAGGGAAAGATCGCCAGGAACTGGATGCAGCAAACAATAACCAGGACTGTTTCACCGGAAACAGGCCGATCGAGGGCAGTCAGGGAACCCCGGCTGTCATTGGCATATTAGTAAATTTCTCGCTTGGAGGTGTGAGGCGCATGAATATCGGTTCCTATTCCTATGAAGAATATCTGCATCTGGTCAAGTCTTTCCACGGTAATTTGGCACCCGGTTTGATCATCGGCGGGTTCATGGTGGATCTCGCCCTCAGGGAGTTGCCTGAAGGAAAGCTGTTTGACGCCATGTGTGAAACTCCCGTCTGTCTGCCCGATGCCGTACAGGTTCTCACCCCCTGTACTATCGGAAACGGATGGCTGAAGATCGTCAATTTCGGTCGTTTTGCCCTTGCCCTTTATGAAAAAAATGAAGGACAGGGCATCAGGGTATATCTGGATTCAGCCAAGCTGGAACCCTGGCCGGAGATAAAAAACTGGTTTTTCAAACTCAAATCCAAAAAAGATCAGGACTCGCAGCTTCTCATAGATCAGATCAAGGAGGCCGGTCATGACATCCTCAGCCTCCAGGAAGTCCATCTTCACCCCCAATTCCTGAAAAAACGGAGCCTGGGTCAGACCGCCATATGCACTCAGTGCGGAGAAGCCTATCCTGCCAAAGACGGTTCCCTATGCCTTGCCTGCCAGGGAGAAACACCCTATAAGGCAGTTATAAGACTGGCAAAGGAATCAAACAACTGCACAGGGAGTCAGGACCTCAGGAAAATATCATTATCATGAGGGGCTTCTTTTTACCTGAATCTGCCTTTTCCCTTGAAGCCGCCTTTTGTGGGTTTGGCTTCATTGACTTTCAGTGCCCGTCCCTTGAAGTCGGATCCGTCCAACGTTTTTTTTGCCTTTTCAGCTTCCGATTGATTGGACATTTCCACAAAACCAAAACCCTTGCCTTCGATGATATTCACATTCTGCACTTCTCCGTACGCGGAGAACAATTCACGAAGATTCTCGATCGTAATAGAGTAATGAAGATTTCCGACATAAAGCTTGCTTCCCTGCATAATCCTTCCTTCCGTTTTATATGTTGATCCTCATATGGCAATGAGGCGGGTTAAAGTTTGAATGTTAACTTGTTATGAGATTTCCATCAGCTGAATCTCAAATGTCAAATCCTTGCCGGCCATAATGAACCCTGACACTATTGCCCTGTCTTGCGTTTGTCATTTCTGACTCCTTTCGGACTTCCTTTACTGATACTTCCGGGTGGTCCATTTTGTCACCGGAATCTTCTTGGAGGGCGCCTTTATGTTTGGAAAATGAGAAGACAGGCGAAAAGGGCCGGATTTTTTAATGTGGGAAGCTTCACATGCGATTTTTTTGCCTCTACTGACACGATTCGTTCAAACGGTCAAGTTTTTTCTTTTATGAAAGTCCAAAACTTGAATACCCCGTCCTGTGGACGGGGATGAAAAGTT
>CAZIQY010000128.1:0-6097 GCA_964541605.1 uncultured Syntrophaceae bacterium | reverse complement strand
TGAAAACATCACATTGAACAAGGAGGGCAAAATGAAAAAGTTCACAGTGTTATTGGTTACCGTCGTTCTTGCATTATGGCTCCCGATGAGTGCATCAGCCGTTGACAAACCGGGAACCAAATACCAGTGGCGATGGGCACATTATCAGCCCATCGATTCCATCGTTGACAAGGTTTCAAAGGCCGTTGTTCAGGAAATCGCGCAAAAGTCTCAGGGCCGCATAAAAATCGACGTCTATCCGGCGAGCCAACTCGGCGACTGGATGGAGGTTTCCGAACAAATCATGCGGGGAAGCGTTGAAATAGGATTATTACCAGTCTCACCTTCTTATGATCCAAGAATTCAGGTGAGGGTACTTCCATACTCAGTCATGAATTGGAAGGATGCGGAAACAGCTTTTCTTGGGAGTAACCCATATCTTTTTAAGATAATGGAAGATGTGATGGGAGGAATCGATCTCAAGGCGTTGGCTGTTGTGGCACAAGGTTTTGGCGGAGGCGGATTCGCTACAGTCCCGACTGTTGATGTTTTGGATCCGGACGCAGATAAAAAAGGGATAAAAATGAGATTCCCACCTGGGAACCAGGCTTGGGAGGCCATGGTTAAGGGAATGGGATTCTTGCCGACACCTGTACCTTGGGGTGATTTGTACATGGGACTCCAGACAAAACTCGTTGATGCGCAGGTGGGCGGACAGGTTTATGATACATGGGTTTCCTTCCGGGATGTGACAAAATGCTGGGTCCAGTACAATACGCATTTCCAGAATTCATTCATATATATGAATGCGAATCTCTGGAAGAAACTGACTCCGGCTGACCAGCAGATCATAAAAAATGCCTCTATAAATCAGTCTAAGGCAAGTTTTGCCATAGCTCGCAGTGAAGACGAGAAATACGTGGAGATGATGAAGGGTGCCGGTATCAAAGTCATTATCCCAACGGATGAGCAACTTGTTAAATTATCAAAAGTTATTCGTGCAAAGGTATGGCCTGTCATGGACCCCATTATCGGGAAAAAAATAATGGGTGAAGTTCGTAAAAACTCAGGAATGTAACAAGGAGATACACATGAGCGATCTGGGCCGCGAGTTTGCATTAACAGGACGTTTTATCTGGGATATGTTGTTGAAGGTGCAGCGCATTGTGATGCTTTTGACTATATGCATATCCATGAGCGCTATCATGGCTGAGGTGGTGATGCGCTACATCTTCAAGACATCCATTGTAGGAATCGAAGAACTCGCGGCCTACGTCGCTTTTTGGCTTTACTTTATTGGATCTTCATACGGAACCTATGAGCGTAGCCATATCAAAGCAGAACTGACCCATATGTTTATCAAAAATCCAAGACATTACGCGATATCGCGGGCGGTAACGAGTTTCATTTCTGTTGCCCTTTCCTGCTATGCGGTCATCTTGGCCTATCGCTATTCAGAGTGGGGAATTCGCCGCATGGAGCACTCAAGTGCTACTTTCCTGGGTAGCACTTACCCCGTTGTTTATTTTCAGTTCAGCCTATTGGTCGGCTTTGCCTTGATGTGCTTTTATTTCTTCGTCGAATTTCTCCAATGGATCACTCCTATTTTGAAAAATGAACCGGTTCCCGAGGAAATGATGTCCGCGAGAAAGGAGACTGAGTCATGGATATAATCGTTGTCTCCTCCCTTTTTCTCTTCGCGATACTCATTTTCTCCGGCGTTCCGGTTCCCTTCAGTTTTTTAGGGGCTATTGCTCTGTTGATTCTCACCAAACCCTATACTGGCGATTTTCTCTTGCCGGCCGGTTTTTCAAAATTGAATTCCGTCATCCTTCTAGCGTTGCCTTTCTTCATTGCAACCGGCTACCTGTGCACCGGGGGGAGCATCGCCAGCAGGCTGATCAACTTTGCCAATGCCATTATTGGAAGAATAAGGGGCGGCCTGGGCATCGTTGCCATTTTTGCAACTTGTATATTCAGCGCCATATCAGGCGCCGCAGCGTCCTCGGTGGTTGCCATCGGAACCATCATGATTCCGGAAATGGAGAAACATGGCTACCCGCGCGGCTATTCCACCGCACTCATCAGTTCTGCGGCGGTTATAGACACCATGATACCGCCCAGCATTGCGATGATCATGTACGCTTTTGTCACGGGTCAATCGGTGGCGGCCTGTTTTATAGCAACCGTAGGACCGGGGCTGCTGCTGGCAATATTCTTTTCAGTTGCAAATCTCATCATGGTGAGAAAAATCCCCACGATCAAAACACCGCCCCGGATCGACTTTCAGCAAGCGATGAAGAACATCAGGCATGAAGGCCGCTCGGCGTTTGGGGCGTTGATGCTGCCCTTTGTCATTATGGTCGGCATCTATGGGGGCGTCATGACGCCAACCGAAGCGGCGGCAGCGTCCATTTTCTATGCGATCATATTGAGTCGCTTCATTTACCGCGAATTAACATTCAAGGAAATCTTCCTTTTACTGCGTTCATCCGTATCAGCAACCGGCACCATGATGCTGATGACATTTTTTGCAGCCATTTTGAGCCGCCTCTACACCATGGAGCAGTTGCCTCAACAGGTCGCTTCCGCCTTGCTCAGCATAACGGAGAATAAGATCCTCCTTTTAATTCTTATCAACGTATTCTTGATCTTTATAGGGATGATCATGGATGAATTGAGCGGGATTCTTCTGGTAACCCCGTTGCTATATCCCGTAATAATTAAGATAGGCGTAGATCCGATCCATTTCGCCTCGATCATAGGCGTCAATCTGGGCATGGGCATGATGACCCCGCCCATGGCCGGCATCATGTACATCGGGGCGCGGGTTGCAAACATAACCATCGATAAAATGATGAGGCCAACGCTGATCCTTATTTTTTTCTGTTTTCTACCAATGGTTATCATCACCACGTACTGGCCGGATCTCTCGCTTTTCCTGCCACGGCTCGCAGGACTACTTCATTAGGGCTTGCTGACACTGTTTCTTGCAAGCAATGTCCAAACATAAGGAGCAAATATGAAAATAACCGATCTGGAAATCATTCCCGTTAAAGTGCCAACCATAATACCCTATACCCTTTCGTTCGGAACCATTACAGCAGCCACATCAGTTCTGATCCGGCTCCACACCGATGGCGGGATCTATGGCATTGGCGATACATCTCCCTGCCCCGGATTCTCCGAGGAAAGCCCCGAGTCGGTCGTGAGCATTCTGCGCAACTACCTGTATCCAGCGGTTCAGGGTATGGATCCCCGCAACGTAGGCATGATCCACAAACGAATGGACGACGCCGTCAAAGGTAATTCTTTTGCAAAGACGGCAATCGGTATAGCCCTTTACGATATCCTCGGCAAACACTTCAATGTCCCCATTTACGATCTTCTGGGAGGGTGTTTCCGGAAAGAGTTCCCCTTGCTTTGGCCTCTGATGGGAGCTGACGCCTCGACCAATGTCAAGGAGGCTAAAAAAGCAGTCAAGGAGGGATACAGATCCCTCATGATTAAAGTCGGTCATAATGATCCAGAAATTGAGGTCGAGAGACTTGCCGCTGTCAGAGAAGCCATCGGCAACAAAATATTGATTATTCCGGATGCAAACCAGGGTTGGACGCCGCAGATCGCCATCCAGTGCATCAGAAAAATGGAGGCCTATAACGTTGCTTGGGTAGAGCAGCCCGTCCCGCGGTGGGATGTGGATGGTCTCGTACGCGTGCGCGAAGCCGTTCATACGCCGATTTCCGCCGATGAAAGCCTGACGTCCATTTACGATGCCCTGATTCTCGCCAAGAGAAATGCCGTCGATATCGTCAGCATAAAGCTTCAAAAGAGCGAGGGCCTTTACAAGGCAAAAAAAATTGCGGCGATCATGGAGGCCGCAAACATACCAATCTTCATCAACAGTATGATTGAAACCGGCGGAAGCGTGGCAGCCAGCTTGCAATTCGCCGCATCCACGCCCAACGTCATCCCCTACACTGCCGCTTTGATGTCAACGCTCCGTTTGAAGGACGATATCCTTAAAAAGGGTGACTTGAAAATAGAGAATGCGGTCATTCATGTCACAGATCGGCCCGGCCTGGGTGTGACATTGGACGATCGTAAATTATCCAAATACACCTTATCCGTTTAAATGAGGAACAACACCATGACCATTAAAAAGATAACCATTCTAGGCGCAGGCAATGGTGGATGTACCTTTGCAGCGCACCTCGGTCTTAAAGGATTTGCGGTTACCCTGTATGAAAATCCGCAGTTCGAAAACAACATATTACCTATCCGGAAGCGGGGCGGCATCGAATTGACCGGTGCGATACAAGGCTTTGGCCCAATAAAGGCAACCACGATCCATATAGCCGAAGCAGTCAAAGATGCCGATGTGGTCATGGTCGTTGTCCCCGCCTTCGCTCAGCTGCCTGTGATTGAAGAAGCGATCCCCTTTTTGGAAGATGGTCAGATCGTCGTATTCAATCCCGACAATTTTGCCTCCATCGCCTTCAAGTCTCTCTTGAGGCGCAAGGGCATTAAAAAAGACATCAAAATTGCCGGTACCGAATCACTGCTTTATGCGACAAGGCGATCGAAAGAGACCGTTGTTGAGGTATGGGGCAAGAAGAATGTTCTCTCCTTCAGTACGATTCCCATATCGGATAGCAATTACGTCGCAACTGTGCTGCAACAGATGTTCCATGAATTTGTGCCCTATTCCGATGTTCTCACAATCAGCCTTGCCAATGTCAACATGATTCTTCACTGCCCGACGGTTGTATTGAATACAGGCCGGATTGAGGACACACATGGCAATTTTGAATTCTACTGGCAGGGCATGACGGAATCTGTTTGTCGGGTCATGGAGAAGATGGACCAGGAAAAGATCTTCGTCGGAAAAGCTTTGGGCTTGGATCTGTCATCGGCCCTCGAATATCTGTTAAGATTGTACCCGGAAGAAAAGGGGCAAACCCTCCACGAATTTCTCACGCACAGCACTGTACACGGCGGCCGCGGACCGAACTCACCGACATCCATAAGCCACCGATATCTTGTTGAAGATACGGCCAATGGTCTCGTGCCTCTTTCAAACCTGGGAACCCTGGTCAAGATTAAAACGCCGACAGTCGATTCAATCATTCAACTCGCCTCTGTAATGAACCAGGTCGACTATTTCAAAAGTGGTCGAACCCTTTCATTTCTGGGACTGCAGGGAAAGACCGGCGAAGAAATCCTCCGCTTTGCCAAAGAGGGATATTGACGGCATCTGATCATCATACCAGAAATCCATATCAAACACGGCCATTCATAGGATAACCCGAAGAAATTCTGTTTCCATATGCCCCGAAAAGCATCCATCCGGACGGATGCCGTTCGGGCATCGACGCATAGTGATCAAATGAACGAGCCATGAGGTCTGCGATGCGAGTGACCACACGGTACGGTGTCAATACCGGAAAAATATATGAGCTATCCGGGGTATGGATTATATGAGTTTAATGGTGCAACTACTACGTGGACTCAGATTACACCTCTTGTTCCGTCGGTCATGGTGTCGGACGGTACGACTCTGTATGCGAGCGTTACCGGGCAAGGATTCTTTAAGTACGCTAGTTCGACATGGACCAAGCTGGGCGGTGCTGTGCCGTCGGTCATGGTGCCGATGGGTACAACTCTGTATATGAGCTATCCGGGGTATGGACTATATACGTTTGATGGCGCATCTACGTGGACCAAGCTGGGCGGTGCTGTGCCGTCGGTCATGGTGCCGATGGGTACAACTCTGTATATGAGCTATCCGGGGTATGGACTATATAAGTACAGTGCAGGTAGTTGGACTTGGATTGCCCACCTCACCACAAAGACGATCGGAGCGTTATAAAGATGATCGGCATGTACGAGTAGTACAACAACCGATGCAAAGTAATTATTGAGATTGAACGTTTCGGGGAAGGGTGTAGTACCTTTCCCCGAAACATTCTACAAATGGTTAGAATTTAACAACCAATTTAGATGAAAGTGATTAATTTTATGTCTCATCCCATTGCTTTAGTAACTCAAGCAGGGAAAATGATGTCTATACGTCCAAAGACGTGAAGACCACAAAGGTTTTTCCTGCGATGGAATG
>CAZIQY010000127.1:0-6131 GCA_964541605.1 uncultured Syntrophaceae bacterium | reverse complement strand
ATCTATATAAAATTAAACAAAAATGGCGAAGATCAAGCCAACGCGCCTGTTGCGCATGAATCGTGAGCATACCTCCAGGGTGCCACCCTGGACGATATTATTCGTGATATGAAGGAGTCATTGCGTATTTTGGAGGGTGAAAGCGGTTATGGAAAGAAAATACAAGCCCCAAGAGATTGAAGCGAAGTGGCAGAAGCATTGGGAAGAAAATCACCTTTTTAAGGTCACGGAAGACCCCGGCAGAAAAAAATACTACCTTCTGGAGATGTTCCCGTATCCCTCCGGAAAGATTCATATCGGACATGTGAGAAACTACACCATTGGCGACGTGGTGGCCCGTTACAAACGGATGAACGGATACAATGTGCTGCATCCCATGGGGTGGGATTCTTTTGGAATGCCGGCGGAGAACGCGGCCATCGATCATGGGATTCACCCGGCGACATGGACGAACGAAAACATTGCGTACATGAAAAAACAGCTCAAGGAAATGGGCTTCAGCTACGATTGGGACCGGGAATTATCCACCTGCGAGCCCGAATACTATCGCTGGGAGCAGCTGTTTTTCCTGTGGATGTACGAAAAGGGGCTCGCCTATAAAAAAGGCTCGATTGTGAACTGGTGCCCAACCTGCCAGACCGTCCTTGCCAACGAGCAGGTGGAAGCGGGACAGTGCTGGCGGTGTTCTACGGAGGTCGGTGAAAAATACCTCGATCAGTGGTTTTTCCGCATCACCGCCTATATCGAAGAACTGCTTGATTATTGCGACAAACTTCCCGGCTGGCCGGAGCGGGTTCTCACCATGCAGAAAAACTGGATCGGCAAAAGCTACGGCTGTGAGATTTTTTTCCCTATGGCCGAAAGCGACGATATGATTAAAGTTTTCACGACACGGCAAGACACCGTCTACGGGGCGACATTTATGCTCCTTGCCGCCGAACTCCCCCTCGTGATGGAACTGGTCAAGGAAAAGCCGATTGAAAACGACGTCGGGGAATTTGTCGAAAAGATCAAGAAACAGGACAAGATGATGAGGACGTCCGAATATTATGAGAAGGAGGGCATGTTCCTCGATGCCTACTGCCTCAATCCTGTTACCCGGAAAAAGATGCCCATTTACGCGACAAACTTCGTTATTGCCGAATATGGAACCGGATGCGTTATGGCGGTACCCACTCATGATCAGAGGGATTTCGAGTTTGCCAAGAAATACAACCTGCCCCTTGTGGTGGTCATCCAGCCTCCGAAAAAATCTCTGAATATTCAAACCATGACGGAGGCTTACGTAGATGAAGGCATCATGGTGAATTCAGGACAATTTAACGGTATGGAAAATCTCAAGGCCCTCGAAGCCATCGCGGAATACCTGGAATCCATCGGCCGGGGGGAAAAAGCCATTCAATACCGCCTCAGAGACTGGGGCATCTCCAGGCAGAGGTATTGGGGAGCGCCAATTCCCGTTATTTACTGCCATCATTGCGGGACAATACCTGTCCCTGAATCCGATCTCCCCGTGATTTTGCCGCGCGATGTCGAACTGACGGGAGCGGGCGGTTCGCCGCTTGCGAAATACAATGCCTTCGTGGAGACCATATGCCCCAAATGCGGCGGACCGGGAAAAAGAGAAACCGATACCATGGACACCTTCGTGGAATCCTCCTGGTACTTTGATCGCTTCTGTTCGGCACACCATAACGAAAATCCCGGCCTCGACCGGAGCAAGGTCGATTACTGGATGCCCGTTGATCAGTATATCGGAGGTATTGAACACGCCATTCTGCACCTCCTCTATTCACGGTTTTACACCAAAATGCTGAGGGATTTTGGTGTCCTCGGTATCGACGAACCCTTCACGAACCTGCTGACCCAGGGTATGGTCTGCAAGGAAACGATGCGGTGCGCGGAGCACAATTATCTTTTCCCCGATGAGGTCGTGGACGGCAAATGTGTTCAGTGTCAGCAAGAGGTGACCGTCGGGAAAACGGAAAAAATGTCCAAATCTCTGAAAAACGTCGTTGATCCCGATTACCTGATTAAAAAATACGGCGCCGACACGGTCCGGATCTTCTGTCTCTTTGCCGCGCCTCCGGAAAAAGATCTGGAGTGGAGCGACCAGGGGGTTGAAGGATCGTTTCGCTTTCTCAACAGGGCCTGGCGCATTGTCCTGGATTACACTGAGGATATCCGGGATGTCCGGCCATTTGAAGGCAGCGAAGAACTTGAGGACGGGTTGAAAAACCTGAGGAGAAAAACCCACCAGACAATCAGAAAAGTAACCCGTGACATTGAGGAGCGCTTCCATTTCAACACCGCCATCAGCGCCGTCATGGAACTGGTCAACGCTCTTTACCTGATCGAACGCCCGCAGAAGGACGACGCGAAATCCCTTGCCGTCGTCAGGGAAGCCATTGAAACCATCATTCTGCTGATGGCCCCGATTGTCCCGCACGTTATGGAAGAGCTGTGGAGCCTGTTAGGATATGACAGCAATCTGGCCGACGCCCCCTGGCCGGCCTACGACCATGAGGTGGCTGCTGAAGATGAAATCACCATTGTGATTCAGGTGAACGGAAAAGTGCGGAACAGGATCGTCGTTCCGACGGATGAAGACGGTGATACAATCAAATCCCTTGCGCTGGATGATGAAAAGATTGCCCGGTTTATCTCCGGGAAAAAGGTGTTAAAGGTGATAGTCGTTCCAAAGAAACTCGTGAATATTGTGGTTCAGGGATGAGGAAAAATCATGATATCGGAACGGGATCGTAAATATTACGGAAAAACGCTATTGCTCATGGGTTTTCTTGCCATACAAATGCTGTTTATAACCGGCTGCGGTTACCGTGTGACACCCGGCGGTGAATATATCGATAAAAGCATTCAAACCGTTTTTATCGATAACTTTGCCAACAGAACCAGCGAGGCTAATATTGAAAATTTCTTCAGAAGCGCCTTTATCGATCAGTTCATCAGAGGCAGAAGGCTCAAACTTGCTGACAGCCGCGAAGCCGCGGATGCTGTATTCAAGGGAAGCATCGAAACCCTTCTAACGGCGCCTCTATCCTATAATAAGGATAATCTGGCTGCGGAAGACCGTATAACAGCAATCATGGATCTTGTTCTGGAAGAGAGGGGTACCGGGAAGATTATCTGGGCAGATAAAGGTTTCGTAGCGACACAGGATTATACCTTTACCGGTCTTATTGCGAGAGAGAAAAATCGAAACGCCGCCCTTATAAAATTATCAAACGATTCGGCGGAGAAGGCATACCGACTCATGATGTCCGGCTTTTGAGAAACGTATTAAGACTGAAGGGACCTGACCTTTTTGGTAAGCCTCGATATCTTGCGCGATGCGTTCTTCTTATGAAAGACACCCTTGGCGGCAGCCTTATCGATAGCCGGAATGGCGGCAGTCAGGGCCTTTTCTGAAGACGCTTTATCCTTTTCTTCAACTGCCTCTAACACCGACTTTATTTTTGTCTTGATGCTCGATTTTACGGAAGCATTTCTCAGCCGGGTTTTTTCACTCTGCCTGCTTCTCTTGATTGCGGATTTATGTGTCGCCAAAAAATAATCCTCCTTCATTTGTTTCTTGATGTGGAAAAGGTTTCCTATATGAATTCCATGATCGTGTCAAGCGTAAAGTAAGCATATGCAGGAACCCTATCATGCCGGGATGGCCTATACTGCTATTTTTTTCCTCATCACGGTGTTTAATCTTTTTGCAGAGAGGAAAGAAATATTCTTGACTATTTTGTTTTGTTTCAGGTACTTACATGTAATCATCCTCCAGGCATGGAGGCGAAGAAAGGAGATGTCCGATGGGAAGTGCGGCGATGAAGATTCTATCAGAGCTTAAACAACAGGGAAGGTCCGTCCTTACGGAAATCGAAAGCAAGAAAGTGCTGGAAGCTTACGGCATCAAGGTCAGTATCGGGGCTGTCGCAACAGATCCGGATACAGCCGTTAAGATAGCGGACAAGCTCGGATATCCGGTCGTCATGAAAATCGTATCCCCGGATATCTCTCATAAATCGGATATGGGGGGGGTCAGGGTTAATGTGGATTCCCCGGAAGCCGTGAAATTCTCATTCACCGACATCATCAACAAGGCCAAAATACACAAACCGGATGCGTCCGTCCAGGGCGTCCTGGTCGACCGGATGGCAACGGAAGGCCTCGAAGTGGTCATCGGCGCCACCTTCAGCCGTCAGTTCGGTCATGCCGTAATGTTCGGTCTGGGGGGGATTTTTGTTGAGGCTATGGGCGATGTGGTTTTCCGGCTGGTCCCTGTGGAAAGACAGGAAGCCCTCGATATGATCAGGGAAATCAGGGGCAGCAAGCTCCTGGGAAAACGCCGTGGAAAACCGGCGGTTGACATGGACGCCCTGGTCGATATCATAGAAAAGCTCTCGGCGCTGTTGAACGATCATCCCGAGATTCTTGAAGTGGACATGAACCCTGTGATCGCATCCGAAGCCGGAGCCATCGTCGTGGACGCCCGCATGACCCTCGGAAAACCGGAGAGAGTCGCCGATACGATATACACACCGGAAGAAATTATCACCGGCATGAAGAGAATCTTTTCGCCGGGCGGCATTGCTATTATCGGAGCTTCCGGCGACCCGTCAAAACTGGGATACTCGACAGTAAAGAACATCATCGACGGGGGCTACAAGGGCAGGATTTATCCCATCAATCCAAAGGCGGATGAAATTCTTGGCCTCACGTGTTACCGGAGCGTCAATGAGATTCCCGGCGAGGTGGACGCGGCGGTGATCGTCATCCCGGCGAAGAACGTGGCCGATGCCGTCACGGCTCTCGGAGAAAAGGGCGTTGCCGGAGCCATTGTCATCTCCTCCGGATTCGCCGAGATCGGCAACAATGAGCTCCAGAGGGAACTGGTCGCCACTGCCGTTAAAAACAGGGTGCGCATTTTAGGACCGAATATTTTCGGGTTGTATTACACGCCGGCGGATCTGTGTGCGACTTTCTGTACGCCCTATACGGAAAAAGGGATCACGGCTCTCTCCTGTCAGAGCGGCGGGGTGGGCATGGCCATCATCGGCTACAGCCGTGCCAACAAAATGGGGGTGTCGGTAATCGTCGGCGTGGGAAACAAGTGCGATGTGGACGAGGATGACCTGATCACGTTTTTCGGTCAGGACCCGAATACGAAGGTCATCGCCATGCATGTGGAAGACATCAAGGACGGCGTTGCCTTCGTCGAGGCGGCGCAGAGGGTAAGCCGGCAGAAACCCATCGTTGCCCTGAAGGCGGGCGCCACCGCCCTGGGAGAGAGGGCGGCATTTTCACATACCGGGGCTCTGGCGGGAGACGACAGGATTTACAGCGCCGCCTTCGCAAAGGCGGGAATCGTCCGTGTTTCCAACCTTGAAGAACTCCTCGATTGTGCCAGAAGCTTGAGCAAAATGCCGACCCCGAAGGGAGAAAACGTACTGATCGTCACCGGCGCCGGAGGACTGGGCGTCCTCCTGGCGGATGCCTGCAGCAGGCATCAATTACAGCTCATGACACTGGAAAAAGACCTGGACGAGGCCTTTAAAAAATTCATTCCCCCCTTCGGCGCCACGGGGAACCCTGTGGATATTACGGGTGGAGAACCGCCGGAAACGTATGAAGCCACCATCCGGCTCGCCCTCGAGGACGACCGCGTGGACGCCCTGATCCTTGGTTACTGGCATACCCTGGTTACACCGCCCATGGTCTTCGCCGAAACCGTCATCCGGGCAAAACAGGCCGCCGAGACCTCAAAGGCGCGAAAACCCATTGTAGCCGCCCTGTCAGGAGATGTCGAAGTGGAGCGCGCCGCCTCACTTCTGGAAGCGCACGGCGTTCCCGCATTCCCCTACTCGTCGGAAAGGGCGGTCGTAGTGCTCTCCGCCCTGTACCGGTGGGCCAGGATGGCAGGCAAAATGGCGCCCCGTCCTTAGTGCGTAAAAAGCGCTGCAAATACTGAAAGAGGAAATAATCATGATGAGACGGAACCATACCGTTTTAATCATTGTCGATGTTCAGGGCAATCTGGCGCAATTAATTGATAACAAAGATATTGTTTCACTACTGTCCGGAATAATCCGTGAATAAGTTCAACTGGTTACTGTTTTTAT
>CAZIQY010000126.1:0-6159 GCA_964541605.1 uncultured Syntrophaceae bacterium | reverse complement strand
GTTGTTTTTCCTAATTCTGCTTGATGCATTTATCGCGCCCTATTTGGAATCCCTTCGATTGCCCGTTTCTCAATCTTTCTATGAGTTTCTTAAGCCCTTATGCCATCAGATGCCGACACGATGTCTTTGGATATTCGGTTCAAACACGGCATTATGCTCCCGATGCCTTGGTATCTTTTTTGCACTATTAATTACGGGCCTTTATTTTGGGATCAAAGGGGCAGACCGGGTCTATTGGAAAATGGCGGTTCTCCTGAACCTTCCCGCCCTAATTGATGGCTATACGCAACTCAGGGGGTGGCGGATGAGCAATAATTTGTTGCGTTTGGGGACGGGCCTCATGGCGGGAGTCGGAGCTGGTGTTTTTTTATTTCCCCTCTATCTTTTATCCGTCGCGCGCCTAAAGAAATTGTTCGGGATGAAGGCAACTCCTATTGAAAACTGAGGCGGCAGAAAAGGGTTTGAACATAATGGTTCTAAATAAACTAATCCAAAGGAGAGTTGATTTATGAGAAAGTGCAGAGCCTTATTCATGGTGGGCGTGGTTCTCTCGTTCTGGGCGATGTGGTTGATGAACTTCAGCATGCCAGCCTCCGCCGCATATACGGTGTTAGCTGGCAAGGTAAAGTTGACTTCTGGGACACCCGTCATTCTGAGGCTTCCCGTCAGCTTGAACTCGGCAACTGCAAAACAAGGGGACCCAGTTGCTTTTGAGGTAGCTAGGCCAGTCGAAGTGGAGGGGAAGGTTCTTATTGCTCAAAGCGCCATTGCGACCGGGGAAGTCTCCTCTGTTGAGAAGCGCGGCGCAATTGGAGAAGCCGCAAAGATAATGGTTAATCTCCGAAGCGTTAAGGCCGTAGACGGCAAAGAAGTGCCAATTCGGGCAACCCTTTCTCAGGAAGGAAAGAACAAGCAACTAACAGCTATTCTTGTCGGTATTCTTCTTTGTATTCTTGGGCTCTTCTTGATAAAGGGCGGCGAAGCCATCGTACCGGCGGGCACGGAGGTCAAGGCCTACGTTGATATGGATGTCGACATAGAAGTAAATACCTGATTCGGTTTTTGTCGATCCTGGACGGCTCCTAATCCCGGCGTCAGTCTTATCAAGTCTCCGGGATTAGGAGTCGTTTGCATAGGTTTCTAAGTCTGTGCTAGGCTTTTGCATCCGGACAAGCAATGAACGTCGTTTTGCGAGTTGAGGGTCTTATCAAGTGCTTTGGACATATCCGGGCTGTCGACAAGATTAGCTTTGAGGTCCCTGAGGGCGAAATTTTCGGAATTTTGGGGCCAAACGGGGCCGGCAAAAGCACGATGTTGGCCATGATCACGGGACTCGTCCGTCCGGACGAGGGCACAATCTGGCTACATGGTCTTGATTTAAGAAAGAATCCGAGGGACGCCAAGAAGAACCTGGGAGTCCTAAATGAAATCCCCGGGTTTTATGGCCACCTTTCGGCGGCTAAGAATCTGCAATTATTCGGTCGGTTTAAGAACTCTTCCCAGGCAGAGATCGATAACGTATTGGAGAAAGTCGGACTCTCAGCTCAGAGGAATAGTCGAGTTAGGACTTTTTCGCAAGGCATGCGCAAGCGGCTTGGACTGGCTAATGCGTTGCTGGGACATCCAAGGATTCTCGTCCTGGATGAGCCGACCAATGGGCTAGATCCTAAGGGAACAAAGGCAATTTTGGACCTCATCAAAACCCTGTCGACAGAAAATATGATGACTGTTGTGATTTCCAGCAATCTGCTGAATGACATCGAAGCGGTCTGTGCGCGAGCTCTTCTGATTGACAAAGGACGTGTCCTCTTCTGCAAATCAGTCCGAGAACTCTTGAGGCCGGGTGACGACACCTATCTCCTCCGGATCAGGCCAATAGACAGAGCCCTGCTTTCACTCAGGTCAATGGATGGGGTGAGATCGGCCCAATATGCTGACCAGGACACACTCTCAATCGTTCTTTCAGGCATCACAGTAGCCGAGTTGAACAGACGACTCACCAGCGAAGGCTATGATATTTACGAGTTGTCTCCGGTCAGGCAGACACTGCAGGAATTGTTTTTGCGGCTAAAGGAATGATGAAATGCCTTCCCGCCTGGTCGCCTTGATTCGTCTTGAAATATATAAGATGCTGCGCTTGAAACTGACCTACTTCTTCCTAGCTTGCGTCGTAGCCGTCATCCTCTTCTGGGGCGTCAGCTCCGCCTATTTTTTCCCGGATAGCTCTCAACCGGGCACAGGTTATAGTTTCCTGCTCTCCTCCAACCAGACAACGATGAGTTTTCTGGGAATTATCTTCATCATGATCTTTAGCTCGCTCTTGGTCTCTGCTGAGACCGCTTCAGGAACGCTCCAGACCAATCTCGTTAATCCTATTTCACGACTTGAATTCTTATCGGCCAAGCTCGCCATAGGGTGGCTTTTCAGCCTTCTTTTGGTACTTTCTATGGCTCTCCCAGCCCTAGCTATTGGAGGTCTCAAATTCGGCTATGGCCATTATGTTGAAGAAGGCCTGACGCTTTTCACCAGACAGCAGATATTTTTTGGGATTCTCACCAACTACCTCGTCCTGTCTGTCGTCTTACTGGCATATGTCAGTTATTGCCTCCTGATCTCAGTTTTGACCTCAAATCAGGGTTATGCAATTGGGCTATGTGTCGGAAGTGTGCTGATGATGGATTTTGTAAAAGGGAGACTCAATATCTCGTCCTTTCTTTTTCAGTCCTACGTTGAGACCCCCTTCGAGCTCGCGAAAAGCATGACGGAAGGATTCAAAGCAGTTTGGAAGCCGGACATAATTGCCTCTTTAGGCGTTTCCCTTGCCTGGACAATCGCCTGTTTCGTGCTGGCGGTGCTGATCTTCGTGAGAAAAGACTACAAGAGTTGAAGCAGCGCTTCGCGTTATTTCTTGTTGCCATCTGCGGTTTTGTGGCAGCAGCGTATGCGTCGACATGGAAAAATATCGTTGTCACCCTGCCTGAGCCGATTTCTGACGGATTAATCGAGGACCTTAATAACGATGGCCGCAAAGACCTCTTATTGATTGCGGGGAACTTCATTAACATCTTTTACAACAGGAAGGATGGGTTTTCGGCGGCCCCCGATGAGCGTTTTTTCTACAAGCTGCTCGGAGATTGCATCGACATAGGCGAAGTAGACTCCTCTTCACCGGGCCTTGAACTCATCGGGTTTTCCGAAGATGGAGTCAAGTGCTTGCGGCGGACTAATTCTCGCTATGCCGAAACACCGGATGTTCTCATTGCTACGCGTATCGACATGCCGAATAGTCGTTCTGGTCCCCTTGTTTCCGATTTCGTATTCGATTTAAACGCGGATGGAAAGGACGAAATATTCATTCTGCAAGACCGGAAAGTCTTTTTTTATCACTTGAATAATGCCGGCCGATGGATTCCTGAGGAAATAGAGAACTTCGATGATTCTTCCTCTATTAGCATAGAGGACCGTGCTCGAACTAATGGCGATCTCCTATTCCATCCTTCGATCCTGAGCAAGTCATCCGTCCTAATCCAGGATATTAATGGCGACGGACTGATGGACCTAATAACCTCCGCCCCACATCAGCAGGAACAAGGATTTCGCTTTCGTGCTATGAACCCTCATTCTACGGACATTATCACGGTGGGCCCAAAACGACATCGCTTCTTTTTGGACGTCAACGGAGACGGTAAGCTGGATTTAGTTTTTCTCGAAGCCAAGGATACTAATGCTGAAAACGCAAACTTCCTTCCGTATGCAAAAATAGCTGTCCATCTTCGAAAGAACGACAACTATTCACCGACTCCCGACTATTTCTTTAAAACAATCATTGTCAATGACCAATCCCCGTTTGTCGATGTGGACAGAGACGGAGACCTCGACTTCATTTCTGTTTGGCCCGAAATCACCCCCGGCTCTAAAGAGAACGTAATTCAGATCTTATTTGAATCGACCTTTGTGTTCCAATTTCGCTGCTATTTATTCGACAGGCAAACGGGTTATTCGCAGACTCCGGAAGTCAACTTTAATTCGAAGATCAAGGCTGACTTTTCTTACCTTAGCCGAGAGCTTCCATTCGATGGCAGCGCGGATATTGACGGCGATGGGATGAATGACCTGATGATCTGTAGAGACGAGGAATCCGTATTTATCTATTTCATGGATTTTAGAGCTAAAAAGAGGATTAGATCTGTAGAACTCATTAAAGTCCCCGGCGGCTTTCAAAGGTATAGATTCAGCGATATAGACGGGAATGGTAAGAGCGGGCTTATCTTCGTCAAAGACAACGTGCTTCGTATATTTTTGCGTGCCGACGAGTAAGATGAAAGTCCTTCTCTTATCTGTAGTATCTATACTGAGAACCGTATTTGCCTTGTATGCCCTGGTTGTCTCGTTAGCGGCACAGGAAAAAGGCATTAAAATACTCGGCGTTCCCGAAGAATTGCGGGATATTCCGCTGTCCCAGGCAAGGATTCTGGATGACATCAACCAGGATGGTCGACAAGATATTCTCTTTATTGACAATAACTCCGTTTTCATATCCTATCAAAGTTCTGCCGGCACCTATTTGCCTTTCGAGAAAATTCGGATTCCCCTGGACGGAGCCGTAGATTTTGCAGATATCCTTTCAGGAGGCGAAAAGGAAATCTGCGTCATGCACAGTCAAGGGGTTTCTTGCTTTCAAAAGAGGGATGGCCGGTGGGATATGAATCCGCGGACACTAGTAACCATTCCAACGGCCTACAGAGATCATGGTTTGATGTCGCTAGTTAGAGAACGTTTTGCCATCGACCTCGACGGCGACCACATCCCAGAATTGATCTTGTTGGATTGGCGAAACCTGCGTTTTTATCGTCAAGATGACTCGGGAGCCTACGTTCTCGCCCGGGAGTTCCCCCTGGTGATGAGGACTTTCATAGAGTATCCCGGCTTGAAGTCGGCTGCTAATCCGATGAGCGGAGTGGTCGACGGAGGTAGGTATCTCTGGCATAAGGACTGGCCAGTTTCTGCGAAATATTTGGAGTGGACCCAGAAATCAACTTGCGGGGACATCCTGATTGGGGACGTAAATCACGATTCTAGGCTGGAGTTCGTTCAGATTGAACGAAAAGAAATACTCACCCCTGGCAAAAGACGATCTCAATACTATGAATATCGAATCCACACGCTCGACGGAGATAAGATATTCAGTAAGGAGCCAACTCAGATGGTCCTTGACCCCTACGGGGTTTGGGCCTCCTCGACTCGTGTCGATATCCGAGGAAACGGCCGTCGGGACCTTTTTACATATCAGCTTGAGACAAACGGAGGATTGCTTCAAAGACCCCGGGTCCGACTGGAATTTGTCCTAGAACCTGAGACCGGAGACTATCCGGCAACCCCCACGCAGACCTTGGAAACGACGGATTACCCTTTGGGATCCGATACATTGGCCGACGTTAACGGGGACGGTCTCAAGGAGTTAGCTCTTGTCCATCCCGTTACGATGGGCTTCAGCTTAGGTAGCATTATTCGGAAATATGTCGAGAAAGATGTGGAGATCGAGCTAAGAATACTCCCGTTCAAACAGAATACTGGCTTTACTCGCGCGGGTATGATTGCCAAGAGGCTAAAAGTCAGTTTTTTTGCTGGCGTTCCCGTCAGCTTGGCAGGAGATTTTAACGGCGATGGCGCGAAGGATCTATTGGTAATAGGGGCGGACAGACTGACCTTCTATTCTCTCAACAGGGAAACTTCAAGCTTTTTACGGATGCTCTCCTTAGACATTAAGATACCACTTGGCGGAACTTACGAAGTGATCGATCTCAATGGCGACCGAGTGAGCGAGATCATCTTCTATCAATCGGACAAAATAAGCATTTTATGGGTAAACCAGAACTCCCAGGGCGCCCCGACTCGATAATCAGCCCATTTTATCTGGTGTGGGCGGGAAAATCTGCAGATCGGGTCAGGTCACGGGAACACGTTAAGTGCTTCCTACCAGGGAATTGATGGTATCGCTGGCCGGATTGCGTGTCAAGAACCCAATAGGTGGGGATAAGAGTCTCTGCGAAATGATACCCAAAGCCTGAAAAAGTATGGTTGGAGAAGCCATCCTCTCGGCCAAATCGCTGGTGTATGGTGACGTTCGCAACTTGGCATAGGAGGTGGGCCATCGTAAAC
>CAZIQY010000125.1:0-6282 GCA_964541605.1 uncultured Syntrophaceae bacterium | reverse complement strand
CGGACATAAATCTTAACCAATTGAACTTATTCACGGATTATTCCGGACAGTAATGTATTATCCTAACAAATTGTTCATATTGCATTCATAGATAACCTACATTACCGATAGAGATAACGCAGGAGAGGAGGACAGAGAAAGTGATATGAAAACCATCATGTCGTCTATTCTGGATTCTATTCCCCATGCCGTTGTGGGCCTGAAGGATCGACAGATCGTTTTTGCCAATCATGCCGTTGAAACGGTTTTCGGATGGAGACCCGACGAACTGATTGGAAAGAATACGAGGATCCTGTATCGGTCCGATGAAGAGTATGACGAAATTGCTCGACTCTTTTACCCCGTTTTGGAAGAACAGCGTTCATACAGCAGCGAATTTCTGTGCCGGCATAAAGACGGTAGGGATCTCGTGTGTCTGGTGAGCTCATCAAGAATCGGGGAGACGCTGAATGATAAAATGATCGTTGTGACGTATTCGGATATTACCGAAAGAAAGAGTGCGGAGGAATCGTTGCGACTGGCAAATATCTATAACCGGACCCTTCTTGAAACGAATATCGATCCGTTGTTTGCCATTGATCCGGCGGGAAGGATCAGCGATGTGAACACTGCAACTGAGAAGATTACCGGATATTCGAGGAATGAATTGATTGGGACAGGATTTTCGAATTATTTTACGGATTCCGAAGAAGCGAAAAAAGTGTTCTGGGAGGTGTTCAAAAAAGGAGTTGTACATAACTACCCCCTGGAGATATGTCACCGGGATGGCCTTGTCGTTCCGATTTTGTATAATGCATCCGTGTACGGAGATGAACTTGGGGATGTCACCGGTGTCCTTGCGGCGGTACGAGACATAACGGATCAGAAGAAAGCCGAGGAGGAACTACGGGAGCATGGTTCACGTCTCGGGAAGCTGGTGGAGGATCGTACTGCTGAATTGATAAAAACAACAACGCTGATGCGGCAGGAATTTACAGAACGGACGCAAGCTGAGGAGCGGCTGAAAGAAGCTCATTCGGAGCTGATCAACATCCTGGACGGTTTGAACGCGGTTGTTTATGTCATTGATATGAATACATATGAAGTTCTTTATATCAATAAGTGTATGAGGGATTTATTTGGTGATGTTGAGGGGGAAAAATGCTGGCAGAGTATCCAGCAACAACCGAAGCCCTGTGTTTTTTGTGCCAGTAGTGAATTAGTGACACACGATGGAAAACCTTCAGGGATTTATTCTATCACTGAACGTTATCATGCAACACAGGACGTTTGGTTTCTGACCCAGTACCGGGCAATTCAGTGGATAGACGGGCGGATGGTGAGACTTGAGATCGCCATGGATATCAGCGAGCGAAAGCGGGCGGAGCAGGCTGTGCAGAACACTCAAATCCAGCAGAAAGCCATCCTCGACAATATTCCCGATATTGCCTGGCTAAAGGATAGGGAGAGTAAATTTATTGCGGTCAATGAAGCCTTCGGCAAGGCGTGCGGTTTGAGTCCGGAGAATCTTGTCGGTCTGACAGATCTTGATATCTGGCCTGCGGAGTTGGCGGAGATGTACCGTAATGACGATAAGAAAGTCATGGAGTGTGGAAGACGAAAACAAGTCGAGGAGCCGCTGGTGGATAAAGATGGTAGGGAGATGTGGCTAGAAACGATCAAAACGCCGATTCATAATACTCGCGGTGAGATTATCGGAACTGCGGGGATTGCCCGTGATATCTCCTTGCGTAAACGTGCGGAGGAAGAATTGAAAAAAAGGGAACGAGAACTTGAAGCAAAAACCCGTAACCTTGAGGAAGTCAATATGGCTCTGAAGGTATTGCTAAAACAGAGAGAGGAAGACAAAAAGGAGCTTGAAGATAAAGTTTTATCCAATGTCAGGGAATCGGTGGATCCCTATGTGAATAAATTGAAGAAAACCGCGTTGAGTATAAATCAGACAGCTTATATAAATATCATTGAAACCCATCTGAATGATATCGTTTCTCCTTTCTTGTATAATTTAAGATCAAAGTATCTGAATCTGACGTCCCGTGAAATACAGATCGCCAATCTGATCCGGGAAGGAAGAACAACCAAGGAAATTGCAAAGTTATTGAATTCATCATCGGACGCCATCAATTTTCATAGAAACAATATTCGAAATAAGCTTGGTCTGAAGAATAAAAAAACCAACCTGAGACAATACCTGTTCTCGCTATCATAGTATTACGATAATATTAATCTAATATTAAACTAATATTCTCTTCGTATTGCATTCATAGATAACCTACTTTATCTGATAAACAACATACATCCATACATCATCGATATTTCAAGGGTGCCACGAAAAGGATGCTATCCTGACGTCTTTGTAACGAGGGTAGAAACCGGTCGGGTCAATACCCCTGAGGATTGTACCGCATAGCGGTGCTGTCCCAACGTGTTTGTAGTTCCGCCAGGCCGAATCTAAGCCTTTTATGGATTTGCCGGCAAGCCACCTGAATTGAATGCCCGGCGAATGGCATAGGGGGTGCCGGCAAGCCATTCAAACTGGATGAATTTTAGCCTGATGGGAGGGGATAGCATTCCTTTGGTGGTACCCTAAATCCGATTTTCTCTTTTCAATGATAGCTGGCAGCTTAAGGGGATAATCCTCAAGATGTATCCCTCAAGAAGTAATAAAGATGGAAGGAGGTGGAGATTGTAAAGTTCAAAAGGCGTAAGCACTGAGAAGTATCATTTCCTGTGCGTTTTAAAAACCTTTCGGAAGGAGGCTCAAGCATGGATTTAGATAAGAAATTTGCTGAAGTGGGGATTCCATTGGGAAAAAAGGCCGATGAGGAAAAACTCCCCTATGTTCATGTAGTGGAAGGACAGGTTCCCTATAAGTTCAAACATCGTATACCGAGTGGCGAAACAGCTAACCCTAAAGAGGGATTACATTCTGATATCTACAAGATTTCCGAGATACAGCAACATTATAAGGAAAGACCCTATCTCTGGTGGGGACCCAATCCTGACGAAGCCAGGGCGATAAAGACGAAGGAGAACAAGTTTCTCTATGATAAGAGAATGACGCAAAGCGAGGCGGTCAAGAAATTCATCAGACCGGGGATCAACCTTGGCGTTGCGGGATTCGTAAATACGCGATGCCCCTTTTCCATTGTCTGGACAATCGTAAAGGAGGCCCTCTGCAATAAAACGATCCAGGCCACGGATATGACGCTTTCTTTTCAGTCTCAGTCTCTCTGTGTCGAGTGGCTTCTCGGCGCCATGCTGCTTGACGACTCCAGGGTGTCGGTGAAGAGGGTGGAGCTTGCCTGGCAGGCCTTTGAAGTCATCGGGTCGGGTCCCATGTGGACCCACTGCGTACAAAGTGGGATGATAGAGGTCGATGATTATACCAATTACGGTATGTCCGTGCGCTTCAAGGCCGCTTATATGGGAATTCCTTACGTACCGGTAAGAGACCATGGTGGGGCGGACTTTGAGGTGACCAACAGGGGCGTCATGACCAAGTGCCCCTTCACCGGTAGGAATGTGTATGTCCTTCCCGCTTGCCATCCCGATGTCGCCATCGCGCATGTTACCGCGGCAGATCTGTACGGTAATTGCAGAATCTTCGGACAGACACTAACGTGCGAGGAGATACTCGGAGCATCCACCGTCGGTATCGTTTCCTGCGAGGAATTAATCTCCAACGATGCGATCAGGAACTATCCCAATCTCACCCTGATTCCATTTTTGAGTGTTCATGCCGTTTCTCCCCAGAAGTACGGGGGGTATCCCGGCGCCGTGTGGGGCTACCACTGGTTTGATATGGACTTCCTCCGCGAGTGGAGAGCGACTGGCCTCGAATTGAGAAAGGCAGGCAACATGGATCCGCTCAAGAAATATTATGACAAATATTTCTACAATTGCGACACGTGGGAAGATTTCTTGGCAGTGATAGGCTATAAGAGGCTGGCGCAGGCAAGAGAGCTTGAGAGGGGACAGAGAGTAATCCTGGATTAGATAAAAAAATACTCGGAGGGATGAAAAAATGACAGAAAAAATAAAAGCTGGTCCATTTGAAGTACTTTGCTTGACGGGAGCAAGATGTCTGGAGGACAAAACAGTTGTCTTCGTGGGGACAGGGTTGCCTATGCTCGCATCGCTTTTTGCTCAGCGCACCTGGGCGCCGAACCTGTCGCTCATCTTTGAGGGAGGTTCCCTTGGCCCCATCTTGTGGATGGGTTTGCCCCTTTCCGTTGGAGATATCAGGGCGGGTACCCGCGCCTGTATGGTAAAAGGTTTGTGTGCTGTTTTTGAGGGACAACAGAGAGGGTGGTCCGATTATGCCTTTATCGGTGGAGCGGAGATTGATACATATGGAAATATAAACTCCACATGCTTCGGTGAGTATGAAAAGCCGAAGGTCAGATTCCCCGGAAGCGGCGGCGCCGGCGCCATGGCGGCAAACAGCGACAGGATCATCGCCATTATGGCGTTGGAAAAACGCAGATTCCGGGAGAAGGTTTACTATATAACCAGTCTCGGCTTTGGCGATGGTGAACCCGATTACAGGTGGAAAGCCGGGGTTCATGGCAGGGGCCCATACAGGGTGGTGACGGATGTGGCAATGTTCGGTTTTGATGTGGGCAATACGAACAAAATGGTACTCCTGGAATACCATCCCACTCTATCCGTTGAGCAGGTTCAGGAAAGATGTGAACTAAAACTGACTATTTCTCCTGATGTAAAGCCCATGGTCCTGCCCACGCAGGAACAGTTGAAGCTGATGGTTACAGAAGTTGATCCGGAACGTTACTTCCTCGGTAAGACCGTAGAAGCATAAGTGTTTTTCCAGTAATGGTCATTTTGGTGGCACGCCATTCGGCGTGCCACTGATTTTTGGTCTTCCCGGGTTAAAAACGTAATTGTCGAATTCTGTCAACAGTGATGATTTAAATTCTGTTGACCGGCTGACGCACAGGGATAATCACCATATACCTCCCTGAGAGAAAAAGATTTCTTGCCGAATAAGTAATTAAATTATAAAGTAAGTACGGGGAGTTAATGTGATGAAAAACTTTTATGAAGGATACAGCGATAAATTAGAAGTTAATGAATTGCCAAACTGTCTTTTTTGCGGTCAAGAAGCTCACTATAACGCTAAAACAGAGGGTGATCTTTGGTGTTATCTCTGTGAATCTTGTTTTATGGCGAATGGCCTTGGATTAGGGCCGACAGAGGGGCAAATGTTGGTTCTAAAGTCTAAGAGCAAATCCATTTAACTCTGATTTGCAAACCACTGTAAAGCGTACTTAAGGTAATACGAAGCGGGGGTATTTTTTATGATACCTCAAACACAATAAAATCATCGGGAGGAACCAATCATGTTGTGTTCCCTGTGTCAGGAGAAGAAGACGGCTTTCATGTGCAGCGGCTGCGGCGTTTCTCTGTGCAGCGAATGCGTAAAGTACAGTGTGTACGGGACAGGATGTGGAAATATTAATCCTCTTTATCTGTGCCATACCTGTTTCGATGATCCGGACGTCAATCAATGTTGCCCCGAATAAACAATATACATGGCCATTTCTCTTTGCATTAGAAAGCCATTTTCATATTTAATCTTCATTTGATTGATCATGAGGGGATAAAGATGCCAATTTATGAGTTTTGGTGCGGTTCCTGCGAGGAGAAAATCAGCATATATCAGCAGGGGTTTTCCTCCGTTTCTCATTCCTGTCCGAATTGTGGAAATGAGAAGCTTCAGCGAATATTTTCTCCGTTTGCCATAGGTGGTAAAACGGATAAACAGGTCTACGAAGAGATAAGATCCGATCATCAATTTGAAAGGGCATTAAAACGAAATGACCCGAAGGCCATAGCTCAATGGGTTGAGCGAACGAGCAGAGGCGATAAGGTCCCGACTGAGTGTGAAGAAACAGTAGGAAGACTGGCAAAGGGAGAATGGCCGGTGAAAGGCAGCAAGCCTACGAAAGGCGAATAGGGGAAAACTTTAATTTAAAATAGAAAAATAGGGCGCCAATTGTGCGTGTCGGCTCAGTACGGACGGCTATCCCGCCGGGGATAAAGAATGAAGGCAACCGATTGAGTGTGCCCTTAAAGCCGCCGGAGAAGGTTTTTAAAGTTGCAATAACGATTTCTTGCATTCGGGGCGCTCTGAGTAATTCAGAGCGCCTTTCTTTTTATTCAGCAACCTTAAAAATTTTTCTTGACAGCAGGGTTGTTGTGACGTAAATGGAAATGGAAGCCATTAACAGTAAGTGAGGATAAAGGTATTTCATGCCA
>CAZIQY010000124.1:0-6367 GCA_964541605.1 uncultured Syntrophaceae bacterium | reverse complement strand
GGGATGGTGCGAGGCGCGCGGCCACGCGCAATAACGGGATCAGGCATGCCAGCGGAGATTATCTCATCTTTCTCGATGCTGATTTTCTACCGATGCCCGGCACGATCGCAGCGCATGTTGCCGTTGCAAGACCCGGGCAATTTGCCGCCGGACGATGTAAGTACATGACGGAGGATCAGACTCGTCGCGTTCTTCAGGCGGGGGTTTCGGAGGATCTGCTTGAAACTGTATATCGGGATCTTTCCGACAGGCCGATCCTTCGGGAACACAGGGAATTCATCCGCTACGGAATATTAAGGAGGCTCCGCCTGGCTCATCCCCGCAGGCAGACCTTTGGGGGGCACTTTTCCATTTTCAAAAAAGACATCGAATCCGTGAATGGCTATGACGAGAACTACGTCGGCTGGGGGGGAGAGGACCAGGATATGTCCGTGAGGCTCGTTCTGGCGGGGTTCGCGGGTAAGTCCGTGATTCGGACAGCCCGCATGCTCCACCTATGGCATCCCCGGGAGATGGGCGACAAACACTGGAAAGAGGGGTCCAACGTGGAATACTACTTCAGGAAGGATATTCCCGCTTTCTGTGAGAATGGCTTGATCAAGAAGGGGGAAGGGCAGGGAACTTCGCAGGGGAGCGGACGGAAAGGATGAAACCCATGATAAAGGACGCGATCAGGAACTTCATCCGGAAGGGACGGGAGGATACGGAAGACGTGACGATCTCCATCGGGATCACCACCTTTGAACATCGTTTCGAGAAATACTTCGTGCCCCTTTTAACACGGATTCGGGAGTATGACCGTGAGACGGAAGTACTGGTGGCGATCAACGGGGAGCACGAAAAGGATTTCGGGGAGGGTTACAGGTCGAAAATTCTGAACTTCATTGCCGGTATGGAGAGGGTCTATCCCGTCGTTTTTCCGAGATTCCGCGGGCCGACCAAACTGTGGAACACCCTTGCCATTCATGCCACTTATAATCATATTTTGATTTTGAATGATGATATCATGATCATGAACAGGGATTTCGTGAAAGATATCTGTCGAGCGATTCGAAAAAATCAGGGCAGATCATTTGTGATTAACGGTTCGTGGTCTCATTTTGTCATCAGCAGGCGGGAGATCGATGAGTTGGGTTATTTTGATGAAAGACTCCTCGGTATCGGTGAGGAGGATGGCGACATGACCTGGAGGTATATCGAGCGGTACGGGAAACCCCTGGCCGGTGTTTCGATAAAGGGTTTTGTCAATTATTCGGAAGAAACGGCGTCCGACCATGCACCTCAAAACATTAAAGCGCGCCCCGGTATGAAGTACAGCCAGTTCAATCGCGATTTCATGTTCAACGTAAAATACGAGAAAGATCCCAACGGCATCAAGGGAATGTTCGACGAACCCGCCATCCTGAAGGACGCCGGGAAAGAACAGTACCCCAATGAGCGCTTCTACCGGGAGCACAAGGGTAGGCTGTAACCGCGCCTGGCGGAGAGCCTAAAGCCGAAAGAAGCAAGGCAAAAAATCCCCCTCACATTCTTGTCGGGTGACGAGAACGTAAGGGGGATTCTTTATGTCGTCAGTTATCCCACGTCTGTAGCCTGCAGGCGCTGGAGAAGAGAATCACGAATCTTTCAGGACGTCGGGACTGCACCGACTCCACGTGACATATCCTCGTTCTGCATGCGCCACAGGATGGTCATCATGGCGAATATCTCGTAGCTGACAATTGCCGGGACATGGCTGAGGGCGGGTTCGAACATACCCTTCACAAAATAAGCCACGAATGCTGCCGAAAGGCAGATACCGAAATCCTTGATGAAATCGTCCCTTGCTGTTTTCACGACCCGCCAGCTCATCTTTACAAAAGCGATCAGCACATAAAGCCAGAGTATCAGACCGACGACACCGAGGCGGGTCAAGTTGCTTACCAGGAGATTTGCTGGGTCATGCTTGATAAATCTTATTTCCAGTGGCAGATTAGGGTTAGGTATAAATCTTTTCTCCGGGGGCAGCAGAGAAGAATATTCGTCCCCAAAAAGCCTGATTCTGCGAGCGGGTAGCGGGCTTTTGAAACGCAATTGTAATCATGGAGATAGACCTCCTCGCACTTGAGGGTTCTCCAACGTCGTTCAATAAAAATATTGTCATAAACCCACCCCCCGACCTTCCATGCTGATTCGGATGTTCCTGTCTTCCAGATGGCCGAGGAAATCCGTTGAAGTGAACTGCGCTCCCTGGTCGATGTTGAAACCTCTCGCCCTTTTTAAATGGATGTCTTTTCCGGAAGAATTTGCTATAAATCTACAGTTAAAAATTACTTACCGTGAGAATGTGGTCCATGCATCGCCTATCTTGGCCGATCAATAACAATGCTATGTATAAGATTTTATCGAATATTGTCCCGATCCTGCTGTGTATCTACACTTTTTTGATTTTTCTGCCAATTTCTACGGCACTGCAGGAAATATGCTTTTATCTTTCCATTTTTATAACACTTATATTAGTAATTTATAAAAATAAAACTTTCTCGTTGAAAGCACCTCTGACTTTTTCCTTCGGGCTATTATTATTATGGACAGCAGTGAATATTCTTTACATATTCAGGCTATCTGATTACAGTGACATTTATAGGTATTTAATAAAATATCTAATTTACTATTATTTATTGTACAATTTTATTCAAACGAAGACATGGTTTCTGAATATAACCGTTGTGATTCTCGCTTCCATTGCTGTTTTGTCAACGGGGGGAATCATATACTTCTATATCCTGTTAAATCATGAAATATCGACAAGATTCGGTTTCCCTGATTTCGCAAGCATGAATAATATCGGCATTGTTATGGGGGTGGGAATTTTATTGGCATTGATGCATTTAACTTCCGAGTATAAATCTCTTCGCATAGTATCATTATGTAGTTTCATATCCGCATCAGCGGCAACTCTTCTATGCCGGTCGAGAGCAAGTCTGGTTGGCATACTTGTCGCCGTCGTGGTTTTATTTCATAAAGACTTAAAAAAATTAGCGATCGTCTTTTTAGCCATTTTATTAATTCCGATGGTGATTTCTGATAATGAACTAAACAAACGATATTCGCTTGAATCTTTTCATGAAAGAACAGCTATACAAGTCGTTTATTGGAAAATGATTCAAGACAGGCCACTGGCCGGTTATGGCTTCAGTGGACAGACCTACTACACTGATCATGTCGTCAAAACCTTTAAAAAACTACGCGACCCTTCAATTTTACCGGAAAAAGTAACTTTTTACACTCCGCACAATATATTTACGGATGTTGCCGTAAGAACAGGCATCATCGGGCTTCTGGTATTCGTCTACGTCCTGTTTGTTTTTTCTAGATCATGCTTTGTGATGATCAGACACGGTCATGATGTGTTTATACGAAAATGGGCGCTTTGTATTTTTGCGGTGTTCTTATCTTATGTCATACAAGGGCTGTCAACGGATGTCCTTTTAAACTATCAGGCCAACATTCTCTATTTGATCTTTGGTATGGCAACAATTATTTGGCGAATCAATGACGATTCCAAAAAATTGCAGAGCGACGTATATCTTGAGCCTTCTCAGCAGCATTTCAGAACTTTTTCTGAAGGTAAGCCACGATCCGGCGCCAGCGAGATGGCGTATACCAGTTGGGCTTCAGCACCTTGACGGGCAGTTCACAGTGTTCAAGCAGGATCGAACTGTCTATCGGCGCATCCTCCAACGCGAGCGATACGGCCAAGTACCTTTCCATCAGGCCGCCAGGCGAACGCCAGTTATGTCGATGATACCCTTCAACCTTTCCCGACTCAATGATGGACGTATGGAACGGCATGATCCTGTCGAACATGGCGGACGGGATAAGCAGACAGTGACAGATAGGGAAGCAGTCCTTGGCGGCTAGCCGCTCTAGCCCATACTGTGTTCCGTGAAATGTGTTGTATTCCTTTAATACCACGGAAACGACGTTCCATGGCGAGTCGGGCCGCCCTGTAACCTTCTCCCGCCGATAGGGATTCATGATGATGGCCTGATCATAGAGCTGCCGATAGGTGAACGGCTGAAAAGAGAGGATTATTTCCCCATGTGCCGCGTCGAGCTTCTTTTGAATTGTGCATGTAAAGTCGGCTGTCAACACGTGATCGTACTCGATAAACCCGATATAGTCGTATTCCTTATGAACGTCATTTTTATAGAGGTGCCAGATAACACTATTTTCGCAGTAGCCTTTTTCTTGCAAGTCGGGCCGGAAAACGGGAAAATCATGCTCTATAAAAACATTGTACGGTAATTTGTTTTCACTGAGTTCCAGTGGATACCTGTCATTCACCTTCACGAAGGTGAAGTTGTCCGCGTTCCATGTATGATCGCTGGTATAGTGATCATCGTACAAGCTCTGGAAAAAAGTCACGAATATCTTCCACTTGATCACAGGATCCTCCTAGAGTCTGTCATTGTTCTTCAGGTAAAAGCTCTTGCAAAGATATAGTTACCTGCTTCGTCTTTCCTCGCGATGGGTTCTTCAAACATCCCCCCCTAACTGCCCTATAAGATACTCCTGCGTCGGTTTTTATTTTGATAGATTTTGCACCATCTATCGCATGTTAATCATCACCTTAATAAGCCTCTCCTTATAGTCAAGACAAAAGATGGGCATGTTTAAGGTGCATGGTCGGAAAAGCCTGCACATGGTTCAAGTAAAACAGTTCGCTGGAATAGACCTTATACGACATCCGGTATCCTAGGGTCTCATGAATCCGTTCCTTATTGTAAAATTGGTGACCTTATCTCGTTCTTTGGGCAGATAGAAGGAGATTTCCTTGATGGCGGTGCTGTGAGGGATTGGGACAAAAAAGACGTAAATCCCCAGCAGGACAGGAACAGCATCATTCACATATTTATAGATCCCTGTTAATTCTTTTTTTTCGATCAATGAATCTCTGTGCGATGTGGTGTTATCAATCATGCTGAAGGCTAATCTAACAATTTTTTACCTACCATATCCGCAATGGAAATACATTATTTTTTCAACGGTGGAAACGGAAGGACGAGATCAACGGGCCACTGGCTATGATCGGGTACGATAAAGGTAGGAATAGCGGGGGATGTTCGACGAAGGCTGAGGATCTATGCCCGGCTCATCGTCTGGCATTTGAGGGGTTGTGATCGAGGGGGGGAAGTTTTAACGCCCGCTCGGCAGGACCGGATGGTTTAAGGTGAAGAGGGTTCGTTAGGGGCTGGGTTCATATCCGGGTACGAGTTCTTTTAATTTTTTTTTGATGTCCATTTCGCTTCCACCAGAGGTGATTCCGAGGAGTTCTTCTATCCCGGAAAGAAGGGGTCCATACTCGTGTGAATTTTCGCACAGAACCATGATCTTTTCGTGAGATGTGGAGACAATATCTTCCCCTTCTGTAATGAGTTCCTCGTAAAGCTTCTCACCGGGGCGAAGGCCGATAAATTGAATTGGAATGTCCTTCTCCGGCTTGTACCCTTGAAGCCTGATCAGGTCTCTGGCCATGTCCAGAATGCGAATCGGCCTTCCCATTTCCAGGATAAATATCTCCCCTCCTCGCCCCATGGCTCCTGCCTGGAGGATCAGTTGGGCCGCTTCCGGTATGCTCATGAAATAGCGCGTTACCTCCGGGTGGGTCACCGTGACAGGTCCGCCCCGGGCGATTTGCTCCTGGAAAATAGGGATGACGGAACCGGAACTCCTGATGACGTTACCGAATCGCACGGACATGAAGCGAGTGTTTGCCTTTCCGTTCATGCTATCCACGAACATTTCCGCCAGTCTTTTCGTTGCTCCCATGACATTGGCGGGACGCACGGCTTTGTCCGTAGAGACCAGAACAAATCGATCCACACCCGTTTTGAGGGAGGCCTCGACCAGGTTTTTGGTTCCAAGAATGTTGGCCATGCACGCTTCACGCGGGTGCGCTTCCTGGATTGGCACGTGTTTATAGGCCGCGGCGTGAAAGACGACCTGGGGTGAGAATTTCGAAAACAGCTGGCCTACCGTTTCGGAGTCGCGAATGTCGCCCAGGAAGGAGAGCATCTCCATGTGGGGAAACCTCTGACGGCACTCCAGATCGATCTTGAAGAGATTGAACTCACTGAAGTCCATGAGGCAGATGGACCGGGGATTGAAACGGTTGACCTGTCTTACCAGTTCGGAGCCGATGGATCCCCCGGCCCCCGTCACGAGAATCCGCTTCCCGCTCAGGAATTCCGAGACCCTGTCCTGGTCGAGGCGGACTTCGTCACGGCCCACCAGGTCCTCAAGGGTAACCTCGCGTATGGAGTTGATGGATATTTTACCTTCTATCAATTCTCCCATGCTTGGGACCGTGCGAAACTTTTTC
>CAZIQY010000123.1:0-6382 GCA_964541605.1 uncultured Syntrophaceae bacterium | reverse complement strand
GCCTCCGGCGTGACAGGCCGGCGTTATAACCAGCTTAACTACGACCCCAACTAAAAAAACTATCTCTTGAAATCCGAACCGGCTGCTCCCTATGATTCGGATTGGGGCAGCTTTTCAGGATTTCGCTATTTCCATGGTAGGCGGAACAGGACTTGAACCTGTGACTTCCACGGTGTAAGCGTGGCGCTCTCCCAACTGAGCTACCCGCCCGGACCACCTTCATTTTGGCGAGGTATCTAACAACGATCGCCCCGATTGTCAAGGATTAATTGGTTCCCATCGTTCATGTGGCACGGTATGCACAATTGAATCAACCTCACTCGGCATCGTTACACCGTCTGATTTGTTCTTCTCCTTCTTTTCTTCTTCGGGTAGAAATGCGTGCTCCAGAACTTCATCGACGTTTTCGACGAGGATCACTTCCAGATATTTTAGAACATTGGCAGGAACATCGGCCAGATCCTTTTCATTATCCTTGGGGATAATCACGGTTCGGATATCCCCCCGATGAGCGGCAAGCAGCTTTTCCTTCAGACCTCCTATAGGCAGCACTCGGCCCCGAAGCGTGATCTCCCCCGTCATGGCCAAGTCTCCTCTGACCTTCCTCCGAATAAAGGCCGAGGCAATGGAAGTCGCCATCGCAATACCAGCCGAGGGTCCGTCCTTGGGAATCGCCCCTTCGGGTATATGGACGTGAATATCCGTCTCCTTGTAAAAACCTTCCGGCAATCCGAATTGTCCTGCTCGAGCACGAACGTATGTCAGCGCCGCCTGCGCTGACTCCTGCATGACGTCGCCCAGCTTTCCGGTCAAGGTCATCTTCCCGGTGCCCTTCATGATGGAAGCTTCAATGACCAACAGTTCCCCGCCCACCTCGGTCCAGGCAAGGCCTATTGTAAGGCCAATATCATCCCGTCCCTCGGTTTCCCCATGGCGGAATTTCGGTACGCTCAGGTATCCCTGAATGGACTTTGATGAGATCCGAATACTTTTTTTACCACCATCAGTTACTATCTTACGGGCGACCTTCCGGCAGATCGACGCGATCTCCCGCTCCAGATTCCGGACCCCCGCCTCCCGGGTATATTGACGGATAATGACGAGTAATGCTCCATCCGTAAAAAAAACACGATTCCCCTTGAGCCCGTTCGCCCCCATCTCCTTGGGGACGAGAAATCTTTTGGCGATATTAAGCTTTTCCGGTTCCGTATACCCTGCCAAGCGTATGATCTCCATTCGGTCCTGAAGAGGTGCGGGGATAGTCTGCAAGACATTGGCCGTAGTAATAAACATGATGTCGGAAAGATCGTAGTCGACTTCCAGATAATTGTCATTGAAGGCACAGTTTTGCTCCGGATCGAGCACTTCCAAAAGTGCCGAAGATGGATCTCCTCTAAAATCGGAACTTAGCTTGTCCACTTCATCCAGACAGAAAACCGGATTGTTCGTCCCAGCCTTCTTCAGGAGCTGAATGATTTTACCCGGCATGGCTCCGATGTATGTACGCCTGTGACCCCGGATTTCTGCTTCATCCCGGACACCGCCCAGGGAGAGTCGCACGAATTTACGATTGGTCGCACGGGCCACCGATTTTGCAATTGAGGTTTTCCCTACACCCGGAGGCCCCACAAGGCAGAGAATGGGTCCCTTGTTCTTCTTCACAAGGGTCTGTACGGCCAGATATTCGATAATTCTCTCTTTGACCTGTTTAAGTCCGTAATGGTCCTCTTCCAATATAGCTTCCGATTCCCGTAAGCTATATTTATTTTCCGTTTGCTCAGCCCACGGCATATCAAGCAACCAGTCGATATAATTCCGGACTACCGTCGCCTCGGCTGACATCGGGGCCATCATCTGCATTTTCTTAATTTCCTGTTTGACCTTCTTGTGGGCCTCTTCAGAAAGTTTTTTCTGTTTCAGTCTTTTTTCCAGTTCGGCGATTTCGTTTCGGAAATCATCTTTCTCCCCCATCTCCTTCTGAATGGCCCGCATCTGCTCGTTCAGATAGTAATCTTTTTGGGTCTTATCCATTTGTTTTTTGACCCGTCTTTTGATCTTCTCTTCAACATTCAAGATCTCAATCTCGGAGAGCATCAGTTCATAAATCGTTTCCATCCTCTCGGGAACATTGAATATCTCCAGAATCTTCTGTTTGTCCTCCAATTTAGTATTGATTTGCGAAATAACGACATCGGCAAGTTTTGAAGGATCTTCGATGGAGGCTATGGTGCCGACCATTTCAAGATGAACCTTCTTGGTCATCTTGGCATAGGTTTCAAAAGATTCCCGAATGTTCCTCATCAGGGCTACGATTTTTACATCTTCCGTATTGCCGATCTCTACGAGTTCTTCTGCGCGAACCAAGAAATATTCCTCGCATGGGAGGTATTCACGAACAATCCCCCTTTTTTTCCCCTCGACCAGAACTTTAACAGTGCCGTCAGGCAGGCGCAGCAATTGGATGATAATTCCGATCGTCCCAATACGATAGATTTCATCTTCTGTTGGGTCATCTTTCTGGGCATTCTTCTGGGCAACCATGAAGATCTCTTTTTCGTCCTTCATGGCAGACTCCAGTGCGGCAATCGACCTTTCACGTCCCACGAAAAGCGGGACAATCATATGAGGGAAAACCACTACATCCCTAAGAGGCAGAAGGGGAATGTCCATTTCTCGCGGCCACGTCTCCCCGTATTTTTTATTATTGAACATCATTTACTATTCCTATTTTAAAGATCAAGCCGTCTCCGATTTCTTTTCGAAAAGCAGGATCGGCTTTTCATGGTTCATCACGACCTCTTCGCTGATGACGCATTCCTTTACATCAGGTCTGGACGGCAGTTCGTACATAATGTCAAGCATTGTATTTTCCAATACCGCTCGCAGACCCCTGGCTCCCGATTTACGTTCGACGGACAGGGTTGCAACGGCACGAAGCGCGCCATCCGTAAATTTTAGTTTGACCCCTTCCAATTCAAACAGCTTCTGATACTGCTTGACAATGGCGTCCTTGGGTTCTACCAGAATTCGAATCAATTCCTCCTGAGACAGTTCACTGAGGGATGCGATCACGGGCAATCGGCCAATAAACTCAGGGATCAATCCATATTTCAGCAGGTCTTCGGGAAGCACCTCTTTCAGCAATTGATCCGCCTTTTTATCCCCCTTGCTGCGGATTTCGGCCCCAAAACCCATGGCATTAAAACCGGTCCTTCGAGCGATGATGCCGTCCAGATCGTTGAATGCCCCACCGCAGATGAATAGGATGTTGGTCGTATCGACTTGGATGAATTCCTGCTGGGGATGCTTTCTCCCTCCTTTGGGCGGAATGTTGGCCGTCGTTCCTTCGATAATCTTTAAGAGTGCCTGCTGGACCCCTTCTCCGGACACATCCCTCGTGATAGAAGGATTACCTGATTTTTTGGCGATCTTATCGATTTCATCAATGTACACAATACCCCTGGAGGCCTTCTCGACATCATAATCGGCATTTTGAAGGAGACTGAGAATGATATTCTCCACATCCTCACCCACATAACCGGCCTCGGTCAGAGTGGTTGCATCGGCTATCGTAAAGGGAACATTCAAAATTCTGGCAAGGGTCTTGGCCAGGAGTGTTTTGCCGGATCCGGTCGGCCCGATCAAGAGGATGTTACTTTTGTGGATATCGACCCCATCCATATCCATACGGGAAAACAATCGTCGATAGTGGTTGTAAACCGCAACGGAGAGAACCCGTTTCGATCTTTCCTGCCCGATGACATATTGATCGAGAAATTTTGCAATGTTCTTCGGTTCAGGGATGACCTTGTGGAAGTCCTCCGGTCCCGGACTTTTGTTCTCTTCCTCCACAATACAACGGCACAGTTCGATACACTCGTCGCAGATATGGGCTGCTGGACCGGCGATAAGCTTCTTGACCTCATTTTGGTTCTTCCCGCAGAAGGAACAGGATAGAAGTCCCCTTCCGTTCTGAGATTCTCTACCTTTTTTAACCATCAACTCATATCCTTTTAATATTTCTAAATTCTGTTGACGATAATCTCATCGATAATACCATATTGCTTGGCTTGCTCACAGGTCATGTAATAATCCCGTTCGGTATCTGCAGTGATCTTCTCCAGGGATTGACCTGTCAGATGCGCCAGAATCTGATTCAGATCATCCTTCAACCGCAAAATCTCGCGTGCCTGAATATCGATATCTGTTGCCTGTCCCTGAAATCCGCCCAGAGGCTGGTGAATCAGGATCCGTGAATGGGGCAGGGCAAACCTCTTTCCCTTTTGACCTGCTGCGAGGAGAAGGGCTCCCATGCTTGCCGCCTGTCCCATGCAGACCGTACAGACCGCCGGCTTGATATACTGCATCGTATCGTAAATCGCCAATCCCGAACTGACATGACCGCCGGGGGTATTCAGATAAAAAAAGATCTCCTTGTCGGGATCATCCGATTCCAAATAGAGCAATTG
This sequence comes from uncultured Syntrophaceae bacterium, assembly GCA_964541605.1. GTDB lineage: Bacteria > Desulfobacterota > Syntrophia > Syntrophales > UBA2185 > CAZIQY01. The sequence continues at coordinate 1,913 of CAZIQY010000123.1, read as the reverse complement.
TGCAATGACGAGGTTCGCCACCTCATCATCTACGGCCGTTCCTAGGAAGATGATACGATCCTTGAGAAGCCTGGAATAGATATCGAACGCCCTCTCTCCGCGACCATCCTGTTCGACCACCATTGGGATCAGACTCATTCTCCCTCCTTGAATATATCGTTCTTTTCTCTTCTGACGATGTTCACCTTCGCGTTCGCTGCCAGGAATTCGTAAGTCTTTTGGTTCAGAATCTCACTTCGAATATTGTCGAGCAGACCGTCCTTGTCCAGAGACTTCCTCAACGCTTCATAATCTTGGGCTCTTTGTACGGCCATCTCCCGAATCTGATTTTCAACTTCGTCATCTCCGACAGTCAATCCTTCTTTGGCTCCAATTGCTTTGAGCATGAGTATCTCTTTGACGATCTTGGCTGCTTCCTCCCGATATTGACCATGTAGCTTTAAACTGAATTCGGTTGCTTTCTTTGGCTCCATACCGCCGGCAATCATTCTTCGCTGTGTATCGGACATCATATAATAAATCTGACGTTCCACAAAGGATTCCGGGACCTCGAATGTATTTTTTTCCAAAAGTTTATCTCTGATCTGTCTTTCAAACGCTGTGGCATTTTTTCGTTTCTTCTCCTCTTTCAGGTTCCTTCGCACATCATCCCTGAGAGCCTCCAGGGACTCGTACTTTTCAAAATTCTTGACAAACTGCTCGTCGATTTCCGGAATTTTTTTGACCCGAATTCCCTTGATTAGGACGGCAAATTCGACATCCTTTCCTGCCAGATGTTCGGCATGATAGTTTTCCGGAAACCGGACTGGGATAGACTTCTTTTCGCCTTTCTTCATTCCGACCAGCTGATCCTCAAAACCGGGAACAAAGTTTTTCGCACCGATTTCCAACAAATAGTTTTCGGACTTCAGTTCTTTAAGATGTTCGCCGGCAAGTGCACCCTCGAAATCCAGGGTAACGAAATCTCCCGCGATAATCTCTCGGTCTTCACTGACCTCTTCCATTGTGGCAAACATCTGGCGTATTTCCTGCATTCTCGCCTCAAGATCCTCCTCGGTCACGACCGGCTCTTCTTTCTCCAGTTCAAGACCAATATAGTCCTTGGGTTCAACGGCCGGCTCCACCTCGACCGTTGCCGAAAAAATAAAATTCTTTTCTGTTTCTATTCCCGTCTGTTTGATCTCCGGATGCATGACCGCAGGAATTTTTTTCTCCTGCAGTGTTTCCCAATAGTACTTGTTTACCAGATTGGAGACCGTTTCTTCTTCGGCTTCCTCCTTGAAATGTTTTTCGAGAATCCCTCGTGGCACCTTTCCAGGTCTGAATCCCTTGACTTTGGCCTTTTTCCCCAATTTTCGGTAAACTAAGTCCATTTCGTTTTTTACATCCGCCCAAGGGATATCAAATGACAGTTTCTTTTTTACGGTGCTGATATCCTCGATTTTAACGGCGGCACTGATATCATTCACGTCAATAGGCTCCTTTGTACAAATATAATTTAATTGGATAAACCATGGATTGGTGCGAGAGAGGGGAGTTGAACCCCTATCCGCTCAGGCGGGCTGGATCCTAAATCCAGTGCGTCTACCAGTTCCGCCACTCTCGCAGGTAGAAGCTTGCTCTTTATAAACATTGCCTTATCGATTGTCAACATCCAATATGGGAGAAATATTCACAACATATTAAAAAACCGCCTGTTTGGCGGTTTAATTTCAATTGGTCGGGGCGAGTGGATTTGAACCACCGGCCCTCTGAACCCCATTCAGATACGCTACCAGACTGCGCCACGCCCCGACATGAATCACCTAAACGGTTTATTTCTACCACCAACCCTGTACTTATGTCAAGGAATATCAGGCAAAATGTCAAGAGCAAATAGAGTTGTCCGGTTTTGTAGCACGTGAATTGTCCGC
>CAZIQY010000122.1:0-6393 GCA_964541605.1 uncultured Syntrophaceae bacterium | reverse complement strand
GGGTGGTACACTTTTCGTTATCATTTTTGGTACAGTTTTACATATTCGGTGACAAGGGCTTGGGTTCGAACATTACAGCTAAAAATGAAGACCGGTTGGATATGGATCAGAGAAGTATTATAGCAAGGCAGGGGTTTCCGTTTATTGCCCCTCTTTTGATTTTGGCAGTCATTTTTGCGTTTTTTGGAAAAATATGGGTTTCTTCACTTTTTTTTCTGATAACGGCTTTTATTACGTGGTTTTTCCGTAATCCGGAAAGAAAATCACCTGAGGATGTTAAAGCAATCGTTTCTCCCGCTGACGGCAGGGTCATAAAAATTGAAGATGTTATTGAGAACGACTTGCTGAACGCGCCTTCAAAGAAAATCAGTATTTTTATGAATGTATTTAATGTTCATGTCAACCGCGTACCATATTCGGGGACAGTAGGTGCCATAAGCTATCGTGAGGGAAAGTTTTTATCGGCCAATCTGGACAAGGCTTCATCGCTGAATGAAAAAAATTCTATTCTGATCAATACGGATAATGGGAAAAAAATATTAACAGAACAGATAGCAGGCTTAATTGCCAGAAGGATCGAATGTTGGTTGCAGGTCGGCATGAATGTTAATAAGGGGGACCGGTTTGGACTTATACGGTTCGGTTCACGTCTTGACGTCTTTCTGCCCGTTGATACCGTCATATCCGTAAGCATCGGAGAGAAGGTAAGGGCAGGTGAGACAACGATAGGGTGGCTACAATGAAAAAGAGCGCTACGTCAAAGAGAGAACGTGTCAGGAAGGGAATTTATGTTCTGCCCAATCTATTTACAACAGGCAGTCTCTTTTGTGGATTTTATTCTATTATCGCTTCTATGAAGGGAGAGTATCTTCTTGCGGCGATACCGATTCTGATCGCATTTGTGCTGGATGGTCTGGACGGAAGAATAGCAAGGATGACCAACACAACGAGCAAGTTCGGTTCGGAGTATGATTCTCTGTCCGACCTTGTAGCTTTTGGCGTTGCCCCAGCCATCATGGTCTATACGTGGGCGCTTTCTTCCTTCGGAAAGTGGGGGTGGCTTGCCGCTTTTCTTTTTGTCGTCTGCGGAGCCCTGCGACTCGCGAGGTTCAACGTCCAGATCGGCATGATTGAAAGTAAAGTATTCAATGGATTACCAATACCCGGAGCCGCTGCGGTGGTGGCAACCGGAATCATGCTTTTCTATTATCTCGGAGGAGAAGGCACATTCAATGATCTGTCCGTATTGATTATTGTAGTTGGTTTAGCGTTGCTGATGGTCAGCAGCATCAAATATTACAGTTTTAAGGATCTCAACTGGTTTTCCCGGAAACCGTTCATGTCATTTGTGATCATGGTATTTATTCTTATCATCATCATTGCAGAGCCTCAGATCATGATGTTCACTTTTGCGTTCGGATACAGCCTGTCCGGTCCGGCCTGGGCTCTCTTTAAGATTGGAAAGAAAATACACGGAGACATCAAGGAAAAGAAATCACAGAACCAGAAACAAAGCCTGATTTCATAATACGGGATTTCGTGTGTCATGCATGAAGAAGTAGAAAAGCACGGAGTAAAATGACGTGAAAACATATCATGTTGCAGTTGTAGGCGCCACGGGAGCCGTCGGCAACGAAATGGTAAAGATTCTGGAGGAAAGAGATTTCCCTGTACGAAAGTTAACGTTGCTTGCATCGCAACGGTCGATCGGAAAGGAAATAACATTCAGGGGAGAACCTCTTCCAGTCGAGGTCTTGCGTGAAGACTCATTTCCGGGAATTGACATCGGTCTTTTTTCGGCAGGAGGGGGTATCTCTGAACGTTTTGCCCCCTTTGCGGCCGCAGCGGGGTGTGTCGTCGTCGACAACACTAGCGCATTCAGGATGAATCCCGACGTTCCGCTGGTTGTGCCTGAGGTAAATGCTGAAGCCATAGCCATGTATAAAACCAGGGGGATCATTGCGAATCCAAACTGTTCAACCATTCAAATGGTTCTGGTTCTCAAACCGATCCATGATGCCGTCGGGATCAAACGTGTTGTTGTATCCACATATCAGGCGGTGTCGGGCACAGGAAAGAGTGCCATCGAGGAACTGATGGGGCAGACAAAGGCCCTTTTGAATTTTCGTGAACCACAGATTACGGTTTATCCGCATCAGATTGCATTCAACTGTCTTCCTCAGATCGATGTGTTTTTAGAGAACGGTTATACAAAAGAAGAAATGAAGATGGTGAATGAAACAAAAAAAATTTTGGATGACCCGACCGTCGCCGTGACAGCTACAACTGTCAGAGTACCGGTCTTTCATGGACATTCGGAATCCGTAAACATCGAAACGAAGAAAAAGATAGCTGTGGGGGAAATCAGAGATATACTTTCACAGTCTCCGGGTATCATTGTCATCGATAATCCAGGGGGAAAAGAATATCCCATGCCCATACATGCAGCCGGCAGGAATGAGACCTTTGTCGGGAGGATCAGGGAAGATGAATCCATACCGAATGGGATCAATATGTGGATTGTATCAGACAATCTGAGGAAAGGTGCCGCACTGAACGCAATCCAGATTGCCGAGGTTCTTGTAAGAGAATACTTATGAGAATTATTGGAGGTGAGGCTAAAGGGAGGCGGATTTATCTGCCAAGAGGCTCTGACATAAGACCCACCTCCGACCGGACCAAGGAAGCGCTCTTCAATATCCTTCAGCCCATAGCGGGAAAAATATTCCTCGATATGTTCGCAGGGAGCGGTAACGTAGGATTCGAGGCCCTCAGCCGGGGAGCAGCCCGGGTCGTGTTTGTCGAGAAGAATATAGCCCTTGCAAACGCTATAAGGAAGAATATCAAAGATTTCGGATTCAGTGAGCGGTCTGAGGCACTTACGATAGAGCTGAGACGGGGTATTCAAGAATTGGCTGCAAGAGGAGACAGGTTTGATGTTTTGTTTGCCGATCCCCCGTATGAGAGAGATCTTATCGGGGAAACCCTTCAATATCTTGAAGACGGAAGACTGTTTTCTCGAGAGGGTATCATTGTCATTCAGCACTCCGTAAGAGAAACCTTGCAAGAAACAACGAGTAATCAATATACACTGACGGATCAGAGAAGGAGCGGCGATACGGTGCTGTCTTTTCTGAAATTAGTCGCGGGGAAGTAGGAAACCATATGCAGAAGATTGCCGTATATCCGGGCTCATTCGATCCCATCACAAACGGTCATATCGATCTCCTTATCAGAGGTCTGAGAATGTTTGATGAAATTATCGTTTTGATTGCTTACAACCCGAACAAGCCCGCCCATCTTTTTTCCGTTGAAGAGAGATTGGAGATGGTAAAAGAAGTTGTTAAACCTTATCAGAACGTGCGGGTTGACAGTTATCCGGGTCTCTTGGTTGATTATGTCAAAAACGCAGGGGCGAATGTCATATTAAGGGGCTTGAGAGCGCTGTCCGACTTTGAGTATGAATTTCAGCTGGCGCTTATCAATCGGAGATTAAACAGGGATATAGAAACGGTGTTTCTCATGACCGGATACAAGTGGTTTTTTACGAGTTCTCAGATTATAAAAGAGGCAGCCAGTCTGGGAGGCTCAGTAAAAGGGCTGGTGCCGGATGTTGTATATCTTAAATTACAGGAAAAATTCGGAAAATAGGAAATAGAACCTATAATGAAACTGTCGTCCAGAATATCAAAAATAAAACCATCCCCCACCCTGGAGATAATAAGCAAGGCCAATGCCATGCAGGCAGCGGGAAAGGATATTATTAGTTTTGGTGCGGGAGAACCCGACTTTGATACACCCGCTCACATCAAACTTGCCGCTGTCAAGGCCATTGAAGCAGGCTTTACAAAATATACAGCCGTCGGCGGGATTGATGCATTGAAAGACGCGATTATCCATAAGTTTCAGCGGGATAGCCAATTAGATTACGACCGATCCGAGATTGTTGTCTCCTGCGGGGCAAAACATACCCTTTATAATCTTTTCCAGGTTTTGTTTGAAGAGGGCGATGAAGTAATTATTCCTTCGCCATACTGGGTGTCCTATCTCGATATGGTTATTTTGTCGGGAGCAAAGCCGGTTATTCTGGAGACTGATAGGGATCGCGGATTTAAAATAGATCCTGGGCAGTTGGAAAGACTGATCAATGATTACACGAGAGCGATTATCATAAACAGCCCCTCAAATCCTGCCGGGGTTGTATATACGGCGGGTGAGCTTGAGGCGATCGCAAATATCATCCGAGGCAGGGATATCATCGTTATATCTGATGATATATATGAAAAGATCATATACAACGGACTTTCTTTTTGTAATATAGCCTCCGTCGATGAAAGCCTTAAACGAACAACCGTCATCGTCAACGGTGTATCTAAAACATATTCCATGACAGGATGGAGAATCGGTTATGCTGCCGGTCCGGAAGAAATTATTTCGGCTGTAACAAAGCTTCAGAGTCAAAACACGTCGAATCCTACATCCATATCCCAGATGGCAGCCATAGCGGCACTGGATGGGAACCAGGACAATGTATCTGAAATGGTGGGGCAATTTAAAAATAGAAGGGATATCATTGTTGGGAAGCTCAATGCCATTCCGGGCATCACATGCATGAGTCCTCAAGGGGCATTTTATGTCTTTCCGGATGTTTCATTGCTGCTCGGTCGCTCCTATCTCAGTACAACCATATCGACTTCATCCGATCTGGCGGCCTACCTTCTGAATGAGGCTGGTGTCGCCGTCATCCCGGGTGCGGACTTTGGCCATGACCGTCATATTCGACTTTCCTATGCCACCTCATTGAATAAAATTGAAGAGGGCATGGAAAGGATCAAAATAGCCGTCATGAAACTCTCGTAGCGTTCAAGAGTTTATGGTCTCGCAAAAACTCGTTACCGTAAACCCTGCCATTTTCTGCAGGAAGCACCGCATTTTGTAGCAGTGACAGAAAAAAATGACGGATTATTTGCGGGTCTATCAAGTTATTTCATGAAATCATGATTAGAGGGTGAACTCATGGGTGGGATTTTTGGTGTTGTTTCCAAAGACGATTGTATGAAGACGCTTTTCTACGGTACCGATTATCACTCCCATTTGGGGACGGAAAATGCAGGACTGGCTGTCCACGGAACCGAAGGTTTTAAGAACGCCATTCATAGCATCAGCCAGGCACAATTTAAATCCCGATTTTTTGATGATTACAAGAACATGAAAGGAACAATGGGCATCGGAGCCATAGATGATGAGGCGCCCCAGCCTTTGGTTGTTCGGTCAAGATTCGGGACGTTTGCCATTGCGGCAACGGGTATGATTACCAACAAGGAAGTTCTTACAAAGAGCCTGATGAATGAAGGTTCTTCATTTGGCGAGATGACCGGTGGTGGTATAAACACCGTCGAACTTGTAGCGAAATTGATCAACAAAGGGGAGAATCTTGTTGACGGCATAAAAAGAATGCAGGATGCCATCGAAGGATCCATATGTGCCTTGATTATGACAGCAGAAGGCATCTATGCCGCCAGGGATAAGTACGGGCGCTTTCCCCTGTCCATAGGTGAGAAAATTGGGTCGGGTGGGTTTGTTGTTGCGACAGAAGCGAGCGCTTTTCCCAACCTGGGCTATACATTGATACACTTTCTTGGACCTGGAGAAATTGCACTGCTTTCTTTGCAGGGACTCAAAATCATGAATCCCGAAGGTCGTAATAAAAAGGTTTGTGCCTTTCTTTGGATATATACGGGAGACCCCTCGTCAATTTATGATGGCATCAGTGTTGAGAATGCCAGGGAACGATGCGGAATGGCCATAGCGAAAAATGATGATGTGAAGGCAGATTTCGTTACCGGCATACCCGATTCGGGAATAGGCCATGCTATGGGATATGCCATGGGATCCGGCATTCCATACAGGAGACCCCTTGTCAAGTATACGCCGGGTTATGGCAGAAGCTATACACCGCCCTCACAGGATATCAGAGACCTGGTTGCCACCATGAAACTGAGCGCTATACGAGAGGTAATAAAGAATAATAGAATGATTGTCTGCGACGATTCAATTGTTCGCGGTACACAATTGAAGAACTACACTATCAAGAAGCTCTGGGACAATGGTGCAAGGGAAATCCATATAAGACCGGCATGCCCACCCTTGATGTATCCATGCAGGTATATGGCATCCACACGTTCAATTTCAGAGCTGGCATCACGCAGGGCGATAAAAGCGATTGAAGGACACGACATTGAACAGATTGATGATTATCTGAATCATCAATCCGGAAAATATCAGGACATGATCGAGTGGATTCGAAAAGATCTGAATGTAACATCCCTGAAATATCTCAGAGATATTGTCAAATGTTGTGGATGAGCGATATTCAACGTATCCTCGGCCCCC
>CAZIQY010000121.1:0-6530 GCA_964541605.1 uncultured Syntrophaceae bacterium | reverse complement strand
TCTATAGGATACGCCTTCTATTTTACTCCGTCCACAACTTTGGGTTATATCTCCAAAATCGAGGGGAAAAACGGCATTAAACTTCTCAATGCTACTGTAGAACGCATACTGCCCTCAATAATTGACGGCAGACCTGTCCCCCGCGATTTAATTGAGCAATGTGTCCGCCGTGCTTCGAATAGGGTTAGTTTCAAGCAGGAAAAGGATGGGCGACAGCCAGACTTTGAAAAATGTCTTGGTATTGCATGTTCAATATATAAAGGATTCTACAATGAAAGGGGGTACATTATGGCTCTTGAAGAAGAAAGAAATTCGCGTGACTACCTATATGGCAGATTGCTTGCGATGGCGGAGAAAATTGAATCAATGGCTCTTTACTTCGCCAATGAAAGACGGGAGACCGCTGCAGCGCGGCTGATGCAACGATTCGCCGATAGACCGTATTCAACTTGGCGAACAATCGAGACAAGTCTTGCTCCTTACAAATCCCGTATCAACGCGAAAAGGCCCGGTTTGCTCAACGGTTATATTGAGCTGATCGATGAAATTGCCTGTAAATTTGAAACTGACAAGTTCAAGCTGGATAGCCGTTTGGAAGGAGAATTCCTATTGGCTTACCATTGCCAACGGAAATGGCTGAATGAGCATAAAAGGGAAAACGGTCAATGGGTGATGAAATCAGCCGACTATGTAGAAAATCAAGAAACAGATTTAGAAAAATAAACTAACCACAAAAGGAGGAATGTGTATGTCTACCCTGACAAAAAAGATCGATTTCGCAGTCATCATAAGTGTTAAGAATGCAAATCCTAATGGAGATCCATTAGATGGAAACCGTCCCCGCACTGATTACGACGGACTCGGCGAGATGTCGGATGTGTGTCTCAAACGGAAGATCCGGGATAGATTACTTGAAAATGGTAAAAACATCTTCGTCCAATCCGATGATAACAAAATAGATGAGTTCCCAAATCTCCGGAAAAGAGCTGAAGCTGCACTTGGCAGTATTAAAAACATACCAGATATCCGAAATAAAGCCTGCGCAAGATGGTTTGATGTGAGAGCTTTTGGTCAAGTTTTTCCTTTTAAAGGATCTGATAAAAAAGGAAAGAAAAATCAGGATATTGATAGCTCCGAAGACGGGAGCAGTGGCGCCGGTGTGTCAATAGCTATAAGAGGGCCAGTTACAATACATCCTGCTTTTAGTTTGGAAAGCATTAGAAGTCACATTATATCCGAACAGATTATAAAATCGACAAGTCTTGAAGGCGATGGGATTAATCGACAATCTGATCAAATGGGTATGAAACACCGCATTGGCAAAGATGTTGTTTATGTCACTTACGGAAGCATGAATCCCCAGCTCGCCGAACGAACAGGCTTTTCGGATGAGGATGCCGCGGTTATCAAAGGGATTCTTCCCAAGCTTTTTGAAAATGATGCCTCTTCGGCTCGCCCTGAAGGAAGTATGGCCGTGAGGAAAGTTATCTGGTGGGAGCATAACTGTAAGTCAGGACAATACTCATCTGCAAAAGTGCATGAGACGCTTACTGTAAATACTGATGGAAGTTACTCTTTGAAAAATTTGGATGGCCTCGAACCACAAGAGATTGACGGTTTTTAGACAGACTTTCCGAATGGTGGAGATCGTGCATGACGAGACAGTATTTTGCGACTGCTTTATCGACAAGCGGTCGAGGATGCACGACCAAATGATTCAAGCGGCACGCGCGGTAAACAGAATATCTCCGCGATTGCGTCTGGAAAATGAGGGATAGAACGGAATCGAACATTGCCGTTTTCAGAGGAAAAGAGATAAGAAAAACCATTCACAACAACGAATGGTGGTTTGCGGTGGGCGATGTAGTTGAAGTTCTGACGGATACGACGAACAGCAGCGACTATATCAAGAAAATGCGCAAGCGTGACGATGACTTATCCAAAGGTTGGGGACAAATTGTCACCCCCCTTTGGCTTGAAACCGAAGGCAGCAAGCAAAAAGTCAACTGCGCCAACACCGAAGGATAGAGTGAATTCATGACATTTCGTCACGGGTTTAAATCAACTGCCATAAATGAAGAACGATGTTTCAATAGAGAGTTTTATAAAGGATGTCTATGAAGAAAAAGAATGAAATAGCCCCTGTTCAAAGCGAATTGATCCTCTATCAGACTGAGGACGGGCGAACCAAGATCGAAGTCCGCCTTCAGGACGAAACTGCCTGGTTGACTCAGCAGCTAATGGCGAACCTATTTCAGACCACCAAGCAGAATATCGGGCAACATCTGAAAAATATTTTTGAAGAAGGAGAGTTGGCGCAAGATTCAGTTGTAAAGAATTTCTTTACTACTGCCGAGGACGGTAAAAGCTACAGCACAAACTTCTATAATCTCGATGCCATCATTTCCGTGGGGTACAGAATCAAATCTCACGTTGCCACTCGCTTTCGCCAATGGGCCACCCAGCGGTTGCGTGAATATATCATCAAGGGTTTTGCACTCGACGATGACCGGCTGAAACAGGCTGGAGGCGGCAATTATTTTGACGAACTGTTGGCCCGGATCAGGGATATCCGTTCCTCAGAAAAGGTCTTCTGGCGTAAGGTACTGGATATTTATGCCACCAGCATCGACTATACGCCCGATGCCGAGGTGTCGCAACAGTTCTTCACCGTTATGCAGAATAAAATGCATTGGGCGGCCCACGGGCACACGGCTGCCGAGGTCATTCATGGCCGCGCGGACGCCTCAAAGCCATATATGGGCCTGACGACCTGGGTGGGAAGCGCGCCTCGCAAAATGGACGCGGAAATCGCCAAAAATTATCTGGATGAAAAAGAGCTCGATGTGTTGAACCGAATTGTCAGCATGTATCTTGATTTTGCAGAGTTTCAGGCACTGAACCGTAAGCCCATGTATATGAGAGACTGGATCGCTAAACTGGACGACTTTCTCAAGCTCGGCGGGCGGGACATTCTTACTCATGCCGGCAAAATCAGCCACGATGAGGCACTCAAAAAGGCTCACGCCGAATATGAGCGATATCGGAAAGTAAGTTTGAGCGAACCTTCTCCGATAGAGCGGCAGTTTCTGGAAGCGGTCAAGAAGATGAAGCAGATCGAGCAATCGAAAAAAGGGAGAAGCAAACGTGATCGCTGAAAACGATTTTGAGCGGTGGGTACAAATTGTACATACCCTCTCGGTTGAGACATCCGGAGCCTCAAGTATGGGCAATAAGATAGTTAAGGACGGGTGACATGTACAGCATTGAAGACCTGATTCAGCTATCCGCCTTGCAACACATGGTTTTCTGTCCCCGCCAGTGTGCGCTCATTCATATTGAACAAACGTGGGCGGAGAGTCGCCTGACTGCCGAAGGCCGGATCATGCACGAGCATGTCCACGAGGCGGGTGCCGAATCGCGGGGCGATGTTCGCACCGAACGGGGTGTTGCCATACGCTCCCTGCGCTTGGGGCTGATCGGGAAGGCCGACGTTGTGGAGTTTCACCGACAGATGGATGGCGCGTGGATTCCTTTCCCCGTTGAGTACAAGCGGGGAAAACCGAAAGTCGATCATAGCGACAAGATTCAGCTTTGCGCCCAGGCCATGTGTTTGGAAGAGATGCTGGATGTGCATATTCCTGCCGGCGCCATATTCTACGGACGCACCCGGCGGCGTCTGGACGTCGCCTTTGACGAGACGCTCAGGCGGGAAACAGAAGAAACGGCAAAGCAGACCCATGAATTGATCGAATCGGGGCGGACGCCCAAGCCCGTCTATGCGAAACGTTGTGATAGCTGTTCGCTTCTGGCCGAATGCCTGCCAAAAACGATCCAGAAGCGGCGTTCGGTGAAGAATTACATGACACGAATATTGGACCATGAAGAATAATCTGAAGAAGGGGGCCGGAGTGGAAACGAATATCGCGGTTTTCAGAGGAAAGGGAACAAGAAAAACCATTCATAACAACGAATGGTGGTTTTCCGTTTCCGATGTCGTGGAAGTGCTGACGGATAGTGCTGATTCTAAACAATACATAAAAAAGATGAGGCAGCGTGATCATGAGTTGAACTCCAACTGGGGTACAATTTGTACCCCCCTTAAAATTGTTGCACCCGATGGGAAAATGAGGGCGACAAATTGCGCCAACACCGAAGGTGTGTTTCGCATCATCCAGTCCATCCCCTCTTCCAAGGCCGAGCCGTTCAAGCGCTGGCTGGCAAAGGTTGGCTATGAACGAGTGAAGGAGATCGAGAACCCGGAGCTTGCAACCAAACGGACACGGGCGATTTACAAGGCCAAGGGATATTCAGATGCCTGGATCGAAAAGAGAATGCGCGGCATCGCCATCCGGGAAGAGCTGACGGATGAATGGAAAAAGCGGGACGTGAAGCAGGAACAGGAGTATGCGATCCTCTCGGCGGAGATCGCCCAGGCGGCCTTTGGCGTTACCCCCGGCGAACACAAGCAGTTGAAGGGACTGAAGCGGGAAAATCTCCGGGACCACATGACCGATCTGGAAATGATCTTCTCGATGCTCGGCGAGGCGGCAACCACGGAAATCACAAGGGTTGATGACGCGCAGGGTTTTGATGAGAGCAAGACGGCCGCACGGAAAGGCGGAGAGGTCGCAGGAACGGCACGAAATGACCTGGAAAAGAAAACCGGCAAAAAGGTCGTCTCGCCGGAGAATTACTTGAGCGAACCGGAGAGCAGGAAGCGGCTGAAATCGTAAAATAAAATGGGTTGAGAGTCATCCGACAGGAGTTCCGGGAGAGCCATGAAAAAACACTTAAATACCCTTTTTGTCACGACCCAGGGATCTTACCTTTCAAAAGAAGGGGAAACGGTGGTGGTCAAGGTGGAGAAGGAAATCCGCCTGCGCATCCCCGTTCATACCATCGGCGGCATTGTCTGTTTTGGAAACGTCTCGTGCAGTCCTTTTCTGATGGGGTTTTGTGCCGGAAGCGGCGTCGGGATCAGTTTCCTGTCCGAAAATGGACGGTTTCTCGCGCGGGTTCAGGGGCCGGTGTCAGGAAATGTTCTCTTGCGCCGGGAACAGTACCGACGCGCCGACGATCTGGAGTTTTCCGCCGATATGGCAAAGGCTGTGCTTACGGGAAAGATCGCCAATTCCCGGACCGTCCTGCAACGCGCCCTGAGAGACCACGGCTCGAAAACGGATGAAGTCAGCCTCCGGCAGACAGTCATGATCTTGAACCGCTGTCTGGAATCGCTCGATCAGGTGTCTTCCCTGGATGCCGTCCGGGGAGTCGAAGGCGACGCCGCGCACTGCTACTTCAATGTTTTCGATCACTTGATCGTTTCACAGAAGGAATCCTTTTCTTTTCAGGAGCGCAATCGCCGCCCTCCTCTGGACAATGTAAATTGCCTGCTTTCTTTCTTCTACACGCTCCTTGTGCATGACATCCGCTCGGCCCTCGAATCGGTCGGGCTTGACCCGGCGGTCGGATTTCTGCACCGCGACCGCCCGGGGCGGCCCAGCCTGGCCCTCGATCTTATGGAAGAGTTCCGGCCTTTTCTTGCGGACAGGCTTGCCCTTTCATTGATCAATCTGCGTCAGGTTCAGTCAAAAGGTTTTGAGAAATCTGACTCCGGGGCTGTTCTGATGAGCGATGAAACCAGGAAGAAGGTGCTTGTCGCTTATCAGGAAAGAAAGCAGGAAGAGATCGTTCATCCGTTTCTTGATGAGAAGGTTACGATTGGCATCTTGTTTCATATTCAGGCGCTTTTGCTTGCCCGTTACCTGAGAGGAGATATGGACGGGTATCCGCCTTTTATCTGGAAATAGGAGGTGGCGTTATGTTTGTGGTGGTCAGTTATGATGTCGCCAACGTCGAGGGAGCGGGGGCGCGCCGTCTGCGCAGGGTTGCAAAGGCATGCAAGGATTATGGACAGCGGGTGCAGTATTCCGTTTTCGAATGCATTGTCGATCCCGCACAGTGGGCGATGTTGCGGAATAGATTGATTGAAGAGATCGACCAGAAGGAGGACAGTCTCCGGTTTTATTTTTTGGGGTCAAATTGGAGGCGTCGTGTGGAGCATATCGGTGCAAAGAAAACCGTTGATCAGGAGGGGCCGTTGATTGTTTGAAATCGTTCCGCGAACCTGAAGCGGCCTCGATTTTCCCGGCAGGTTCGCGCGCGTTATATATAATTGATATTATACGTTTATTTGCGATGCTCTTTGAAAATTAAATAAGTTGAAGGCCTGATAAATTGATATGCGCGGAACAGATGATTATTTTCCATTAAAATTATGAATTTAAGAGTAGTTAGTCGCCTCCCGCGCGGAGGCGTGGATTGAAACAAAATTAATGACACCATGGCTGCCCCTTGCCTCAGTCGCCTCCCGCGCGGAGGCGTGGATTGAAACCCTTAGCAATACCAAGCACAGGCGCCTCAGTACCAGTCGCCTCCCGCGCGGAGGCGTGGATTGAAACGGCACGACGGCAGCCGCACACGATGCCGATGCAGGTCGCCTCCCGCGCGGAGGCGTGGATTGAAAC
>CAZIQY010000120.1:0-6595 GCA_964541605.1 uncultured Syntrophaceae bacterium | reverse complement strand
CGTGGGAGACGGGCGTGAATTCGGCCACGGCGAATTTGTAAGTCATGTCTTTCAACATCTTCATTTCTTCGGTCAGTTCAAAATCCATTCCTCTTCCTCCTCGTGATTGATGTCAGGGCGATTCCATAAAACCATCGCTCAGAAAAGAAACCCCGAGAGAGTCCCTTGCTGAGCGATGGATCAATTCCTGCAGGGCTGCAATCGCGGTAGCGAGAGTCAATCCCTCGCCGCCGCGGCCGATATTACTTTTTATATTTCAGCCTCAATTCGTTTTTCAGCACCTTTCCCGCCGCGCTCCGGGGAATGGCCTCCAGAAATTCCACGGACCTGGGAATCTTGAAATTGGCGATTTTGCCCTTCAGAAATTGCAGGAGGTCCCCTTCCGATGCCTTCTTTCCCGGCCGGAGGGATACAAAGGCTTTCCCCACCTCCCCCCACTTCGGATCGGGAACCCCGATGACGGCAGCTTCGAAAACAGCGGGGTGCGAAAAGAGAACATCTTCCACTTCCTTGGGGTAGACATTTTCCCCGCCGCTGATATACATGTCTTTCTTTCTGTCCACGATATAGTAATAACCATCTTCGTCCACCTTCGCGATATCGCCGGTGTGGAACCATCCTCCCTTGAGCGCCTGCGCGTCCGCCTCGGGATTCTTCCAGTAACCTTTCATAACGTGCTGCCCCCGGATCAGGACCTCTCCCGCCTCGTTGACGCCCACGTCTTCATCTTTGTCATTGACCACCCGGAGCATGGCGTTGAACCCCGGCCGCCCGCAGGATGTGAGACGGTTGGGCTTTTCCATGAGGGCGATAAGATGGTCCTCTGGACTGAAGAAGGTGAGCAGAAAGGGCGACACTTCCGTCATCCCGTAGCCCTGACCGAATTCGCAGCGGAAGACATCCATGGCCTTCTTCAGCCTGTCCGGCGGGATTGACGACCCGCCGTAGGGAATGAGCCGCAGGCTGCCGAGGTCGTATTTTTCAATGCCCTCCACTTCCAGCATCATTATGATCATGGCCGGCGCCATGAACATAACGTTCACCTTCAGGTCCTGGATCGCCTGCATGACCAGTTTCGGATCAAACTTGCTCATGGTCACCGTGGTGCCGTGACAGTAAAAATTGCCCAGGTACATCCACACGGCGATATGAAAGAGCGGCGCCACGCAGAGGAAGGTCTCCGACCGGGGCTGGCAGCACGTATCGATGACGCATTCCGTGATCTGGGCAATCTGGTTCTTGTGCGTCAGCATAACGCCCTTCGGCCGTCCCGTTGTACCGGCCGTATAGGGTAGGAGAGCCAGGTCGTCGTCAAAGACCTCGATATCCACGTCAGTGTCGGATGAGCGGTAGAGATCCTGATACGGCATGGACGCGCCGTCGGCCGCACCGGACCCGATGCAGATGAAGTGTTTCACCGATTCGAGCTCCCTGCGGAAGGAATCCACCAAGGGTTTGAAGGGCAGGCCGTAGATCAGTGCCGACGCCCCCGCGTTGTTCAGAATATAGGAAATCTCCGGCCCCGCCAGCCTCAGATTGACCGGCGTGATGACCATGCCGGTCTTGAAACAGGCGAACATCACCTCCAAAAACTGGTGGGAGTTGACCTGCATGATGCCGACCCGGTCACCCTTTTTCAGTCCCAGTCCGAGAAGACCGTTCGCAACCCGGTTGACCCTCCGGTCAAACTCTGAAAAGGTGAATTGATCCCCGGTGTCATAATCGATAATTCCTGTCTTGCCGGGAAACAGCTTGGCGTTTCGCCTCAACAGGTCACCCAGCACCATCTGGTTATGCAATCCCATGAGAGCCTCCTGCTAATGTTCGGTATGAAAATTGATAATTGATAAGACATTGCTTTTGATGGGTTGGAGTATATGGGGGATGATTTTGCCTGTCAAGGGATATTTCCATCGGAAAATCAGGGTTGGCGATACGGTATGTGGGTCGGCAGTGGTCCTTCAGTCGCCGGCGGCTTTATTTCTGCGCAACTTGCACGTGGGGAAGACAATTTGAATCGTGTTTTGAACAGACATCTCCGGCACGCCTTTTTTCACGAAGCGTCATGCCTGGATGTAATCGTCCCAGGAGTATTGCGGGTCCCCGTAGGAATGATCGTCATGGGCGGGGATCTGCGAGACGTCATCCGCGATGGATGGTGCAGCCGACCTGCCCGTGCCGTAGAACGGCGGGTCATGGATTTTGGGCGGCGGTCTGGCGCGTGCGAGCCATAAACCCAGGTGTTCGAGAATGGCCCGGATGACGGAAGGGTCCTCGATGCTGCCGATGACGCGCATGGCGCCCTGACACTTTGGGCAGATAAGAGGATCGACCTCGTATATCTTCTGAATCAGTCTTGCCCAGTTCCGCCGGACGGTCTTTTCATCTCCCTGCGCGTCGAGTATGCAAGGGATAGCCTCATCCGTTCCCGCCTCTTTCCGTTTTCCCCGCGAGACATTGCTATAAAAACCGTAGTACCTGACCATTTGTTCGCCCCGGTTCGGGATATGGGAGCACATGGCGGCCAGCCATTCCATCGCAGGAAAAACCTTTGTGGTCTTCACGTCTTTGGACGTATAGACAACCCTTCCCTCCTGCTCCAGATAGTGCATGCGCTCTTGAGAGAAAGAGGCCCGGATAATGTAGCGGGCCAGGTTCTCCATGGCCGTATCGTCCTTGGGAGAGATGCGGTTGCCGCAGAACACGTTGAATCCGGAATGCCTCCATTGGGAGAGCATGGTGATCATCTCCTGCGTTATCTTTCCCTTGGAGAGCAGCATCCTGAGCACCTTGTGCCGGAAAATGGCCTCCAGCTTTTTCAGTTCAAGAGGCGGGGCGACGCGGAACATGCCTCTGCTGCCGTAGAAACAACCGTCGGTGACGAGGATGTGGCAGTGGGGATTGAAGCCGAGGAAATCGCCGAAAGTCTGTATGGCGATGACGGCGCCGGGAATGGGATCATTCTCCGGAACTGCCTCTTGGAGAAACACTTTCAGGGATTCCCAGGCGCACCGGCTCAGATCGGCCAGAAGCTTCCGGTCATACAGGAAGTAACGGCGCAGGATCTTCGGGATGCCAAAGACAAAATGCCGATGGGGGACCTTCTTGAGGACATCCATGCAGAGCCATTCCCCGAACTCCACCACGCGCTTCTGATGGCAGGATGGGCAGAAGTGGCGGCGCTTGCAGGAGAAGGCCAAAAGATATTCATGGCCGCAATCCTTGCATTTCACACGGGCAAAGCCGTTGTGCGGATCACCGCAATCGAGATAACGATAGATCACCTGCTCGACATATGGCCGCCAGAATCCGTATTGCCGTGAAAAATGATCGTCATAAATGCCGACAAATGTTTCAAAGCAATCCTCCACACAGCGGTAGTAATCCGAAGACTGCGGATTCCGTGGACGATAAACGGCGGCAGGAAGGGACACGATCTTTCTCCAAAAAAGAGAACATCATGCCGCCATAATGTAGAACGTTCGTTCTATTTGTCAAGGGAGATTTTCACAGGGAGGATCACTGATTACGCATCGAAGTCTTGCATCTATGCAATAATGCCCATTCTATTGAGTACAGGAAGTTGTCCTCAACCTCACCCCTTAATATTTTATAGTCATTTTTCTGCCTCATGTCTATAAATATTTACGACCTTCAAATAAAAAGGAATCCCCTTTCCAAGTAGCGAACTGAACATCTATTTTCGCGCCCAGTCCTTCACTCAAGGCCCTTTTTCAGCCTTAGTTACATACTTGCCCTATCCCCTCAATATCGCCACCACTGACCTTGATACAAAATGAGAACAAAATCTTGATCAGATAAAATTCATGATCAGATCAGCATCAGAGAGGAGGTGACGTTATGAAGAAGAAAATCTTGACCAGGCCAGTTTGTGTGATGCTCTCCCAGGAGATGTATCAGCAGGTATTTAAAGTCACAGACCAGCAGGAGATCAGCGTATCGGATTATATCAGGGAAGCCATTCAGGAGAAAATGGCAGGAGAGACCACAATTATCAAACAGGAGGCAGAACCATGAGAAAAAGAACCCTTCATACCTCGGTAAACTTTCTTATACAGCCGGGACTTTACCAACGTCTTAAAATGGCAGCAACATTGAAAAAAACCGGCATGTCCAAGCTTATTCGAGAAGGCATCAAGCTCAGGCTGGACCAGATCGACAAACAAAACAACGTTATTCAATTAAAGGAGGAATTATCAAATGATGACCAATAATTTTCATGATACGATTAAATCAAAACCCTATTACGATTTCGAGAATGTAGATTTCGATCCCAACGACACCATGCCGGATAAGAGAGATGACCTGGTCACCGGGATAATCGCTTCGGAAGCACCCATTATCCCGACAAAGATGTCGGAAATCCCGGATAGCAATTACCAGCCGGAAAATGAACAAGCGCTTATTGATTATGTCGTGAGCCAGAATAACAAACTGGAAGTGGCCACGATCTTTGTCAAATGGGAGATAGGGAGATCAATCAAAAGCTTTTACAAAGGAAAATATGGCGCTCGTGAACTGGAGAAAATTGCAGTGGCCACCGGCATAGGCAGGGACAATCTCAACAAGATGATCAAATTTGCCGAGCAGTACACTCTGGAACAATTGAAGACATTGATCGAAGGAAGTTTTGCATTGCCGTGGAATGGTATCGCCCAGAATTTGGCCATTAAAGCTGAGAAATTAATCGAGGTTTATGAAAAGGCAGGCAACGTAAGTGAATTTCATAATGGCATTATGAAATTGAAAAGTCCCGACGAGAAAAGGGGCAAAGCAAAACCGCCCAAGAGCATTGAAGCGCCGGCAATGGATGCTGAGATGCCTGAAAAATCAAATGCAGCTTCGACAGAGATAACAGTAGCCCTAATGCCCGAGAAGGTTGCTGAGAAGCCAATTATTGCTGCTGCTCCTGAGATCATTCAGAAAGAACCGCCGACGCCGACAGAAAATGATGAAGGCCAGAAAGCTGATATTGATCAGATCAGGCAAGATTATGAGCAGTGTGTAGAAAATCTGGAATATTTTAAAACTCAAAATGAGGGTCTGTGGAAAGAACTCGCGAATACAAAACAGAAATTCTCTGAATTATACCGCACTATTGACGAACACCTCAGAACTATTGAGAAAAGAGACATACTCATTAGAAAATACAAGGAACGTTTCAATCGGTTACGATATGCTATTGAAGATGGATGCAGTGCCGATGAAATTATTGAGCTGCTGGCGGCTGTGGAGTAGGAATGTGGGCGGATAGAAATCCCTCCCAGAGGTTGGCATTGGTCTGGGAGGGGTTATGGTTTTAATTTTTTTCTTTTAATCCATCAGCGGCGCCCGCGGCGGCACCAACTACTGACCCAACAGCAACGCCCGCTGCTGTTATTGCACCAACTGCTCCAAAAACAGGCAGAGCAGTAACTAAAAGCACTCCCGTACCTGCACCAACAATGGCTTTACCAATTGCACTCAAAAAACCCATTTTTGTTCCTCCTTTTCAGATTAGCCCTACCATTTTGAACCCTTTTAGATACATGGGCGTTATTTCATTAATCCAGTCAATTGCTTGTTTTCTGAAATCATCCGAAAGAGAAAAATGAGCTTGAGCTTGTTTTACCAAATTCTCCTCAGATTTTGTATATTCTCCATCTGCAAAGATTAATGCCGTCATTTCAACAAAAACAATCTTTTTTGCTATTTCGTTGCGTGTAGAAAAATAACCAAGAATTTCCTCTACCGTCTGTGGCTGATGAATGATCTGTTCGTCAGACAATCCCATCTCTGTAATATAACCATTGATTTGCTTACGCTCGATGTCTGAACAATTTCCGTCAATATTGGCTGCCAGATTAAGAAGATTCAAAAACTTTACCTTTTCCTCAATAGACAATGCACTTAAGAACATTACAAGAGCCCTCCTTTAATATCTGCAAATAAAGTTATAATTCTTGAAACCTCACCGCTTGCCACATAAATTAATTTGTAGGAAAAGCCACCGTTGTTTACAGTTTTTCGGGATAAAAGTATTGGAGCAGTTTTTCCTCGGGTGTAAGACCCCCGATGCCTTTATGAGGTCTGACGCCGTTATAGAAATTTACGAACCGCCTTAATTCGTTTTGCCTGTGTGCCGATGAGGAGAAAACAGTTTGTTGATGCCAAAGCTCCATGATCGTTTTAATGACCCGCTCCGCCTTGCCGTTGGTCTTGGGGGTCTTGACCTTCGTAAACCGCTGTTCAATCCTCTGATCCCGGCACAGTGTCATAAAAGCATGATGTTCCGGATCACCCCGATACTCTTTTCCATTGTCGGTATAGTACTGTTCAATCGTATAGGGACATTCTTCCAAGACCTGTTCCAGAAAGACCTTGGCGGAATTCTGGGTCTTATCCGGAAGAATCGCGGCATACAGTTCACGGGAGAAATCATCAATGGCAACAAACACGTATTCTCGCCTTCCGAAGGTCGATTCTCCTTTGAGCAGTGGCAACCTTTTTGTGTCCCCGTGCAGCATCTGGCCGGGGTAATCCTTGTTGTAGCGCCTGGCTTTGCTCTTTAGACGAGACTCGATCTCCTTCTCGA
>CAZIQY010000119.1:0-6595 GCA_964541605.1 uncultured Syntrophaceae bacterium | reverse complement strand
GTAAATGGAAATGGAAGCCATTAACAGTAAGTGAGGATAAAGGTATTTCATGCCAGTCGAATACGCTAAGGGATATCAATGGTGTCACGGAAAAGTCAAGGGTTGTGGCTATCGTATGACATTGGGCCGCGAAGCGACCCTGGATGTGTTATCGCGGGCTGAGGAACATCTGAGCGCTGAAGATATCTACATGAGGGTGCATAAAATTTATCCAAACATTGGCCTGACCTCTATCTACCGGACACTTGATATTCTAACGAATATCGGTCTGGTCAATAAGTTTGACTTTGGCCAGGGCAGGGCAAGGTATGAACTGGCTGAAGGCTCCAGGGGCAAGGCCCATCACCACCATCTGGTGTGCACCGGTTGTGGTCGTGTGATTGATTATACCGATTTTATCGATGAAGAAGTGGCATTGCTGAAAAAAACGGAAGAGGGATTGTCCAGGAAATACAATTTCAAAATTACAAACCATTTCATTCAGTTCTATGGTTTGTGCGACAACTGCAAAGAATAAAGAATAGCCGGTTATTTTTTTTCTCGTAACATGATAATGATTTTCATTAACAATCAGAAAGGGGGTGAAAGAGATGCCAGGTTTTGATGGAACAGGTCCCATGGGAATGGGCCCGATGACGGGAGGCGGCAGGGGTTTTTGCGCGTCGCCACGGCCCGGAATGGGGGTTCCGTCCTTCAGGGGACCGGGATCATTCGGCCGTGGTGGCGGCCGGGGGCGGAGAAATCGCTTCTATGCCACGGGACTGACCCGGTGGCAGAGAGGAGCTTTCAATTTTCCGGCGTTCGGCTGGGGAGGCAGCCCCTATAGCACGGGCTGGACGGTTAAAGAGGAAAAAGAGGCGCTGAAGAGCCAGATGGAATTTCTCGAGAGGGAACTCGCAGCCCTTCGAGATCACATCGCCACGCTCGATAAAAGCGAAGGTTGAGAAGCTCCTGCGCATGGAACGGAAGGGGAGAAGAGGGCCACGACACCGCGGACCTCTTCTCCGTAAACGATTTTTTATACTGGAGGATCATGATGAGAATAGCAATTGCGACGGACGGGGACTATGTGGCAGCCCATTTCGGAAGGTGCCCCGCTTTTACTTTGGTAGACATAAACGGAAATAAAATCACAGCACGTGAAGTCATCGACAATCCGGGACATCAACCCGGTTTCATCCCGCGTTTTTTATATGACAGGGGCGTTCGCTGCATCATAACCGGCGGCATGGGAGCGCGGGCGGTGGAACTGTTCCGTGAACTGGACATGGAAGCCATCGCCGGGATTGAAGGCAAAGTGACCGAAACAATAGAAAAGTTCGTCAAAGGCGCCCTTATCGGCGGTGAGAGCTTGTGTCAGCCCGGAGCAGGGAAAGGATATGGCGTGGAAAAGTCAATCTGCGACCATCCGCACGAAGACAAATGCGAACACGAATAGGAGACTTGTGAAATGAAAATATGTATTACCTCAGAAGGAACGACACTGGATTCGAAAATTGATCCCCGTTTTGGCAGATGTCGATATTTTATCATTGCTGACACGGACACCATGGCGTTCCAGGCCATAGAAAACGCCAGTACTCAGGCGTCCGGAGGAGCGGGAATTCAGTCAGGCCAATTGATGGCATCCAACCTTGTCAAAGCGGTATTGACGGGGAATGTTGGTCCCAATGCCTTTCAAACTCTTCAGGCGGCCGGGATTGAAATATTTACGGGTGTGGCCGGAACGGTCAGGGAAGCCCTGGAAAGGTATAAAGAAGGGGCCTTGAAGAAAACTCAGGCGCCGACGGTAGATTCAAAAAAAGGAATGGCTCGATAAAAAACAGAACCAAGGAGGTAAATGCCATGCCGAACAGAGATGGTACAGGCCCGGGAGCAGGAAAAGGACAGGGTGCCGGCAGAGGCCAGAGAACAGGAGGAGGCCAAGGCGCGGGCAGAGGAGGAGGACGAGGAATGGGCAGAACCGGCGGTGGTGCAGGTCGATCAATGGCCTGTGCGACAGGCTACTGTGCGTGCCCGGAATGCGGTTACAAGATTGCGCATCAGGTCGGATCTCCCTGCAGCAGGCAGAGCTGCCCGGAGTGCGGGACCAAAATGATAAGAGAGTAGATTTTGTCATGATCATTTCTGTAGCGAGTGGAAAAGGCGGGACGGGGAAGACCACAATTGCGGTTAATCTTGCCTTGTCCCTGAAAAACGTGCAGTTTTTGGACTGCGATGTGGAGGAACCGAACGCGCACCTGTTTTTAAAGCCGGTAATTTCTGAAACAATATCCGCATATATTCCCATTCCCGAGATTGCCGAGGAAAAGTGCGACTGCTGTGGCACATGCCAGGAAGTCTGCGCTTTTAACAGCATCGCCGTATTGCCGGGTGAAATTCGAAAAGACGGCACTGTGCTGATTTTTCCCCATCTCTGTCATGGTTGCGGCGCCTGTTCTTGTCTGTGTCCCTTGGGCGCCATACATGAAGTCAAAAAGGAAATAGGGATCGTAGAAAAAGGCTTCTCCGACGGCATTCAATTCGTTCATGGAAAACTCAACATCGGCGAAGCCATGTCCCCACCCCTCATCCGGCAGGTTAAGCAACATATCGATTCCATGAAATCGGTGATTATCGACGCGCCTCCGGGAACGAGCTGTCCGGTCATTGAATCGGTGAAAGGAACGGACTATTGCCTCCTCGTGACGGAACCGACCCCTTTCGGCCTGAATGATCTCATCTTGGCCGTTGAAATGCTGAAAACGATCGGCGTTCCCTTTGGCATCATCCTGAACCGGTATGATATTGGTGATGACTGTGTGGACCTCTATGCACGGGAAAACGGCATCCCTGTCCTGATGAAGATTCCTTTTGATAGGGGAATCGCATCGTTATACTCGAAAGGTCTGCCGATTATCGGCTACAAAAGCGAATACGACATTGAATTTAAGAAACTGCCTGAAAAAATTAACACATTGATAAAAAAAAGCGAAAGTTAATCCTTAGGGGCGTCAGAGATGGTCACGAAACAGATGGTAATCATTAGCGGCAAAGGCGGCACGGGAAAGACGGTGTTGACCGCGTCTCTTGCCTCCCTCGCGAGAGACAAGGTGATGGTGGATTGCGATGTCGACGCCGCCGATTTACATCTCCTCCTGCATCCTTCCGTGAAGGAGCGTTTTGAATTCAGAAGCGGCCGGACGGCCCGACTTGACAAAGAGAAGTGCTGTGAATGCGGTGAATGTATCGATATATGCCGGTTCGATGCGATCGGAAAAGACTTCGTTATCGATCCTGTTTCCTGCGAAGGATGCGGTTTGTGCAGCCGCATCTGTCGCTACGGGGCGATTGCGATGGAGGAAAACTTATCGGGAGAATGGTTTGTCTCCGATACGCGATACGGCCCTTTTGTGCATGCCAGGCTGGGCATTGCGGAAGACAACTCGGGAAAGCTCGTATCCGTCGTCAGGCAGGCGGCCAAAGACATTGTCAAGAAAGAACAAAAGTCCTATATCCTCATCGACGGCCCTCCCGGGATCGGATGCCCCGTCATAGCCGCGATCACGGACACCGATCTGGCGGTGATTGTCACCGAACCCACAATATCGGGCATCCACGATATGTTGAGAGTCATCGATATGGCCGGACATTTTCAGATCCCCACCAGGGTCGTAATCAATAAATATGATTTGAATCCGGAAAATTCAGAGAAGATCATGGAAATATGTGCATCAAAAAAAATAGAAATCCTGGGAAAGATTCCCTTTTCGGCCAAGGTGCCCCGATCGCTGGTAAAGGCGGTGCCCTATGTCGAATTCACCCAAGATGATGTTACCGAGGAAATGATCTCCATATGGAATAAAATGGAGTCCATTATACAGGAAAAGAAATCAAGCGACTACTAAAGGAGCATAGAATGGATTGTAAGAAACAGAATAAAGCAGGAAAACAACAAGAAAATAAAGAAGAGCAGCATGCTCCCGACGAGAAGTTGAGAGCCTTCGTTGAGGACACGGCCCTTCAGGATCGTATGGCACAGATTAAACACAAGATTATGGTCCTGTCCGGAAAAGGGGGCGTCGGCAAGAGCACCGTGGCGGTGAACATCGCCGTTGCCCTGGGTCTTGAAGGAAAAAAAGTGGGCATTCTGGATGCGGATTTTCATGGTCCCAGCATACCCACTCTTCTTCATCTCAACGGGAAATCCCTGAAAGCCGGTGAAAACGGCATTGATCCGATAGATTTTGTGGAAGGAGTCAAGGTAATATCCATCGGGTTTTTCATGCAGGAGCAGGACAAGGCCGTGATCTGGCGGGGCCCCATGAAGATAAGCGTCATCAAGCAGCTTTTGGCCGAGGTGAATTGGGGAGAACTTGATTACCTCATTATCGACTTTCCCCCGGGCACGGGAGATGAACCCCTGTCCGTAGCCCAGCTGATTCCAAACGCTGACGGGGCGATTATTGTCACCACCCCGCAGGATTTGTCCCTGATTGATGTGAGAAAATCCATTGATTTCTGCAAACAGCTGAAACTCCCCGTTCTGGGAGTGATAGAAAACATGAGTGGGCTGGTCTGTCCCCATTGTTCGCAGGTCATTGATGTTTTCAAGAGAGGCGGCGGCGAAAAAATGGCCGGCGAGACGGGAGTCCCATTTTTAGGCCGCATTCCAATAGAACCGCTGATCGTGGAGGCCTCCGACAGCGGAAAACCCTTTATTTATCATTACGGAGAAACCGCGGCGGCATCTGCTTTTTCTGAAGCGATTAAACCCATTTTGCTTTTGAAAGATCAAAAGGCATCTCATTAAACCCATGTTTGGAATAAAGCGGGGGAATGTAATCGTAGGCAGATGCTTCATGAGAGAATACGAAGAGGAACATGGACAATGACAGGGAAGAGCAAGCTGGCAAGTCTGGTAGATCTGGAGGCGGGTGAGAGCGGTGTTGTGGAGTATATTCAAGGGGGATATGGTCTCCACGGCTGTCTAAATGCAATGGGTATTGTCGTGGGGAAAAAGGTCGCCAAAGTCAATCCCATGCTCGTTCAGGGCCCCGTGTCCGTTAATGTGGAAAATGTTCAGGTGACGATAGGTTTCGGCATGGCTTCCAGAATCATGGTAAGGATCGACATATAAAAACTTTGATTTACGTGAGCTGTGAATGTCATGGTCTATTTTAGTATCAGGTGGTGAAAATGCCCATTTATGAGTATCGATGTGAACAGTGCGGTTCGATTTCAGAATTCCTTGAGAATATCACGACCGATAAACCGAATTTGATATGCCGCCAGTGTGGTAGCGAGCGACTTTCGAGAGTTCTCTCTACGGGTTTTATCCCGAAAAGTGGGTCATTCACTGAGTCCCGCGGCGGAAAGACCTGCTGCGGGAGGGAAGAGCGATGCAGCTCGCCGCCCTGTTCAACAGGGCAAGGTTGCAGGAGATGACATTCACCAATTTTGTGATGGTAAAAAATTTTTCAGGATATCTTTAAAGAGCAAGAAAAGATAATCGGGAGCAAGCGAGATGGATGAAGAGGACAAGATAACAGAACAAATGATGAAAATGCTCATGGAGGTGGCGAAAAAGGGCTATACGGCAAAGGTCTTTGACTACGGATTGAATCCCAGAAATTGCGGGGTCATCGATAAACCGGATGGTTATGCGAAAGTTACCGGTCCCTGCGGAGATACGGTGGAAATTTTTCTTCGGATCAATAACGGCAAGATTCAGGATATTCAATATACCACCGACGGATGCATGACGTCCCATGCAGCTGCCACGGCCGCCACTGTCATGGCGAAGGGAAAAACCCTGAAGGACTGCATCAGAATCAACCAGAGTTCCATTCTGGAACATCTGGGAGGAATGCCGGACGATTCCAAACATTGCGCGCTTCTCGCAGCCACAACCCTTCACAAAGCATTGAGGAATTTTATCGTTGGGAAAAAGAAGCCATGAATCATGAAGAAACATCAGGGTTTAAAAAAGAACAAGTGAAAATCGGCATCATCATCTGTCATCGCTACCGTCGCTGCGCCGGCGGAAAATGTTTCCGATCATTGGAGAAGAGGGAAGGCGCCTTCAGCCTTTACCGGGATAAAGCAACAATCCTGGTGGGATATACAACCTGCGACGGATGTCCGGGGGGAAACATTGAGTACGCCCCGGAAGAAATGATCCGTAACGGCGTTGATGTCATTCATCTGGCCACAGGTCTGATCGTTGGTTATCCCCCCTGTCCGAGGATCGGTTTTTTCAGAGATTTCATCCAATCGAGATATGGCATCAGTGTTGTCCCGGGCACCCATCCGATTCCACAGAAGTACTACCTGATGCATCAGGAGCTTCGCACCTGGGACAGCCCTTTCTGGCAGGAACTCACACGTCATGTCCTTTCGGATGAAGCGACACGAATTGAATATAACTGATCAACCTGTTAAATTCCTTTCATATAAATTGAAAATGCTGGGAAGAAGTCTCTAGTGAAAAAACCGAATATTCCCGCAACAGATATCCAACTCCCCAAGGCAAGGAGATAAAATAGTGCAAATCGGTGACCTGAGAGGTGGTCGGGGTTGTTTGGACAGGAAACAGGGATTTATAAGTGAGAAA
>CAZIQY010000118.1:0-6605 GCA_964541605.1 uncultured Syntrophaceae bacterium | reverse complement strand
TGAATCATTGAAGGAGGAAAAATGAGAGTCAGGGTTGCAGCCGTCTTTGAGCAGGGAAATGAGATATTGTGTATGAAATATATTTATGGGGGCAAAGAGATTTTTGCCATACCCGGCGGTGGTGTGGATAAGGACATTCCTTTCCATGAAGCGATCACGGCGGAATGGAAAAATGAACTGGGTGTTAAACTGAAAATCGGCGACATCATCATGATAGGAGAGGCGCCGGCTTCCAAGAGACACCCGCAAACCCTTCATATTGTTTTTTCTGCGGAAGAAATTCATGGGACACCGAAAATCAGGCCGGACAGCACACGTTCCATTGATGTCGTCTGGCTCCCCATCGATAAGCTCAAGCATTCTCCTCTCTATCCGGACATCGGAAAACAGCTTTACGAATACTTTAAACGCGGTCGGCAGAGATCTGTAGCGTTCATCAAGAATTGCATGGAGAGGGGATACTGGTGAGGAAGGAGGGATAGCAATGAAAAAAAGGATACGGTTTTTTATGGCGGCAATCATGGCGGTGCTTATGTTTTCTGCAGCTGCTTCGGCAGCCGGTATGCCACCGGCAGTGGGTGGTCAACTGCCGGATATGAAGATTGCCATGCCCAAGGATTCAGGCGATAAAGGATACCTTGGTCTTTCTTTCGGATTCGGTTCTTTCAGGATTCCCCAGATTAGGGCGAAAGTGGTCATTGTTGAGATTTTCAGCATGTATTGTCCATACTGCCAGAAGGAAGCTCCTATTGTGAATCAGTTATATGCCAGAATTGAGCAAAATCCGGCCCTAAAAGGTAAAATCAAAATGATGGGCATCGGGGCGGGAAATTCTCTCTATGAGGTAGAGACATTCAAGAAGAGATACAACGTGCCTTTCCCCCTCCTTCCCGACGGAGATTATGTCATCCACAGACAACTTGGGGAAGTGAGAACACCGTACTTTATCGGCGTGAAAATCAATCCCGACGGTTCCCACCAGGTT
Organism: uncultured Syntrophaceae bacterium; assembly: GCA_964541605.1. GTDB lineage: Bacteria > Desulfobacterota > Syntrophia > Syntrophales > UBA2185 > CAZIQY01. Next base: position 5,620 of record CAZIQY010000118.1, on the reverse strand, counting down.
ATTTATTCAAAGCTCGGCGCCTTTGAAGGTGTTGATCAGTTTCTGTCAACAATCATTAGGCTGTCCGGATTACAGTAGGAGGATGGATATGAAGATATTTCATTATATTGTATTTTCTTTGATCGCTGCAGCCTTGATCAGTCTTCCCTGTGGTCAGACGGTTTACGGCCTATCGGATGCATACAAAAACAATGTTTATAACCCGGGTGACCTAAAACCGAAAGACAGTGTTTTAAAGGTGAAGGTCGGAAGCAGGGCTCCCGACTTCACCCTGAAAGCGGTGTCGGGGGAAAAGGTTTCCCTGAAACAGTTTCGCGGTAAAAAAAAGGTGGTCATTTCCTTCGTGCCAGCTGCGTGGACGCCCGTCTGCTCCGACCAGTGGCCCGGCTACAACATTGTGAAAGATATCTTTGATCAGCACAATGCCATACTCTTGGGAATTACCGTGGACAACATTCCGACCCTTTTTTCCTGGACGAATCAGATGGGGGATCTCTGGTTTCCCGTACTTTCCGATTTCTGGCCGCATGGCAAAATAGCAGGAAGCTATGGGGTACTTCGGGCTGACGGGACCTCCGAAAGGGCCCTTTTTATCATCGATGAAAAAGGGATAATTCGTTATATCGATGTCCATGATATCAATAAACGCCCTCCCTTCGAAGATATTGTCAGGGAACTTGAAAAACTGAAATAAGAGAAGATGAGACAAGGCATATGTCATATATGACATATGCCTTTGAAATAATTCTGTTTATTGCCGGTATCATGCTTAAAAAGCCTTGACACTGAACAATTTACAGTATATAGGGGACGGGTCATTTCAGGTCTTGGTAAATCTGATGACCTGCTCGGTGGAACGCCCTTAACATATGAATTTTTTAAGCAAAATATTTGGACCCGCCTTAGATATGCGAACACTTCTCCGATCCACTTCTTTTAAAGAGTCTTGCCGCGAAAAGTGGACAGCAAGTACGACTGGAAACGGTTTTACCTCCCGTGCTTGGAAAGGAGAATGCAGGAAATATTGTTGGGTAGTTTTTCATTAAACTTTCAGAAAGGAGCACTTTTTTATGGATGTTAGCAGAAGAGGTTTCTTGAAGATCTCCGGTGCAGTCCTTGCAGCAAGTGGAATCGGTATCAGCCTGAAGCCGGTATCCGCCTATGCACAGCCGCTGAAGATCAAGTATGCCAAAGAGACCACGACGATTTGCCCTTACTGTTCGGTTGGATGCAGCATCATCGTCTCCACCCGGGACGGCAAGGTTGTCAACACGGAAGGCGATCCGGACAGCCCCATTAATAAAGGGTCTCTGTGCAGCAAGGGCGGCTCTATTTACCAGATGGCCGTCAACAAAAACCGCCTGGACAAGCCTCTTTACCGCGCCCCCTATTCTGCGGAATGGAAGGAAGTGACGTGGGAATGGGCGATTGACAGGATTGCGGAAAATATCAAGAAGAGCCGTGATAAAAGTTTCAAATTCAAAAATGATAAAGGTGAAACGGTCAACCGCACGGATGGCATCGCTTCCGTCGGCAGCGCCGCCATGGATCTCGAGGAGTGTTTTACCTATCAAAAATTCCTGAGGGGGTTGGGCCTGGTCTACATCGAACATCAGGCCCGTATCTGACACAGCCCGACTGTACCGGCTCTGGCAGAGTCGTTCGGACGCGGCGCAATGACGAATCACTGGATCGACTTCCGCAATGCGGATGTTATCCTGATCATGGGAAGCAACCCCGCTTCCAACCATCCCGTTTCCTGGAAATGGATACAGGATGCCGTAGACAAGAGGGGGGCGAAGGTGATCTGCGTGGATCCGAGGTTCACACAGTCTGCTTCGAAGGCACACGTTTATGCCCCCCTGCGGTCAGGGACGGATATCGCCGTCCTCGGCGGCATGATCAAGTATATCATCGATAACAAACTGTATTTTGAAGAGTATGTAAAACACTACACCAATGCCTCGTTTCTGGTGAATCCTGCCCTGAAGCTTCCCGGAGACAACAACGGCGTATTCTCCGGCCTCGAAGGCGGCAAGTACAACAAGGACACTTGGTCATATCAGACGGGCGGCGACGGGGTTATCAAGAAGGACCCGAACCTTCAGAATCCCAACTGCGTGTTCCAGCTTTTGAAAAAACACTATTCCCGTTACACGCTTGATCTCGTATCAAAGATAAGCGGGACACCCAAAGATAAACTGGAAGAAATATATAAAGTGTATGGGAGTACCGGCAAACCCGACAGGGCCGGCGTCGAGCTTTACGCCATGGGCTGGACCCAGCATACCGTAGGCGTTCAGAACATTCGGACGATGTGCATGATTCAGCTTCTCCTCGGCAACATGGGCATCGCAGGCGGCGGTGTTGCGGCCATGCGCGGCGAGTCCAACGTCCAGGGCTCCACGGATCACGGTCTTTTGTTCCATATCTGGCCGGGCTATCTCGGAACCCCGACAAGTTCTCTTAAAACCCTTAAAGAATACGACGAGAAGCGAACGCCGAAGACAAAAGAAAAGAACAGTCTCAACTGGTGGAAGAACTTCCCGAAATATTCGGCGAGTTTTCTGCGATCCATGTACGGAAAGAACGCCACCCTCGAAGAGGCCTATGCCATGATGCCCAAGCTCGACGATGGGATGAATGGTTCCTGGCTGGTGCTCTTCGACCAGATGTATAAAGGCAAATTTACCGGTTTCTTCGCCTGGGGCATGAACCCGGCGTGCAGCGGGGCGCATTCGAACAAGGTTCGTCAGGCTTTAGGCAAAGTGGACTGGATGGTCAATGTCAACCTCTTCGACAATGAAACGGGCTCCTTCTGGAGAGGCCCCGGCATGGATCCCAAAAAGGTCAAAACCGAGGTCTTCATGCTTCCCTGCGCTTCTTCTATCGAAAAAGAAGGAAGCCTTGCCAACAGCGGTCGGCTGCAACAGTGGCGTTACAAGGCAATCAATCCTCCGGGAATCGCCCTGCCTGACGGCGATATCATGAGTGAAATCCATTTCAAGGTTCGGGAACTCTATGAAAAGGAAGGCGGCCCCCATAAGGAAGCCATCACGAAGCTGACATGGCCTTACGGCAAGAAAACGCCTTCCGGCCATTTCCACTACGATCCCCGGATAGTGGCTGCAGAGATCAACGGCTTCTTTCTGGAAGACAAGAAGGTGGAGAATCCGACCAAGAAGGGCGAATTCAGAGAATTCAAGAAGGGAGATCTTGTGCCCACCTTTGCCTGGCTCCAGAACGACGGATCGACGTCGTCGGGCTGCTGGGTCTATTGCGGCTCCGTGAGCGACAAGGGCATTCTCCCCATGCGGCGCGGGCTGAAGGATACCACCGGCATCGGTCTCTATCCCGAATGGGCATGGAGCTGGCCGGTCAACCGCCGGATCATCTACAACGGCGCCTCCGTGGATCTCAAGGGCAAGCCCTGGGATCCGAAGCGGGCTGTCATCACCTGGACCGGCGAGAAGTGGGTGGGCGATGTCCCGGACGGAGTCGGCGATCCCGGTTCCGGACGGCCGCCTTTCATCATGAAGCCGGACGGCGTGGCCAGCCTCTTCGGCCCGGGTCTGGCGGACGGTCCCTTCCCTGAGCATTACGAACCCCTCGAATGTCCCGTGGAAAAGAACCTCATGTCGCCGCAGAAGAACAACCCGGCAATCAAGCGTTTCGACAAACCGGGAGTCGGCTCCGATATGGATGTGTACTCCGGAGTTGCCAGCTGCGATCCGCGGTTCCCGTTTATCTGCAGCACTTACCGGGTCAGCGAACACTGGCAGACGGGCGTTTTGACACGCTGGTGTCCGTGGCTGGCGGAGATGCAACCGGGCATGTTCGTGGAGATGAGCCTGGAACTCGCCAAGGAAAGGAAGATCAAAAACGGCGAGAAAGTGATCGTGAAATCTGCCCGTGGCAAGGTTGAGGCGACGGCGATTGTCACCCCGAGATTCAAGCCGTTTAATATCGACGGCGCCATTGTGCACGAAGTGGGTATTCCCTGGCATTTCGGCTGGATTACCCAGGCGCGGCCGAAAGGCAAGTATGGTCCGCTGGACAAGAAGCCGGAGGTGTTTACTTTCGGGGACGCGGCGAATCTGCTCACCCCGACGATCGGCGATGCCAATACAGGAATTCCGGAGAGCAAGGCCTTCATGGTCAATGTCGTGAAGAAGGGGGTGAAGTAAGATGGCTGAGAAGATCAAACTCTTTGATATATCGAAATGCACCGGTTGCCGCGGCTGCCAGTTGGCCTGCAAGCAGTGGAATCAGTTGAAGGCGAAACAGACGAGGCACATGGGAACCTATCAGAATCCGCCGGATCTCCAGGCGAACACGTATTTGCTGATGCGGTTTCAGGAGATGGCGGATGCAAAAGGCGGTGTGAAGTGGTTTTTCCGGCACAGCGCCTGTATGCACTGCACGGACGCGGCCTGCGTAAAGGTGTGTCCGTCGGGAGCCCTTTACTATACAGACATGAAAACAGTCGGTGTTGACCCGAGCAAGTGCATCGCCTGCAAGGAATGCATCGCGGCCTGTCCCTTCGATATTCCGAGATACGACGAAAAGACCGACAGGATCTATAAATGCGACATGTGCGAGAGCAGGCTTTCGAACAATCTGGGGCCTGCCTGCGTCAAGGCCTGTCCGACGGGCGCCCTCCAGTGGGGAGACAAGGATGTTCTGTTAAAGGCAGCCTATAAGCGGGTCAAAGAACTTGGCGACGGGGCTTATGTATACGGGGACAAATATGTGGATGGGACGCATCTGGTATATATCCTTCAGGAAAAACCAGACGTGTATGCAGCTCTTCCCAAACATCCGTCGGTACCGCTATCCATTGTCTTGTGGAAGGACGTGTTGAAGCCGTTGAGTCTTTTGGCGGCGGGCGGCGTTCTGGCGGGGTCGTTCCTGCATTACATCATCCATGGGCCGAAGACCCCTGATGAAGATACTGCAACGAAGACGGAAGGGGGTGAATAATCATGAAGAGAGGATTAATTCAGGCTACAGACTGGTATGAGAGACTGGTGCACTGGACGCTGGCGCTTTCCTGCCTCGTCCTGTGCTTTACGGGCTTGGGCATGATGTTTCACTCGTTTCACTTCATCGCGAACATCATGGGCGGTTTAGTCGTGACGAAATATGTCCACAACTTTACGGGACTTCTTTTTGGCCTTGCCCTACTGCTTGCCATAAAAATGTGGTGGCATGAGGCGGGGGTATTTTCGATGCCGGAGGATCTGGAGTGGATAAAGGTTGCCGGTGGGTATCTCTGGCATGTTGATGAGGTTCCCGCGGTGGGGAAATACAATCCCGGTCAGAAGATGTTCTTCCTGGCGGTGGTGATCTTCGGTGCGGTGATGGTGGTGACGGGACTGATCATGTGGTTTCCGTTGATGTTCCCCTCTTGGCTGGTGCGGTGGCTGTTTTTCTTCCACGCCCTGGGGTTTGTGGTGATCTTTCCGTTCTTCTTTGTGCATCTCTATTTGGGGACCATCGGTTCACCGGGATCACTGGATGCGATGACGACGGGCTGGGTTACGAGAGCCTGGCTGAAGAAGCAGCATCCCAAGTGGTTGAAGGAAATGGAAGAAGAGGGAACGCTGGTGGTTTCCGG
>CAZIQY010000117.1:0-6686 GCA_964541605.1 uncultured Syntrophaceae bacterium | reverse complement strand
TACATAAGGCATACGGTTTCACGCTCGGCGGTAGGGGCATCCTGGACGGAGGCGTATCCAACCCGGGGATCCCGGCTCCGCAGGGCAATCTCATGGCCACGATCATCCAGTCCCTGATGGTGCAGTCGCAGATCCCCTATGCCCTGTACGGGCTCGGCGCTCTTTGCGCCTTTGTGCTGGAAATGCTGGGCGTCTCCCCGCTTGCCTTCGCGCTGGGAATGTACCTGCCGATACAGATCAACATGCCGCTGCTCGCCGGGGGGCTGGTTTCCCATTTCGTGCTTCATGCTTCGGGTGCCGGGAATCAAAAAATGGGATCGGAGGAATCGCCGAAGGAGAAGGGGACGCTGATCGCCTCGGGTTTCATCGCGGGCGGGGCGCTCATGGGCGTGATCGGCGCTGTCATGAATCTCAACGAGATCGGTAAGCCGGTGCGTTTCCTGTCCATCGGATCGCGGTATGTGCGCGAAATCGTTGAGGGGACAGGAAAGGTGATATGGAACATCCCTGAAACAGGGGGGCATCCTGCCTGGTTCGAGGCCCTGCCCGGACAGCTCACCAGCCTTTGCGGATTCCTGATCCTGGCGGGGTTCTGCTATTTCTATTCGGTGCGGAAGAAAAAATGAACGGAGAAATGACGAATTAAGAATTAAGAATGAAAGGCAAAAAAATTTTAATCTACAACACTTATGCCAAGTAGTCGGACACGGGCTCCTATGGGATTTTCAAGAGAAGCTTTGATTTGTGTGAGTATCGCACCGATGGCGCCTTCGTAAGATTGACGGATTTTGTCCCAAGGGAACATTTGATGTGTTTGATCAGCAGCCTTCCCTAAGTTGTTTTTCTCCAGGCGGTTCATCAACCATTCATCAGGCATAACATGAGCGTCCCCTGTCGGACTGACGCGAATAATTTTCATTTCCTTGTGCTGTTTGTCTCCTTCTAAATCGATTGTAATCAGAGTCGTGATGATTGCAGAAGGATCATTTTCTGTAACGGCGCGCGGCAAGAAAGACACATCTCCCGGGACGGATAATTCCTGGCATTGGGTGATCAAGGCGTCGATCAAAGGATGACCTAGTCCAAGAAGTTCCGCAGAACGTTTCCGCATCGCTGCATCACGGTTGAATGTGACCAAGTCGTACTTTTTGAGGACGTTGGCATTCTTCATTAGCATTGGCGGTGTAATGATCTGCAAAAATTCTTCTCTCGGCAAAATCGATCCTCCGAAGCGGATAATGGCAGCCTCGGCAAACCGTTTCAGATCAATCAGTGAGAAATTTCCCTCGATATTCAAGTAGTCCTGAAGATTAAACGTCGTCAAGTCCATGGTCAGGTTTTTCAAGGCATCGATTGCCTGAAAGGCATTTCTCAGAGCTTCTTCAATCTCCTTTGCCGTTCTTTGATAATCCTTGTTGACAAGCGCGTTTCTGTACCATTCAAGATAGTTGGGCGCTGAACCCATATAACCCAACACTTCGGATTTGAAATCTTCGCGGGGCTCTCCGGTCATTTCGTCTATCTTGCCGATCTGTAATGCAATTTCCTTCAACTTTTCATCAAGCATTCGATAGATGTTTTCTTCTACAGTACCCTCTGCAACAAGGTTATAGACCTGGACGGTGTCTTTCTGGCCGTAACGATGCAGACGTCCAATGCGCTGTTCCACGGCCATGGGATTCCACGGAAGATCGTAGTTAAACAAGATATGCCCCGCTTGAAGGTTGATGCCTTCTCCTCCTGCCGAAGTGCAGATGAGGAATTGGGCCCCGTTTTCATCCCAAAATTTTTCGTTGGCCTCTATCTTTTCATCCAACGGTCCGCCTTTGATATGCGCAACTTTTTCTGTTCCATAAATTTCTTTGAGTTTCTCTTCCAGAAAGTAAAGGGTCTCGATGTACTGGGTAAAAATAACGAATTTTTCATGCGGATTTTCCAGGCGGATGGTATCGATGGCGCGTGTAAGAGTGTCGAACTTGCGGTCGATATTTTCCGGGATCAACTGAAGAAGATTTTGTAATTTATCCACTTCATCGGGTATGGTGGTGTCATAATAGATACCTTCGTCGCCCGACTCATCTCCGTCAAGCGACCATTCAGTGATTTCATCCGGTATCGGTACAGCACGGCTCACCTTCTGCTTCATTTGTGCAAGAAAGGCATCAATTTCTGCCTGATTTGAAGGTGTCAAAGGTATCCCTTCAATTTGAGAAGCCAGCACACGCAACTCATCCTGTATGCGGAGGATTTCCTCTGATAATCTGGCACTGGAGGTTGCTTTACGGCGTTTATGTTCCAGTTCCAGTTGTTGACGGGTATAAACCACCAATAGACGGCGCCTGAGCGCCTGACGTATGGCTCTCATGCTGGAAGACATTATTTTTTGGAACGTGGTCATCACAAAGCCGATGGCCCGCTGTTCGCTGGTGGTCTTCCCGGCATTTTCTCCAATGCCGGCACGCGTGTAGCCATCTTTTAAATATTCAGTCAGTTTGTCATAAAATGCCTGTTCCCGCATCGCCAATTGGAATGACTGCGCGTGAACCTGACGGCGCATGAAAATGGGATTGCCGTCTTTATCTGTCACTTCACGTTTGGTGCGCCGAATCATGACCTTGCTCAGGAAACCGCGATGTTGCGAGAGCGATTCTTCCGAATCGAACAGAGTATCATCAAGAAGCTGTATCAACGACCAGAACTGAAAGCCGTTTCCCTGATGAGGCGTGGCCGAGAGGAAAAACAAATCACGGACATGATTTTTAATCGCTTCAGCGAATTTATAATTTAGAGTCGGTTGAATTTTTTTGCCATACCGGATCCGGCTGAGATGATGCGCTTCATCGAAAACGACGATGTCCCAGCGGGGTCCGCTTAATAATCGTTCCATTCTCTGAGGGCGCTTAATGGTATCGATGGATACAATCACGCGGTGTTTGGATTCCCATGTGGTCGAAGAATGATCCAAAAAATCAATGCCGAGAATTTCAAAATCGAGACGAAATGCATCACGCAGCTCACTCTGCCAGTTCTTGACGAGACCAGCCGGCGTCACAATCAGAATGCGATCCGCTTCCTTTCGGGTAATGAGCTCACGCAAAATCATGCCCATTTCGATGGTTTTGCCCAGCCCGACTTCATCCGCAATCAGAAGACGGCGGTGCGACTGGGATACGACATCGCGGGTCAGCAAGATCTGATGCGGCAGCAAATCCGTGCGGCTGTTTGAGATCTGACCGCCCGTGTTCTGCAGCGGAAGCTGGAACGAAAGCTGTTTCAGAAGGAAATCAAGCGGGGCATCGAAATCGACTGACTTGACCCGTTCCCACAGATCTGGAGCCGGTTCAAGACGCTCTATGGGAAAGCTGTGAAGATGCCGGCCCGAACCGTCTTCAACCATTACATCGGCCTGATAGCTTCCAAAGACATCGCTGACGCGGTACACTTCCACTATTCCAAGATCATCACGGCCGATGATCCGGACGCGTTCACCCACCTTGGGTTGGTATAATGTGTTTTCTTTGATCAATGATTCACACTGCCTTTGTCGTTAAAATCCTGCGCCTGTCAAATTAAAAGAACCGGTTCGAAATACGGTTTGCCCGTTGATCGTATCGGGGACGGGCGAGCCGAAAATGAGATAGATCGGAATTTCTTGCGTCACATGAGCTACTTTTAATTTCTCTCCCCGAATGAGTGGCTGCCGGAAAACGATTTGAATGTCGGCGCAATTTCTCATGTCAAAGAGATTGGCGGCCTGGTTCAATTTACCGCGGATCCGCATGGCTTCTTCTTCCATTCCCGGTCTTGCTCCAAGAAGAACCTCTTCGATTCCCACGACCAGCAGACTGCTGTTTTCATCATAGGGAAAGGTTTCATTATCCAATGAACGAAGAAAATCGAAGAAACCTATTCTGCTTGAATTTGCCTTCACTCCTTGATTCTCCGGCTTCGGAGGTGAGAGTCTGTTATGTTCTACTAAAAGATAACCAGGCATAGCATATCCTTTTTTGATGAGATTGGGTCAATGTTGCAGCGCTTGATATGCGTCGGGCTTAAATCATTCGCCTTCCAATTTTCTTATATTTTTTTCGGTTATTTCTTTGTAGTTATGTTTGGTAACGACTTTTTTGCCGGATTTGCTTTCCAATTCTTTCCTGGCGTTGCCGGCTACCGTACCGCCTTTTATTGCAGCTTGTTCGTTCTCAGGAAATCCTTGAGCATTTTTATTGCGTGCTATCTCGGTTGTGGCTGCTTCTCCGAGCATGGTAAAAATAAGTTCCAAATCCGTCATGTGATCGCGGAGGTTTTCCTGGGGCTTCGACAAACCTTTGAGCTTCTTATAGTCGCTGGGGACCAAACCAAAAGTTGCCTTGCTGATTTCGGCGGTTAGAACGGCATATTCCTTCCCTTTCCGAACGCCTCTTTTGCTCCACTCATTCGTCAATTCGTCCCTGACTGCGATGCCGCGAACCCGTTTTTCAATCCATTCATCGCTGTACCCCTTTGCCTTATAGAACTCACGCATACGTGCCTGGGCCAATTCAGGATTTTCTATTTCCTCGAGTCGTTCATAGCCGACCCTTGCCAACCAACGTTTGAAAGGTTCGGCTTTGGGAGACGGCACTGATTGGATGATTCGCAACAACCCTTCAGCATTTGCGCATTGTACTTTGCGTTTTTTACCGTCAGCGGCGATCATTTCAAGGGGGGGACAAATTGTCCCCCAGTTGGAATTCAATTCCGGATCGCGCTTACGCATCTTTTTAATGTAATCCTTTGGATTCACCGATTCCGTCAACTCCACGATGACATCTGCCACTGAAAAATACCTTTTCTGATCAGCTTCATTCCATACTGATCTGATGGCGCGCGGCTTAAAAAGCTCTATGTCATTCATAAGCTCCTCTTTTCAAAATTCTGTAAACAGTGTTCGTTCATCCATCAAATTCAATACCTTCCTGGCCGAATCCTTGAATGCAACCCTGGGATTATTCCTCAGATATTCCAATGCTGCGCGGATTTGAGGGCGCCATCTACTGAACCTTTCAAGCCAAGGACGGACATTTTCACCGATCTCCGCTGTGCCGATCAGTATGTGCGTGATATCGACAAAAAGAATGCCCTGTGGAAGTGCGGAATTCTCCTGATCCTCAAAGAGCCTGGTCTGATTTTCTGTTTTCTCTCTGAACAGCATCTTCAAATCATTCATTCGTTCAGACGGTTGTTTGACCTCGAAGCTTCTTCCCCGGTTTGCCCTGCCTTTAATTATCAATCCGTGTTCCTTCAGCTCCGCCGGCTCAATGATACCCCGCGTATTCTTGCTCATTTCATCGGCGCTGATTTCCTGATATGCGTACAAGGTTGTGAAATAGACGGAGGAGACAGGGTCAAGTCCCTCCAGTTCTGTGGGTAGAGGCCGGTCTTTCGCCACGAGCTGATCTACAAGCAGCTTTATTTCTGCAAGAGCGCGATGCAGGGGGACAGGTTTGTCTTCGTGATCGACTATGGTGCCATAATGCTTGCTGTATAGCTCCAGGCATTTACCAATGAGAAGGATATTGATATCTGATGGAGTAAGTGGTTGATTACCGTAGCGACCGGTTTCTATGAGACGTGCTTCCTCGTGTGCACGTCTGCGAATGTCTTGGCGAATGGTAGCCCAAGACATTCTCGAGGAAGTTGATCCATGATCGCGTTTTCGACAAACATGTATCAAGTCATATGAAATAGCTTCATTGTTTTGTAGGTGGAGTGAGGATTCTGCTTCTCCATGTATTGGATAAACAGCTTCGATATAGTAATCAGAACCACAAACTGCCTCAATTAAAGATTCCCATGCGGAACCTTCAGAATGATGAAATGTAAAAATTAATGATGAATTGGATTTTGAGACCCTATTCGCTTCACTAAATATTGCTTTCAACCCAATCTGGAAATCCAGTGCTGTTTTTTCTCTGGTTCTATTTTGAATGACTTCCTCTACTTTCGGTGTGTATTCTGGTTGAAAATGTGGATAAAGCTCTTTAATAATCAGTCGCAGCCAAACATAGAAAAAGTCACTAAGTTCTGAGTAATTCACATTTCCGGCATATGGCGGATCAGTGATTACATAATCTATGGTTCCTTCATTGATCTCGTGTATCGCATTTGAAGATTTCGAAAATAGAATAAGACCTGTAATTTTAGGTTGAATGATTTCAGAACTCATAATAGTAGCAATTTCCATTTCTTTTTGATGATTCAAAACTAATTTTCGATCAAACGTTTCATGGCAGAATTGCTTTCCTTCAAATATTTTATTGAAACATTTTTGTAGAGAATTCTTGCCAAAATCACTTCCCCAAACATTACCCTCCGCAATTGTTACTTTTGGTTGATAGTCATGACGTGCAAAAACTCCTTCGGATTTATCAGCATCCGGACGATAACGTGTGAAGAGATTATTACTTTCCAATACAAGAAACATCGTACTCAGCAGCATCTCCTTGAGAACCTGATTCCCTTCTTCATCAATCGCCTTCAATAGTGTACTTAAAGCTAACAGCTGCCGGCCATTGAACATTTGATACCAATAAAAGTAGTGGTGTTCTATTAATCTCTGAGTTTCTGCACCAACCGGCACTTCCGATTTCGGATACGGGAGGTTTCTTTTATTTATCTCCCACAACTCCTCTGTTTTCTTATAG
>CAZIQY010000116.1:0-6749 GCA_964541605.1 uncultured Syntrophaceae bacterium | reverse complement strand
GCCCGAAATCGCCTGCCTTGCTAAAATCCCGGGCGGTTTACCGGTTCCCTGTCCTACCTTGAGGATTTTGAAGTTTTCGAACTGGCATTGGAATCCGGCATAGATCTTCCTTCCCGGAAAGAGTTTTTTCTGAAAGGACATTCTGATCGAATACGTTTGCGGCGTATAGTCTTCCTCCGCCTCGTCGGAAGCATCCGGGCCGATTCCCCAGAACTTAACCGGGTATTTTTCCAGGGTGAGCAATCCCTTTATCAGGTACTTTTCGTGGGCGAGATAAATTTCCGGCTCGTATTTAGTCTGGAACTGTTTCAACTGGGTATAGATGGCGTAGAAACCGAGGGAGGAGGGCCGCTCTTGGGCTGAACTATGCTTGGACCGGTAGGTGAGAAGCCCGCCGGCGCCGAAAGCCCATTTTGTCTCAGGCATATAGAAAACGACCGGGATGATGACCGTGCCGAACCTTTTTTTCTCGGCCTTCGGTTCATCACCGGCCTGGCCCAAGAGAACGGGGCTAATAGCCATCTTCAAGAATACGGCAACCAGCAAGGTTCTTAGCAGCGGATGATTCATGACTCGCCCCTATGGGTATCTTATCGAACAAACCATGGCTGGTCAACGCGGAATCGTATCCCCGGCGACATCGTGTGCTTTCCGAGGGATGCCCGTATGCCGCCCTTTGTTAGGTCCTCGCCTTATTTCTTTATATTTTTCTGGGCGCAGCGAGCGATGTCTTCGTGGGTCGCAAACCAGACATTCTTGCGGCTGAGGATATGCTCAACGAGCTTTTCCAGCATGACGAGCCGGCTCCGGTGGCCGCTGAATTTGGGATGCATGGTCAGGATAAAGAGAGTTCCTTCTTCATAGGCTTGATCGAATTCGGAAGCCCAGATGGAAAAGACGTCCGTCGGTGAAATGTGAGGGCGGACGCTTGTGTACCTTTCAAACCCAAAATATGGATAGTCATCCAAAAGCCACTCGACTGGAAGCTCCACAACTCCCGTAGGCTTGCCGTCTTCGAGAATCTCATAGGGCCTGTCATCCGCCATTAAAGACGTGTCATAGAGAAGGCCGAGTTCCTTTATGATTTTAAGCGTTGACTGGCTGAAATCCCAGGAGGGGGTGCGGATTCCGACCGGCGCTTTCCCCGTTGCTTGCTTGAGCACGTCGTAAGATCTTTTCATCAGGTCTCGTTCATCTTCTTCAGCGAGGAGTGAATTCCGCTCATGAATCCAGCCGTGTATCCCGATCTCATGACGGCCCTTGGCCACGATCGCCTTGATTTCTTTGGGATGGAGGAGGGCAGTCACAGCGGGCACGAAGAAGGTGGCCGGAATTCTGTATTTGTCAAGAAGGGCCAAAATCCTGGGGATGGCCACCCGGGCCGCGTACTCGCCTTGAGAAAGAATCCCCGGGGACAGGTCGTTGTCCCTTAAAGCGTTTGTCTCTGCATCGAAATCAAAGGACAAACCGACCGCGACTTTAGCGCCATCCGGCCAGCTTTCCGGAGTGAGATTCTTTCCGGCGCGCACTTTGGCCACAGCAGATTGAATTTTTTCCAGATTCCACTGCCAGGGCTTTTCTTTTTGGGCTTGACTTTCTGCAAGAGAGAGCAACGGGCTTAAAAAAAACGTAGAGAAGATGAGAAAAATCAGATATTTTTTCATCTTTCCTCCTTTAAACCTGATGATTAACATGCTTCCCATCATTTGGGATGTTTACATCATCGGGAAAGGATTGTAAAGATTATCTCATTCCGGCTCATTTTTCCCTCTATACCTTATTCATACCGTAGCGAATCCACTGGATTGGCTGTGGCCGCTTTAATAGTCTGATAGCTGACGGTCAGCAGGGCCGTCAGCAGGGCTACGAGTCCGGATAAGATGAAAACCCAAACATTCAGATTTGCTCGATACGCATAGTTTTGCAGCCATCTGTTCATGAAAAAAAATGCAGCAGGCCAGGAGATGAAATTTGAGGCTGCAACAGGAAGGAGAAAATCCTTTGAAATAAGTCCAGCGATGTTGGAAACAGTTGCTCCGAGTGTTTTTCTGATACCGATCTCCTTAACACGCCGCTCTGCCATAAATAAGGATAATCCAAAGAGACCGAGGCAAGAAATGAGGATTGTTATAAAAGAAAAGGAGAGAAATATTTTGCCCATGATCTGTTCATTCCGATAAATCTGGTCAAAGAGCTCATCAAAAAAATGAAGTTCAATCGGAATGCCCGGATTGATATGTTTCCATTCGCGCCTGACATGTTCGAGCGCTTTCTCGGGATTTCCGGACGCAAATCTCATCACAAGATACCTCAAATCGAACCAATCAGGGCGGGCACACAAGAGCAGTGGACCAATTGTCGTGTTGATATGTTCATAGTTGAAGTTTTCCACGATTCCGATAATATTCCCGACTTGGTCATCCCAGTAAACGATCTCTTTGCCCACGGGGTTCTGCAATCCCATTTGCTGGACGGCCTCTTCATTAAGGATACAATTAAGGCCATCCGTCCTGTTTTTCTCAGAAAAGTCCCGTCCTTCAATGATCTTGAGATTGAATGTTTCAATATAATCAAAATCCGCCACATTATAACTAATGTCGAGCCTCGCTTCCGGGACCTTGCTTCGACTGCTCCATATGGGGCGGTTATAACCAATGGATATGGGCAGGGCCATAGTGACGGTCGCGTTTTGGATTTCGGGATACTTCAACAAAGCCTCTTTGAGAATGGGACCTCTGCGATCGCTGCCGCTTTCCATCCTGAGATAAACGAGATGCTTTTTATCAATCATCTGGTACTGGGTATCGATATACTTCAACTGCGAACGAACCGTGACGGCGCTAATGATAAAAAAGACAGAAAGTGAAAACTGGAATATCACAAGTCCTTTTCGCAATCGAGAGCCTGTACTTCTCGAAATGAATTTTTCTTTTAATGCCCGAGCTGGCCTGAATGATGAAAGAAAAAGGGCCGGATAACTGCCCGATAAAGCTGCCGTGATAAACCAGGCTGCAAGCATCCCGATGATGATGGAAGGATTTGCGAGGTTGAGAATAAGACGCCTGCCGATAAGCTGATGATAGACCTGTAGAAATTGGGCGAATATGAAAAGTGCGCAGAGAAGCGCTAAAGATGAAACGAGAAAGGATTCAATATAAAATTGAAAAATAAGTTGTTTTCGTTCGGCGCCGATGGCCTTTCGCAGGCCGACTTCTTTCGCCCGCAGTTCTGCACGTGCCGTGGATATGTTCATAAAGTTAATGCAGGCCATCAAAAGAATAAATATACCGCTCATCCCGAACACAATCATGTAATTCAGGGTTTCTCCAGGTGACCCATCCGGTTTATAAAGATGGATTCGGGATAATTTCTGAAATGCGAGCCCGGTTCTATGACTCCCCGCCGGCAGGTTTCTTTTCTGGAGCGCCCAAATTTTTTGTTCAAGACTTTTAGGGAGGGCATCCTTATTTAATTGGACGAAGGTCTGATACGCGCTGCTCATCCAGTCCCGACTCGGGTTTTTTCTAAAGGCTTCCAGGGTGAAAAAGAAATCATAAGGAAAATCGGTATTTTCCGGTATTGCCACAACTCCGGACACCATAAAATCCAGCTCGTGATTGATATTAAGTATTTTCCCGACGGGATCCTGGCGCCCGAAGTATTTTTTCGAGGCTTTATCGGAAATAACGAGCGAATGGGGGTGATCAAAAAATGTTTGCGAATCTCCGTATACAACCGGAAAAGAAAAGATTTGGAAAAAAGAGGGATCTGCGTTGATATGCCGAGATTCGAAAAACGTATCCCCCTTATTGTCGACAAGTATATAGTCAAGATTCAAGCGGAACAGTCTGACAACGGCAGCGACTTCAGAGAATTCTTCCCGGAGTGCTCGGCCAACCTCATAAGGCGTCCACGCCGAGACATCCCTGTCTCCTTCAGAAACGACTTCTTGATTGACCCGGTATATTTTTTCTCGTTTTTCATGGAAATCATCGAAACTGAGCTCAAATTGAATAAATAAAAATATCAGAAAAAAACAAGCAAGTCCCAAAGCCAGCCCTGATATATTGATGAACGAGTAGACTTTATGCTTGTGGATATTTCTTAAAGCTATTTTAAAGTAGTTCTTAAGCATTTATTTTCTCATTTTAACATCCACATCCCATTTTTAATCAGCAAAAACGATGCCAATATGACCTGCGGGGCATTTCAAACGCTTGATAGGCCCCAAATGTCCATTTTCGGACAATCCGTGTACACATCTGAACAAAAAACATTCCTCATATCAGCTTCTTGAAATAGAAAATCTACCAGGGGAAATGCATGGGAAGGCAACCCTTTTGGTCGCTCATGCGTCCTATTGACATTATATTGTATTTATGGTAAATACTTATTAGAGGTCCGGCGATGTTTGAACTGACAAAAAACGAAGAGCTTATCTTGCTGTGCATCTGGAAGCTCAGGGACAATGGCTACGGGGTAACGATCAGGGAACACTTCAAAAAAATTACCGGAAGGACCTTGAACTACGGATCTCTTTACAACACCCTTTACCTTCTCGTCCGAAGAGGCCTGGTCCAACCACGGGAAAGTGAGCCTCTTTTCAAACAGGGCGGTCGAAGAAAGGTCCTCTATTCCCTGACGCGAGAGGGTAAGAAGGCCATGGCGGACGCCCAAAAGATCCACAAGCTGGCCTGGGGCGATGTGGCCGATTACGCGTTTGAGAAGTAAAATGATCGAACCAGCCCGCAGACTTCCGAAAATTCTTTTCTGGATCCTCCGCCGGTTGACCGTGTATGAAGACCTCTTCGCCATAACCGAAGATTATGAGGTCGAATACACGAGAATCTGCCAAGAGCGCAGCCGCGTCCGGTCGTTTCTCTGGCTGTTGGGAAACACCCTGAAGGCCGTCAGCTATTATTCTTTATTGGTCATGAAATGGAGCATCATCATGTTCAGGAACTATTTGAAAATCGCCCTTCGGAATGTCAGAAGACATTCGGTCTACTCTGTCCTCAATATCGCCGGTTTGACAATCGGCATGACCTGTGTCGTCTTGCTGCTTTTGTGGATCCAGGATGAGCTGCGCTTTGACAAATTCCACGAGAAGATCAACGACATCTACCTCGTCTCGGCCCGAATCAAGAGCGAACGAGAACAATTGCAGGTGCCCTCAGTTCCAGGAGTGGGCCCGCTCTTGAAAGAGGTTTTCCCGGAAGTGGAAGAGTCGGCCCGGTTCCTCGCCGGATATCTGCCGTGCGTCCTCAGCTACAAGGATAGAACGTTCTCGGAGCCAAAAACCTTCACCGGAGATCCGGAAATTCTGGAGATGTTCACATTCTCTTTGACGGGCGGAGATCCCAAGACTGCGCTCAGGGATCCCAACTCTCTTGTTCTATCCGAGCGGGTGGCGAAAAAATATTTCGGAAACGAAAATCCCCTTGGCCAGGTCGTGACCGTCGACAACCTGTATCCCATGAGGGTGACGGGAGTCATGAAGGACGTCCCCAGGAATTCCACGTTCCGCTTTGACATCCTGATGCCGCTCGAATTTTACTCCAGGAATTATGACAAAGAAGAAAATCTTAAAGGGTTTTCCAATCAAAATTACTTCGTTTTCGTCCGGCTCCGGAAAGGGAGTTCATTTGACGACCTCAACCGGAAAATCAAAGAATTCGTCGTGGCCAATTTCAACAGCGACGAATATGTGCCGGTCCTGCGGCCTTTTGCCAGGTTCCATCTTTACAGGCTGGGCGACGGAGGAGGGAGCATCGAGCAAATCCGCCTGATCGGCTTCCTGGGGGCCTTTATCCTTCTCATTGCCTGCATCAACTTCATGAACCTGACCACGGCCCGGTCCGGAAACCGCTCCAGGGAAATCGGGATGCGCAAGGTCATCGGAGCCTTTCGTAAGGATATCATCAAACAGTTCTATTTTGAGACCTCCCTGCTTGTCCTGATCTCTATGGCCCTGACCGTTTTTCTGGCCTGGCTTTGCCTGCCCGTGTTCAACGCCCTTTTCCAGAAAGATCTAACCCTTGAACTCCTCCGGAATCCGTCGCTTTTAGGATTCTTGGCCGGAATCTCGCTGATCACTGCGCTGACTGCAGGGAGCTATCCGGCTTTGCTCATGTCTTCTTTCAAGCCTCTTCGCATGATCAGGGAGTCAGCCGGATCATCATCTCAAAGAGCCGGATTTCGAAAGGTTTTGGTCGTCATCCAATTCAGCCTGGCCATCGGGCTCATCGCGGGAGCTGCGGGTGTCTATAGACAGCTCAACTATGTTCAGACGATGGACCTGGGTTACAACATGGAGAATCTCGCGTTCTTCTCGAGCCAAGGGAAACTCCTCGAGCGTTATGAGACGGCAAAAAATGAGTTCCTGCAGATTCCAGGGGTCAAAAAGGTTTCCGCCAGTTCCGCTTATCCCACGGGCGGACGGTCGAATAGCACAAACTGGCAATGGGAAGGGAAGGATCCGGAGCTTAAACCTCTCATTACAGATATGAGCGTCGACTCCGATTTTCTGGAGGCCTTTGAAATCCCCCTTGTCCAGGGCCGCTTCTTCCGCAAAGAAGGCGATCATTCCGGCAATACCGGTGAGATATTGATCAATGAAAAAATGGCAGGGATACTCGGCCGGCAAAATCCGATCGGCACGCGGCTGTTTTGGCCTTATAAGGGCCGAAATTACACGGTGATCGGCGTTATCAAAGACTACCTCCCCAACCCAAGCTGGAGGGGGGAAG
>CAZIQY010000115.1:0-6959 GCA_964541605.1 uncultured Syntrophaceae bacterium | reverse complement strand
AAAACAGTAACCAGTTGAACTTATTCACGGATTATTCCGGACAGTAGTGATATAAGATGTTTAATAAAAAAATTCACAGCCCTGCCGAAGAGTACGATTTGTTCATCAAACACGTGAAGCAATTACGTAATGAGCATATTCCGCAGGAATGGCACATCAAGACGGCAATGTTCCGTGATTTTGCCACATGAACAGCTTCCCATTTAGTGAGATGCGACACCTTGTTGGTAAAGATTATCACCGCGTCGAGGTTTTGGATTCTTGCGCCGATATTTGCTTCCGGTCTGTTAAAGACCCTCAGATTTATACCGAATTTTCCGGCTTCATCGATATAGTGTTTTTTCAACCTGTCGATGCCTCCGATCAGCGCAATGTTGGCAGCATCCCTCCGCTTGTAAATAGAGGGAGCTCCGCATATCAAATGCTTTTTCCGTTCCATTATATTTCAACCTTCCAATCATTTCAAAAATGTGCTGTGCAGATCCTCACCCTGCAAAGCAATAAAAAACCCACTGGCGGAATCATCAAATTTCCGGCCAGTGGGTTTTTCGTTACCCTCGTTTATGTTTTATTGAAGAAATCTACATAAACGAATATCCCCTTTCCCGGAAAATGCGCCTTTCCATATGCCGGCACATTACCATGACCATACAACACATATTTGCGTTGATAGTTCTCTGAAATTTGGGTTCTGACGTAAAATATCTCATTTTAACGACTCGATTTTTTATCTCAGCAATACCTGGTAACATCTTGATATCTTTCAATACAATAATATACTATTATATCTATTGAATTAGTAGATATTCTAAAAAAGAATGCTTGTCAAGAAAATTTACATCAAAGATATTCAAAACTATGGCTACTGCCACTTGAGGCATAATTTTCTTTTATGTAATCGTCATATTGCTTCCCCTCCAAGCACCAGGTGATGTCGGCAGGTACATACCCTTTTAACAAGTAGTTCATGACTATCTGCGCCATCGAATCGCCAGTTGTTCCCATATCCAGGCATGCTCCTAATAGGAAAATAAGAGCAAGTGTTGATGCCATTCACATTCAGAATAACCACCTCTATACTATTCCTTATTGCTATTTGACTTATTTAAAATAATTATATACTTCTCCACACAAGCAATGCCATATCAAATCAAATAGGGGAGGTTTTTCATGAAGAAATTCGGGTTGTATATACTTGTTGCTTTAGCATCTTTGGCGCTTGCAGGCTGCGCCGGTCACGGGACTTCGGTCAAAGGCAAGGAAATTCCCATTGAAAATGCGGCTGTTAAGCTTGTAGCCGACGCAAAGGCTGGTGGTTTCAAGCTTGTAACTACTTCTGAATTGAAGAAAATGCTTGATGAAGGCAAAAAAATAACCATTATCAGCACGCTCCCCGTTGAAGAAGACAAGAATTTTGGCGCCCTTCCTGGCGCACTCAGCGCTCCGCTGCCAAAGACGGAAAAGGAACTTACTCAAGCTGATAAGGACAACCTGCTTAAAGTTGCCGGGTCCGACAAGGAGAAGGAAATCGTTGTTTACTGCGGATTTGTCGCCTGTAGAAGAAGCACTATCGGGGCAAAAATTCTTGTTGATGAAGGTTACAAAAACGTTTCCAAATACCCTGGCGGAATCACGGCTTGGGTTGAAGCGGGTTATCCAATCGTAAAATAGATTTTAGTTTCATAATAGGGCTGCTGAAAGAGCAGCCCTATCTCTCCATAGTTCTATGAAGATTCTTATTTCCGTTATAGTAGCGGCAATATTATCCACACTGATTGTTGGCTGTTCCACCCTCAATACAGGGAATAGTGCCCTTGCAAAGCAGATCAATGTTTTTGGAGCCGTTCCTTTTTCCACCGCCGATTTCACGGAAATCAACGGTATCAAAGCTGTGGAAGAGCCTTGCATTAGAGGATATGACCGCAATTTTGATGCATTGGATATAATAATCGGTTATGGATTCAACAAACGCATACGAAAAATCATAACGCTGAATCCTGCAACCAGCATGTTCGGGGTCACTATCGGCATGACGGTTGACGAAGCCAGGAAAAGACTGCATACGGCAGGATTCATTGAGAACAGCAAACCAAACACCTTCAAGAATGATCCTTATTCATTGACCCTTCTTGTTAAAACCAAAGACACGGTTTCAGGGCTCAGATTAGAAATCATTGATTAGTGATTATATTTTTAAAAATATTGTGGTATTGAAGATAGCCATATAATAAATGGAGCTAATGTATAAATAGAGTAAAATAATTCAGTTCTACCTTTCATTTGAATAACCTTATAGGAGAATTGAGTATTGCCCACTGAAAAAATCACCCTTTCCCAACTCGAATCTTTTCTCTTCAAGGCCGCCGATATACTCCGCGGAAAGATGGACGCATCGGAATTCAAGGAATTCATC
Source organism: uncultured Syntrophaceae bacterium (assembly GCA_964541605.1). GTDB lineage: Bacteria > Desulfobacterota > Syntrophia > Syntrophales > UBA2185 > CAZIQY01. The sequence continues at coordinate 4,546 of CAZIQY010000115.1, read as the reverse complement.
TTCGGTATGCTGTTCCTCAAGCGCCTCTCCGATGAGTTCGACCGCAAGCGCGAGCAACTGCGAAATAAAGATTTTATTCATCTGAAGGATCAGCCCGATCTCGTCAAAGAACTGCTTGAAGACAAAACCTCCTACGGCGAGACATTCTTCGTCCCCGTGCGCGCGCGCTGGCATGAACCATGGATCGACGAAAGTGGAGAAATGGTCCCGGCGTTAAAAGACCTCAAATACGATATCGGCAACATGCTCAACAAGGCCATTGCTGCTGTTGAAGAGGGAAACGACGCCCTTGCCGGGGTGCTCAAGAACAACATTGATTTTAACGCTGTTAAAGGAAAGACCAAGATTCCTGACCAGAAGTGGAAGGATCTGCTGGACCATTTCAATCAGCCCCAATTCGTACTCATCAACGACAACTTCGAGTTTCCCGACTTGCTTGGTGCTGCCTACGAATACCTGATCAAATTTTTTGCCGATAGCGCGGGAAAGAAAGGAGGCGAGTTCTACACACCCGCCGAAGTGGTGCGCCTCCTGGTGCAGCTTACAAAGCCGGAAGCTGGCAACGAAATCTACGATCCTACAGTCGGCTCCGGCGGCTTTCTCATTCAGTCTCATCAGTACGTGGAGGAACAGGGACAGGACTCTAATGATATCTTCCTCTACGGTCAGGACTCCAACGGCACGGTCTGGTCGATCTGCAATATGAACATGATCCTCCATAACATCACCCGTTTCACCATCGAAAACGGCGACACCCTCGAGGACCCTCTGATTCTTGAGAACGGCCAGGTGCGAAAGTTTGACCGCGTCCTCGCGAATCCGCCCTTTTCTCAGAACTATAGCCGTGCCAACATGAAATTCACCAGCCGTTTCCGTGAATGGTGTCCCGAGACAGGCAAAAAGGCCGATCTCATGTTTGTGCAGCACATGCTGGCCAGCCTCAAACCTCGGGGGCACATGGCTACAATAATGCCTCACGGAGTTCTCTTCCGCGGCGGCAAGGAAAAATTGATCCGTGAAATCTTTATCAATGACGATGTCATCGAAGCGATCATCAGCCTGCCGCCTGGTCTATTTTACGGCACGGGCATCCCTGCGTGTGTGATCGTAGCAAGCAAGAATAAAGCGGAAACCATGCAAAACAAGGTGCTCTTTATCAACGCCGACCGCGAATACGCCGAAGGCAAGGCCCAGAACAAGTTGCGCCCGGAGGACATCGAAAAGATCGACTTTGTCTTCACGAACAAACTGGAGATTCCTAAATATAGCCGCCTAGTGGATAAATCCGAGATCGTTGAAACCCATGACTATAACCTCAATATCCGCCGTTACATTGACAATACCCCCGAGCCGGAACCGGAAGATGTACAGGCACACCTGATTGGAGGTATCCCGGAGACTGAGGTCAATGCCCGTGCCGCTGATTTTGCCCGTTTCGGGATCAAGGCTTATTCACTGTTCCGGGCGGAGCGACCCGGCTATCTGACTTTCCGCCAGGAAATTGAAGCAAAGCCAGCCATCAAGACGACTCTCGAAGCCGATCTTGCGCTCCAGCAGATAATTGCCACGCACCATAAGGCTCTCGAAGTTTGGTGGTCTGTGGCCCGCGAGGATTTTGCCATGCTCAGCGACGGCAAGAAACTGCCGGAAGTACGTTTCGAACTCCTGACAACACTAAAAGAGAAACTCATTCCTCTGAATGTGCTCGATGAATTCAAAAGCGCCGGCGTCTTTGTGAACTGGTGGCAGCAGATTCGTTATGACCTGAAGACAATTATCTCAATCGGCTGGCACCATACGCTGATCCCTGATGAATACCTCATTGCCGAATATTTTCAGGCGGAGGCCGACGAGATTGAAATGCTGGAGGCACAGATCAACGAGGCCCAGAGCGAATTGACCGAGGCAGTGGAAACGGCGCAGGAAGTCGCCGCCTATGAGCCTGAAGAAGATGAGAACGTCACCGTCACTGTCATTAAAAAGATTCTCAAAGAACTCATCGACGACCTCAAAGACAGTACAAGCGACTCAGCACGGAAAGAGCTTGAACACTTGCGAATACAAGAGAAGGCAATAGCAGCCATTGAAAAACGAATCAAAGAAAACAAAGCCGAGTTGAAATCCAAAACCGACGAACTGGAGATCAAGCTCCGGCTCAAACGCTTGGGAGGCAGCGATTTCGAGGCCGAAAATAAAGAACTGATTCGGCAGGTGGAGGTACAACTGAAAAATCTCAGTAGCGCCAACAAAGACGACAAAAAGAAAATCACCGCCCTGAACAAAGACAAAATTGCTCTTGAAAAACGTATTGCCAAAACCGAATCAATCCTCTCTGCCATAGGCGGCCAGCTTACCGAGGAAGATGCCCGCCGCCTCATCCTGAAAAAACTCTATGATCTTGCCGCCAATGAATTGAACCGTTATCTCAATGCCGAAAAGCGCTCATTCATTGCCGGGGTGGAAAACCTCTGGAATAAGTATGCCACCTCCAGCCGTCAGCTTGAACAAGAGAGGGCCGAGACTCTAAAGACACTTGATAGATATCTGAAGGCGCTCGGCTATACGGAGGACGCATCGTGATCAATATACGAATCTTTATAAGCAGTGTGCAAAAGGAGTTTGCCAAAGAGCGCAAGGCGCTGCGGGACTTTCTTCGCGGCGATCCTCTTCTACGTCGATTCTTTGATGTCTTTCTCTTTGAAGACGTGCCGGCAGTAGACAGGGGGGCTGACGAAGTCTACCTCCATGAGGTTAAACGATGCAACATTTACGTAGGACTATTCGGCAAGGAATACGGAATCACGGATAAGAAAGGATACTCTCCAACACACCGGGAATACGACCTGGCGACACAGCTTGGTAAACATCGACTCATATTTGTCAAAGGGGCCGATGATCGCAGCAAGACCCCGCAAATGCAAGCTCTTATCAAGGAGGTAGGAGACCAGGTAGTGAGGCGCCGTTTTGTCAGTGCTTCAGAACTGGTAGCCGCTCTGTATGGCAGCCTTGTCCAATATCTTGATGAGCACGAGTTGATACGCTCAGTGCCCTTTGACGCTTCTTTCTGCCGGAAGGCCACCATTGACGATCTGGATGAAGAAAAAATTCATACATTTCTGACGCTGGCCCGGCGAGCCAGAGGTTTCCCGTTGCCAGAAGACTCAACGTCCATGGAGATTCTTACGCATCTGAATCTCCTTGACAAAGAACGACCGAGCAATGCCGCGATCCTGCTCTTTGGAAAACAGCCGCAACGCTTCCTTATTTCCTCTGAAATCAAGTGCGCCCATTTTCACAGCATCGAGATAACCAAACCCATTCCCTTTTACCGAGTCTACAAGGGAACAGTCTTTGACCTGGTGGATCAGGCTGTTGATTTCGTGCTCTCCAAAATTGATCTTGCCGTCGGCACCCGCACCCAGAGTGTACAAGCACCCGTTGCCTATGAAATGCCCCCTGAAGTAATCAGTGAGGCCATCGTCAATGCCGTAGCCCATCGGGACTATACGAGCAACGGCAGTGTGCAGGTAATGCTTTTTGCAGATCGGCTGGAGGTTTGGAACCCCGGCACCCTTCCGCCGCCCCTGACCCTTGCCAAGTTGCGCAAACCCCACGGCTCCGTTCCCTGTAATCCCTTATTGGCCGAACCTCTTTATCTTACCAAGTACATCGAGCGCATGGGCACCGGAACAGGCGATATGATCAGGCGCTGCCGTAATTTCGGCCTTGATGAGCCGGAGTTTGCCCTCACGGACGGCTTTGTGGTTACTATCCGAAGAAAGCCTGAACTGGCCTTCAAAGCCGTAGGGGGGATTACCGAGGAAGTCGCCGGGGTAGTCACCGGGGAAGTCACCGGGGAAGTAAAGAGGCTCCTGGCATTACTGGTTGGCGAGATGAAACGTACTGATATCCAGGCAGCGCTGTCCCTTCGGCATGAAAACTACTTTAGGGATGCTTATCTCGTACCAGCACTCACCGCTGGTCTCATCGAAATGACCATTCCTCATAAACCCACAAGCAGCAAACAGAAATACCGGCTCACCCGGAAAGGGCGTGACCTCATCGTGAAACTGGCGAAGGAGGGGGAGTGAAATGAGTGCCGTGGAAGGTTTTGAAGAGAAATCCTTGGCAGACATTGCTGCTAAAGACAAGTTTTCGATTGTAGATGGCCCATTTGGTACACAGCTACATGCTTCGGAATATGAGGTTGAAGGTGTACCGGTTGTTCGCGTTATAAATACATCTTATTCAGGCCAGTTTCTTTCTGATAATCTGGTTTTTATTTCTGAAAGAAAGGCGACCCAGCTTAAAAGGAGCAAGGTTGTTCCAGGCGACATCATCGTTGCAAAAACTGGTGCCACGATCGGCAAGTCAGGCATTTTCCCACATAATTTTTCGTATGGTATCATTGCATCAAGCTGTATCAAACTCACGGTCGATCAAACAATAGCAGATCATAGATTTGTTGAATATTGTATACAGAGTACTGAAGGTGTCAACGGTCTTTTCAAAGTGAGCCATTTTCGGTCGTGAAAAGTGAGCCACC